>PXPD01000051.1 GCA_003009815.1 Nanohaloarchaea archaeon SW_4_43_9 | reverse complement strand
AATTCTCTGAACTCGGGTTCGTCAATGTCTGCAGGGTCGTTGCCACCACCCAGATATTCAAATCCGAAGTCCTCAGGTGTCTGATCACGGCCGACGTGCCATTTGCCTATGTATGTGTTACTGTAGCCTGCTTCCTCGAGCAGTTCGCTGAATGTGTCTATATCTTCAGGAAGATTTGGCTGAAGTGAGTCATCTTCGTGACAGTTATTCATCATGCCGTGTGCATGCGGGTAGAGCCCGGTCATGAGTGATGCGCGCGCACTGGAGCATATTCCAATCGGTGTGTACGCATTATCGAATCTTATGCCATCCTCCTGCAACCTGTCAATTGCGGGTGTTTCAACCTCCACTCCGTCAGGACTTGAAAAGTCGTATCTTTCTTGATCCGTCAGTAGCAGTAGGATATTGGGTTCAGTCATCGGAAAAACATCGGTGATTGATCTTTTAGTTTTTTGAAAAGAAATTCCTTCATTCCTTCAGCTCCTCGTATTTTTCTTGGCATTCGTCTCTCAGTTGATCACCTTTGAACTTCTCGCCGTACTGGTCGAGTCTTGCAGCCATGGCAGCCTTGTTCGCCAGGAAGCGAGCCATTTTACCTCTTTCATCTTCGGGTAGAGAGTTGACGAAGTTGTGTTGGAAGATCACACCGTGTTTTGGTGGTGTTCCCTTCCCTTTCAAATAACGGAAAAGCGCCTTCTCAGCTCCCAGCATCTGAATAGTTGAACTTGGTTTTCTTGCTAGCTCTTCCAGCCCTCCTGCCAGAGATACGATTCTTGCGGTGAGAAGAGGACCGAGCAGTGTGCCAAGATTTTCCATCTCATCTTCAACAATCTCTTCTACATATTCTTCTAGTTCAGCCCGCAGTTCTACTTTTTTCTTGAGGCTGGAGTACATTTTCTCAAGAATCTTCTCATCCGCGGGCTCAAGCAGGGAACCTGTCGAGTTCTCCGCCATCTCGGAGAATGGATCAAGTTCGTTTCGATTTATACCGTCAGATAGTATCTTTATCAGTTGTTCGTCCTTAGTGATTTCCTTCTCCAGCTCAGGGAAATGTAGTGAGTAAAGATCCCGGAATCTTTCCATCTCGGCGTTGAAGTTCTTATTACTTTCATCGAGAAACTCTACGGCTTTCATCATGAACCTGTCACGGTTCTTGTTCTCCTTTAGCTTCTCTCTGGTCTTTTCCAGAGCTTTCTTCTTTTTATCCTCATTTGACATTGTCAGTCACTGAACTCCACGTCGAGCCCTAGCATCCTCATCTTCAGTCTAACCTTTTTCTCGTTTCTTCCGAGTTCTTTTGCTATCTCATCTGGCTCTCTGTTCAGATTGTTCTGTATCATGAATCTTTCCTCCCACCGGGAAAAACCGTTCCACTCATCTATATCATCAAGTTCTCTCTGAAGATCAGATTCTTTCTCGAGAAATTCTTTCAGCTCTTGGTTGCCCATTTTTTTCCTATTATTTGTCAGGTGCTCTATCTCTCTTGGATCAAAAGCAGCCGGAATCTTGCTTTTTCCTTCCTCCTCTGCCTTTTCTATAATGTCTCTTTCATTCTCTTGAGTTTCGATTTCTGTCTCACGTTCTTCCGGGTCCGAGGTCTGCTCTTCCAGAAGCTCCTTCGCCTTGTCCGCGAGGTAATCCTGGTATTTGTCCTGATCCATACTATACTATCACTCTAAAGCTTGAAAAAACTCAACCAAATCCCATCCAACTTATTTAAGAAAATAACGAGCAAACCCATCTACACAGTCAAGCGGTGTTGGTCCAGCGGCTAAGACTCTGGCCTTCCACTGGTTACGCTCGGTGGGCACGCAACAAGCCATGTCCCCTTCGGGGACATCTCTTTTGAAGAGAGCCTGAGTTTTAATCAGAAGACAGCCAGCGACCCGGGTTCGAGTCCCGGACACCGCATTCCTGTTGGCGTGTAGACAGAGTTAATCAGGTAAACTGCAATTAGATTCAGTTTTTGTTCAACCTTTTTTTAGGAGAAGTTCAATTAGTTATTATGGTCTTGCAAGAAAGAATTCAAAATATACTATCGAGAGAGGACAAAGAGGAAGACTTGGAGAATAAGGTTGATCGCCAGATTAATAGCTTAAAATCAAGGTCGAAAAGAGGAGAGAATCCTAGGTATGAGACCGAGGAGGTTCTCTCTGAAGAGGAACAGTTGGAAAGAGAATTACTCGACCTTGAAAAAGAACTACTTGACCTTCTAACCTTTGATGACTCAGAATTAGATAGTGTCTTGGAAAGTTCTAAAGATTTCTTGGAGTGGAAGGTAAAGAGCCTGAAAGAGATTGAAGCCTGTCTTGAGCCTCTGAAAGAAATAGGAAATGGCTTGATCCGCCTCCTTAATTCCATAGAGAATCCTGGTGAATCCCCAAATATCGACCTCTACCAGGCTGGTTGGCAAGAAGTGGTGGAGAACTCAGAGCAAATCTTCGAAATTTTTGAAAAATTGGAACAGGAGGAGGAAGAGATTTTCCAAGAGTTTAACCAGAGGCAAGAAGATTCGGCTCGTTTCTTGGAGAAGCTGGAAGAAGAAAGACAGGCTATAAGCAGGATACAAAGTTTAGTTCAGCACCTTAAGTCAGAACAAGAAGAGCTTGAAAATTTGGAAACTATACGGCAATCGCCCGAACTGAAACAAAAACTGGACGAGGAAGAAGACAGGCTTCCAACCCTTGTAAGCAATCTGGAAAGGCTTGAAGAAGTAGATGAAAAACTGGAATCAATCGTTCAAGAAAGGGAAGAGCTTGCAGAAGAAGCTAAAGAGCGAGACTTATCGGAGCTAAAGAAACTTTACAAGTTCATTAACAACGGATATGAAGGTATTATCTCCAGGCTTGAGAAGCTGGAGGAAATGAATCAGAAGAACTACTTCACTAATCAGGAGGAATTAGAGCAACAGATAAGCTTGGTTAGAGAATCAGTTGAAATGGTGGAAGAGTATATCAACGAGAGATATAACCTTGAAGTAAGTCGTGGAGTATCAAGACGTGGTCTTCTCAAAGGTATGGGGGCTGCGCTTGGAGGCTGGACAGGCTTAGATACCGCCTTAAATGTCTTCAGGCAAGAATCAACAGGACAGCTAGAATTTATGAACCCAAAAGCCATAGGAGGATATGAACCAGCAATAGAGAACTCCTTGAATGGAAATCCTACAGATGTTCATATATTCAATATATACTTCCGAGAAGACAATCAGAAATATAATGGGCAGAAAGTAGCCAGAGAGATAGAGGAATCTATTAACAGCCTTAAAGGAGTTCAGTTCAGGACACACTGGCACAACTTAAGACCTAGTCTAGAAACTTTTCTTGAAAGAAGCGAATATTCAAGGTCGGAGATACCAGAAGACCACTTGAAGGAGGTAGAACAAAGAGCTGATAAATTCCAACAATTGATAGATGACACCACAGTAGTGGCAAATGATGCCGATGGGCTTAAAATTAATTCTGTTGAGAGGATTGATGAAATAGAGGAGTGCTTAAACGATTGCTTTCCTGATAACATTAAGGAAGTATTTGGCAACGGGGCTATCAAAATCATAGCAGCAGATTTTAAGGTGGAATACGCATCAGGGGTAAGTTTCGAAGGCAGTCTCGATGATATAGTCTTCGCAGCAAGGCTAGATGACCAGACCTGGTTAACTAACTTGATAATACATGAACTTGGCCACAAGTTAAGCCTACCCCATACTGCTTCTCCTGATATCATGAGTTATTCTGTTACATCTCAGGCTTTACAGAAGCAATTCAAAGTTCCTTTCGGTCCAGAATCACAGGCTAACTGGGACAAAGTAAGAAAAATGTATAGAAAAGGGTAGGGGCTTAGCGGTTGGTTATTATTTGTCCTGTCAGTTTGGCTACCGGTCGTCCATTTCTTCTTGTTCTCTGCTTGGGATGCTGTATGATTGATGTGTTACTATCCGGTCTGCTGTGCCTTGGGAGCTAATGTCGAATTCTTCGATTTATGTCGGAACTGTCGTAGTTTGTCATAGTTGTTTTTTCATGATGCGTGTTGGTCGGTTGTTGTGCAACCGACTTTCTAACCCCCTCCTCCGCATCGCCACATCCGTCACTGATCCCGGAAACCGCGAAAGCAGTAAAAAAGAAAAGTTGTCTTTGAAAATTGTTTGAGTAAAAACACTAGCTTGAACTTACAAGTTTGTTTCCGCGTTCTATTGCTTCTTCCTTGCGGTCATAGTTTTCTATCAATGTATCTTCGTGGAATGTATCCCATGTACCGTTTTTGAACTTCCTGACTTCGACCGTTTCTCCTGATTTTTGATGTTTCCACTTGCGTGGTTTTCGATCCGTTTCATGTTTTTCGATTCTTTTCCAGATATTTATCACCTTGAGGTTTGTTTCAAAGCTGTTTAATTTATCAAAAGTTTATTGACCGTCTTTAATCTCTTTAAGAGCTATTGAAGGCCTTAAAGAGCTTTTAACGGTTATTTTATTTTTGTGTGACTCGATTTATAAAACTAAACTTTTACCCGAGAAAAGTTTTTGTTGCAGTTCTGGAGTAGTCAAAAATGTTTTAAATAATTTTCATGTTCATTTAGATAGTCCGGAACTTTTAGACCGGCTTTTGATAAGTTTAAACAGTATATTGTGCCTCTAGTCTAGAAAACATTCATTCCGGGAATATTACCTATTTCATTTCTTGCCTCATCGCTCATTTCCTCGGGCGTCCACCGTGGTTCAAAGGTCAGTTCTACCTCAATATCTCCTGGATCGAGCTTATTTACCTCTTTCTTTACCAGCTCGTCAAATACGCCGTGTAGAGGACAGCCAGGTGTGGTCAAGGTCATTAAGATATCTATGTTTTCCTGTTCATCTACTTCTATCTCATAGATTAGTCCTAAATCAACTATGTTAACATCCAGTTCTGGATCTATGACCTGTTTCAGCTGTTCTCTGACCTCTTTTTTCTCAACCATAAAAAATTGCTAAGGACGAAGTTATTTCAATTCGATCATTCTTGTTGAACAGTCATTAAAAAGACCGACCATATTTTCGAACTATGGACTCCTCATTAGAGGGCGGGCCGCTTAGATACCTATGGTTAAAAACTGCCGAGTTGAAAGATATATTAGAGGCTCGATTTCTGAGATTAGAGGTTGATATAGATGAACTCTAAAATCACTAAGGTTCTCTGGTTTGGTGTTTCAACTCTTCTACTTCTTGGTTTAATTTATCTTGCGAATGTTTCATTATTTCTGGAGGCTCTAGGTAGGGCGAATTTGTTTTATCTTCTACCTGCCTTAATTTTTGGAATTTTGCCTCTATCTATCTACAGTTTCACATGGTATAGATTTCTGAATAAAATGGGGGAGAATATATCTTATTTCAGGTCCCTGAGAATGTTTCTTGGAGGACAGTTTTTGAACGCTATTACGCCGATCGGCCAGTTTGGCGGAGAACCGTTCATGGCTTATGTAATTAAAGAAAATACAGGGCTGGAGTATGAGGAGGCCTTTTCAACGGTTTTGTCGGCAGATCTTGTTAATTCGGTTCCTATTATAACATTTTTGTCAGGCGGGGTTGTATACATGCTGTTTCTAAGAGGTGTAAACGGTCTTCTCACACAGTTCCTATTTGCTGCTCTTCTAATGATTTTAGTGGGTTCTTCCTTAGCTTATCTTCTCTGGTTCAGATCAGGAACTATAGAAAACGCTATATTGCGTATTTTAGGGATTTTAGTTGGGATATTAGGTAGAGGTGAAAAGATTTATCAAGGGCTGGAGAAGCGCTTTGAAGGAGTTGAGAAGGCATTTGAAACGATTGGGGAGGATCCAAAGCATCTTGTTGTTACAGCGGTAATTGTTCATCTGGAATTTATTTTTAGAGTAATAGCTCTGTACTTGGTGTTGTTTTCTTTAGGTGTGAAAACTGATTTTGCACCCCTCTATTTTGTATTAGCATTTGGTTCTATAGCAAGTTTTGCTCCCACTCCAGGAGGTTCAGGTGTTGCTGAAGCAGCACATTCCGGCTTGATATCTTTCTTCTTGAATTTAAGTCTTGCTACTGCCGCTGCTGCAGCTATACTGCTACGGCTTATGATTTACTGGCCTAGTCTTGTCATAGGTTATCTCGGGCTTCTTTCTCTCAGGGGTGGTGATTAATCTATATATATCGGCTTGCAGGAGATAATCTCGAACTTGCGCGTGCAGAGCTTAGAGGGTTTCTTCAATCTCAAAATGTTGGTGGACAGCCTATCTGGGTCAATCGATACGCTCTTACTAGAGCGGAGCCACGGCAGTTGAAGAGATTGGCTCTTGTACATGAAGCTGCAGAAGTTATAGAAGTATCGGAGGACTTAGAGATAAGTTATCGACCTCAGAAATCATTTGCGGTAAGATCGGAATGTTCGGAAGCTAATGTAGAGAAAGAATTAGGTAAAACTCTAGAGACAGAGGGAAACATTGTTGATCTTGAAGACCCTGATGAGGTTATTAAAGTCTATAAAATTGCTGATAATTACTTTATAGCTCGAATGATTGAGAATGTAGACAGAAGCCTGTTTGAAGGACGGAAAAATCAGGAAAGACCTTTTTCCTCACCTATTTCACTTGACCCGGTACTTGCCCGGGTACTTGTCAATCTCTCAGAGGTTTCTGCAGGAGATTCTATTCTTGACCCTTTCTGCGGAACCGGGGGTATACTGATTGAATCGGGTCTTTGTGGTATAGATATACATGGTCTGGATGTACAGCAGGAAATGGTCGAAGGAGCTCGTGAAAATCTTGAAATCTATGGTGTTATTAACCATGATATTCGACAGGGAGAGATTTCTAAGGTCGATGAAATTTTTGATCAGGGGTTTGATGCAGTTATCACAGATCTTCCGTATGGTCAGGCTTCTAGGAAAGAAGGTGACCCTGTTGAGAAGTTTATTGAAGTAGCTCCGGAGTTAGCGGATAAAGTTGTTTTCATGTCAGATCAAGAATCTCTGAATGGTTTAGAGCCTGAATTTGGTGTCTATGTTCATAAGAACTTGACTCGGTACATATACTTGATTGATTAGTAAAAGTGCCTTGATTTCTTTCTGGCCTTCGCTGAGTCAGAAAGCGCGTTTTCATCAGCCTCTGTTGACTTAGGATGACCTGCTTCAAGCATTTCGAAAGCACCTTCAATTCCGTATTGGTCGACAAGTTGGTCTCTAGATATTTCTAGACCTTCCACTACGAGTTCAAGCTCTTTCTCGGAATGATATCTGTCTTTAACAGGATTTATCTCGTCTAGGTTCTTGCTATACTTTGTTCTGTTCAGGGCGCTGAAAATTTGGTCTTCGTAAAGGGTTCCGGCCAATCTGTCTAGGCATGTGTAATTACCGGTTTCTGTATCTGTAACTCCGAGAAGCGTATTTTGTTCAAGATTCAGCTTCTTTGATCTTCCAAATGTAGCAACGTATCTTCCGTTGCTGTCTATCGGTTTGTGTCGACCGATCTTCATATATATTTGTTACCTCTTAGTACTTATATAATTTTTGCAGTTGCGGGGTTGAAATCAAAAAGCTACATGATTAATTTCTTCTATGGATATCTGGACAGTCGGAACATCAAGTGCTGTACCTACTCGAGAGAGAGCTCTTGCATGTAACATGATAAATTACCGGGGAGAGAGAATTCTCTTCGATTGCGGTGAGGGCGCTCAGAGAAGAATAATGATGGACAAGCTGGGGTTAATGAAGATTGACAGAATTTTCATCAGCCACTGGCACGCCGATCACTTTTCGGGACTTCTCGGTTTGATCCAGACACTTGAAATGGAAGGAAGAGAAAGACCTCTCTATATCTACGGCCCTCCAAGAACTGAAGAATTCACTGATAGAATACTGGATACCGGCTACTTTAAACGTAGCTACGATATATTCGTAGAGGATTTAGTTGAAGGTGATGTCATTGCCGGGGATGGCTACGAAGTATATCCTTTCGAAGTTGAACATGGTGTGAACGCCTTCGGTTATGTGTTTGAAGAGAGCTCACAGGTTAAGGCAAATAAGGAGAAGATGGAGAAGTTCGGACTTGAAAGCACGCCGAAAATCGGAGATCTTAAAGCCGGAGAATCTATCGAATGGAGAGACCAGACAGTTAAACCGGACCAGGTCGTAGAGAAAGTACCTGGGCGAAAAATTGTTTACTCGGGTGATACCTCGAAGTGTGACAATCTTATCAAAAATTCAGAGAATGCCGATCTCCTTATCCAAGAAGCGACCTGTCTTCATGAGGATATTGAAGAGAGAAAAAACCATACCTCTGCGAAACAGGCTGGTGAGATTGCGAGAAAAGCAGATGTCGAAAAGCTCGTACTTACCCATTTCTCTCGGAGGTACAGAGGTGAAGAAGAAAAACTAAAAGAGGAAGCAGGGAAAGAATTTGAAAATGTGGAGTTGGGAGAGGAAGGGAAGAGATTTGAGGTTAAACCTCACCGTCCTGAGTGACTTACCTTACATCTAGGTAATTCTCGATTTCCTCAAGCTTCTCTGCTGCTTCTCTACTGCCTTCAGTCAATTCTTCCGTACTGTAAGAGAGTCCGACTTCGATATAATCAGAACTGGATTCTACCTCAACGCCTACATGCTCTGAAGGGGTTAGGAGGCCTTGAATTTCATCCTCCTCAGTGAGAGTTAGGCCCAGTTCCTGATCTCTCTTTTTCCCGACTCTATCCTTTACCAACTGATAGTTTACTTCCAATTCAGCACCATTATTTTCTATATTTATTATGCCTGCGAGTTCAACAGGATATGCTGTAAATCCCTCCTGATCTGCATTGTAACCTACGGTCCTGTAAATCTCTGTAAAGGCTTGCTCTTCAACAGATTCTGTCCTAGTTTCTACAGGTGCACCGACTTCTCTTAAGCCGGGTTCATGAGCTTTGTCTTCTACTACCGGGTAAGTATTTGTTTCAGAATTAGGATTTCCTTCATTCTCCCTTTCTCTCTGTAGAAGCTCTTCCTCGTTTTTATTAATCAGGTTTTTATCTTGTAATGTTTGATAACCTCCATCTTCGAAGGCTTCAGTGATTTGTTCCTGAAGAGTTTTTTCGTCCATATGGATCAATTACCCATTGATCCCTTACTTTTATTACTCTTTAGTACGTAAAAGAAATTCTGAAGTTCTTTGATTCCTCAGTCTAAGTCTGCTTTATGCTCGACTGAGCTCTGGTAAGCCCTCTCCTAGGGTATTTATTTCTCTCTAGTCAGTTTTCTATCCTCACTAGGCTCAATCTCTATCTCAGCCCCCTTAAAACTATCCTTGATTTCACCACCTCTTAACCTGTCAAGAAAAACACTAAGAGCCGCAATCTCGGAATGAGGCTGGTTTCCAACTGAGATGTTGTAGTCAACATTTTCATAGACCCAGCGATCCACCTTTTCCGCTCCAACGATTACCAGAATATCGCCTCTACTTTCGTATTCTTGCTTCAACTCGTCTAGTTTCTCTCCTATCTTCCTCCCGTACATTGAAAGCTGTAATTTCAATCCGTCAAAAGCCTTGATCTCTTTTTTCCACTCTTCAGTGTATCTCAGCTCGATATCTCCACCCCACCGATTAATAATATCTCTCTGGCTCTCCATCATGTTTTCATCCTTCTCACCGGCGAAAACTATTTCATCTGCCCCCCACTGCCTTGCTGTTAGGCCGACATGAGTTGAGATTCTATCGTCTCTTCCTCTTCTATGTCCGAGCCTGAGGACTTTGATCATAACGAATCTTTCCTTCCCTTACCTTTAAATCTCAGAGTCTGCAAAGAATGATTGATGAATCTATTATCTGAATGGCTTAGGACGGGCAAATCAGTATTTACTTCTCCAGCAAAACATTTTCAGCAGGAGCAGAGAATGAATGGTTTAGGTTATCCTCTCAAGTTCGCTGTTATGTCGCTTGTGATTGCTGGAGTACTGGATTTCTTGGCAGGAGTTATATCAGGAGTTGCAGTTCCAACTGCCTCTTTAAGTCCTATTGGATTGGCAACAGGATTTCTCCAGACAACAGTTGGAGGACTTATAGTATATGCTTTAATAGCTGCTTTAGTCCATGTATTTGTCTACTTGTTTGGAGGTAGAGGATTCACAAAGACACTGGCTGCAGTGGAGTACGCATCAGTGGTCGCTCCAGTGGCAACAGCTATTTCATACCTAGCACTGATAGGGACAATTGCAGGAGTAACTGTCCTTGGATCCCTTGTTGGGTCTATGGGCGCTCCAGATAGAGTACCGTGCAGTTCAGTACTTCCATGGATTAAGCTCTTTCAAGGCAGGAATGTCCATAATTTTGCCAATGGTGCTGCTTGTACTTGTAGTCATAGGGGCTACAGCGGCTATAATGAGTACTTTAACGCTCGGTGCTGCACCACCACTTTGAGCCCTTACACCAATTTCCCATTTTCTTTTTTATTCTCTAAAATAGAGTTGATCCTTCACTCTTGAAGCAAAACGTAATTAATAATTCTCCACGCGGTTTCCAGTATGGGCATTGAAGTAGAGCTTCCTGATGGATCAAAGCTAGAAGTGGATGAAAATGCAACGGTCGAAGATGTAGCCTACGAGATAGGGACGGGCCTCGGGGACGCAACAGTCGCCGGAAAAATCAATGGCGAACTTGTAGCCAAAGAAGAGGGAGTGAGTGACGGAGATAAAATTGAAATTGTCACAGATCAGAGTGATGAATATATTGATGTCCTCAGGCATTCGGCAGCACATGTATTTGCCCAAGCGCTGAAAAGAGTCTACGGCGATGATGTAAAACTGACAATAGGTCCGTGGACTGACAAAGGTTTCTACTACGATATTGATGGAATAGATCTAGATCAGAAAGAGTTTCCAACAATCGAGGAGGAAATGCAGAAAATAGTTGAAGAAGACCTGGAAATCGAAAGAGAAGAAGTTTCAAGGAAGAACGCAGAAGAATTTTTCGAAGATAACAGATACAAGAAAGAAATCCTTGAGGAAGAAGCAGGGAAAGGAGAAGAAGTTTCTTTCTACAAACAAGGGGAGTTCAAGGATCTCTGTAAAGGACCTCATGTCTCCTCAACAGGCGAAATCGGAGGATTCAAACTCCTGGAGATCGCAGGAGCCTACTGGAGAGGCGACGAGGGAAATGAAATGCTTACCCGTGTTTATGGAACAGCTTTTGACTCCGAAAAAAATCTGGAGGACTTCCTCGAAAAAAGAAGAGAAGCCGAGAAAAGGGATCATCGAAAGATCGGTAGAGAAATGGACCTATTCTCAATTCCAGAACACTCGCCAGGATGCGCACACTATCACCCAAATGGAATGATAACCAGGAGAGAACTGGAGAAATATATAAGAGAAAAAAATGAGGAACTGGGATACGAAGAAGTCTGGACCCCAGAACTCAACAAAGCGGATCTTTGGAAGAAAACCGGGCATTACGAGGCTTTCAAGAAAGAGGGAGAAATGTTTGCTTGGGAGCAAGACGATATCGAATACGGATTAAAACCTATGAATTGCGCCAATCACTCTCATGTATTCGATTCAGGTAAAAGAAGCTACCGGGAACTACCGATCAAGCTCTCCGAGTTCGGAATGGTATATAGAAATGAGCAGAGCGGGGAGCTTTCCGGCCTCCTCAGGGTAAGAGGTATGACCCAGGATGATGGTCATGCCTATATCCGGAAAGACCAAATTGAGGAAGAGGTCAAGAAACACCTCCAGACGATAATAGAAATGTACAGAGAGTTCGGTTTCGAGGTCAATTTCATACTTGAAACAAAGCCTCCTAAGGCACAAGGGCCGGATGAAATATGGGAAGAAGCCGAGAAATCTCTGCGAAACGCATTGAATAAAAAAGTGGACAACTACGAAGAAAAACCAGAAGAAGGAGCATTCTACGGTCCAAAAATCGGCGTCGAAGTGGAGGACGCAATCGGAAGAGAATGGCAGCTCGGAACCGTCCAGCTAGACTTTGTAATTCCTAGAAACTACGGCCTGAAATACGTGGGACAAGACAACGAGGAACACTATCCCGTTATGATCCACAGAGCGATTCTAGGCTCTATAGAGCGCTTCATGGGAGTTATGATAGAGCACTTTGCCGGAGATTTCCCGACATGGCTAGCCCCTGAGCAGGTGAGGGTTCTACCGGTCTCGGATGACAGCCTAGATTATGCCCGACAAGTTCAGGAGAAGCTTTCTGATTTCCGGGTTGAAGTGGAGGATCGAAGCTGGACCGTTGGAAAGAAAATTCAGGCAGCTCACGATGATAGAGTTCCTTATATGATAATTGTTGGAGGCGATGAGGAAGAAGCAGGAGAAATCTCGGTTAGAGACCGGGAGGAAAATGAGGATCGAGGCTTCACAGTAGACGAGTTCAGAGATCATCTTGAAGAGGAAGTTGAGGAGAAAAGATTGGAGACTGACTTCCTGAAGTAATTATTCTCATTTAATTTCCTTTCCTCAAATCTTTCTCCATCATCGTAACACCAATAAGAGTTATCTACTCAAATTCTCCTGATGGCTTCTACAGAGGTACAGACTGATGGACACATTGAGGTTATAACCGGTTCAATGTTTTCAGGTAAAACCGAGGAACTGATCAGAAGGATCGAGAGAGCTGAGATCGCCGGTCAGGATGTAAAAGTATTCAAACCCTCTATTGATGATCGTTACAGTGAGGAGGAAGTAGGCTCTCATAATGGCTCGAAATGGAAAGCCTATGTTGTAGATCAGGACGAAGACATAGACTCTGTTTTCTCCAATTTAGAGGCTGATGTAATTGCTATTGACGAGGCTAACTTTTTCGATAAATCACTTGTTGAAAGATGTCAGCAGCTGGCAGATGGAGGAAAGAGAGTGATTGTATCGGGTATTGACCAGACCTTCAGAGGAGAACCCTTTGAACCTGTTCCAAGTCTAATGGCATCAGCCGAGTATATTGACAAGCTGAGAGCGATCTGCACAGAATGCGGTAAACCAGCGACAAAAAACCAGAGGTTGATCAATGGCGAACCCGCTCATGCTGACGCTCCAACTGTTGATGTCGGAGGAAAGGAAAAATATCAGGCTAGATGCAGGCACTGCCACGAAGTTAAAACTGGTTAAACCTGTTCCTCTATGAGTCCATTTAAAAGTTTTTGAACTAACTGTTCCTTGTATGACAACTGTATACGATGTAAAAGCAGAGCCCCTGATCAAGGAGACTGCGAAGGAACTAGGGGAAAAGTTTGAAGCCCCTGAATGGACACAGTTTGTGAAAACCGGAGTTCATAAGGAAAGACCTCCACAACAGGATAACTGGTACCACATCAGATCTGCGGCCGTTCTGAGAAAAATCTATATGGATGGACCGCTAGGAGTATCAAAACTGAGAACTATCTACGGAGGAAACAAAAACAACGGACACGGACCAGAGCACCACGAGAAAGCATCAGGCAAAGTAATCCGAACAGCACTCCAGAACCTCGAAGAAGCAGGACTAGTTGAAGAGGAAGAAGGAGAAGGAAGAAAGATCACAGAGAAAGGACAGTCATTCCTTGACCAAAAAGCTGA
>PXPD01000050.1:10024-38732 GCA_003009815.1 Nanohaloarchaea archaeon SW_4_43_9 | reverse complement strand
TAACGCACAGAGAATTGGGTCGGTAGACTATCGAAAAGACACGGTAGAAATAGAAAGTAAAATAGACAACAACGAGGAATATGACCCGAAATTTGATCTTGACACTCAAATAGGATATATCAAGATAAGACCGGGGATGGAACCAGAAGAACTAGATTGGATAAAGAAAAAGGGGTATAACGGTGTTATAATTGAGGGAACAGGACTGGGACACATGCCTGTAAACTCATTCGACAGTAAGACAGAGCATCACAAAGAGATACTCAAAAAAGTGGAAGAGATAACTGAAAACGCAGTCGTAGTAATGTCTTCAGAATGTATATACGGCAGAACCAACATGAACGTGTATGACGCCGGACTCAAGATCAAAGAGACCGGAGTAATTGAGGCAAAAGATATGCACCCGGAACTAGCTTATGTCAAACTGATGTGGTCTCTGGGTCAAGGGGGAGACCTGGAGGATGCAGAACGAATTTTCAAGAGCAATATTGCAGGGGAGACACAGGAACGATCGATCTACAATGAGTGAACACAGTCTAGACGAATTCGACAGAAAAGCCAAGAAATTCCTTGAAAACGGGAACAAGCAGAGACTGAGAAACATACTCAGAGAGTTTGCGTTATGCGAGGGATACGACAACAACATGGAGCTTGACAACCCGGAGAGAATAATCAACCTAGCCGGTGTCAAAGCAGAGGATATAGAGGATTTCACCGAGTACCAGGTAGCGAAAAACATGGTAAGAGAACAGATAAAACAGAAAAAGAAAGAGAAACGAGGTGTATTCCGATTCCTGAGATCCTAGGAGTAACAGGAATGCCTCTATCAGGCAAGACAACAGTAGCCGATATAATGGAAGAAAAAGGATACACTGTTCTTGACATGGGTGAAGTAGTAAGGATAGAGATGAGAAAGAGAGATATAGAATCTGGAAACGAGGGAAACTTTGTCAACTCAATGAGAGACGAACACGGAATGGATGCGATCGCTCAACTATCTGTTCCCTACCTTGAAGAAATAATAGATGAAAACGAGAAAATCATGATAACCGGGATGAGGGGTTGGGAAGAAAAAAAGAGATTTGAAGAAGAGACGGAAGAAGAAATAAATATAATAGCAGTATGGAGCAGCCGTGAAACCCGGAAACAGAGGCGAGAAGAACGCCAGAGAGAAGAAGATGTAGAAGGCCAAAAATTCGAAGACCGGGACTGGCGGGAACTGGGGAACGGAGTTGGAAACATAATGGCGCTGAGCGATCATCTAATTAAAAATGAAGGAACAATAAAAGCACTAGAAGAAAAGGTGAAGCATCTTGGCAACCAAACAGAAAAACAGACACAAGCCGACTGAATACGGCGTAGAATTTGAAGATCCGGATACCGCAAAGGACTTTTTCGATTACGCCGCAGAAAATACAGAATTAGAAACAGTGGAAATAATGGGTATAGAATCAGCTGTCGACTCCCGTTATCACGGTATTATCAAAGTCAATGAATTCTACAGAGAAGATGGAAAAGTTAGTGCATACAGCGAAGTAGCTGATCATGGACTTGAACTAAGAATCTTCAGTAAGAGAAAAACCGATAGAGAAGATTTAATTGAACTAGCAGACGAATTCCTAGAAAAATGAACTACAAAGAACTCGGCTTCAGGTGCGGAATCGAGATTCACCAGCAGCTGGCAACCGAGACCAAACTGTTCTGTCACTGCCCAATCGATCTCGAAGACGAGGCAGCAGACTCACAAGTAAAGAGATACCTGCGAGCTGTAAAAGGCGAATCTGGAGGAAAAGACCATGCAGCAGAAGTCGAAGAAATGAAGGATAGAAAGTTTGTCTACAACTACTACAAGAGAAACAACTGTCTCGTCGAAATTGACGAAGAACCACCCCATGAAATGGACGAGGAAGCCCTAGAAACTGCGCTGATATTCACACAGATGGTAGAAGCAGAGATCCCGGCAGAGATACAGGTTATGCGTAAAATGGTGATCGACGGCTCCAACACTTCAGGATTCCAGAGAACCGCCATGATAGGGCTGGACGGAGAACTGGAAACAGAGTCCGGAACAGTATCAATCGAAGATATTGAGTTGGAGGAGGAATCCGCCGGAATACATGAAAGAACACAGGAGAAAGCGGTATATGATCTTAACCGGCTGGGAGTACCACTTATCGAAGTAGGAACAGACGCCTCAATCAAGAATCCGGGACACGCCCGAGAAGTCGCTGAGAAAATCGGTATGCTTCTTCGCTCAACCGGAAAAGCCAGAAGAGGACTTGGAACGATAAGGCAGGATGTCAATATTTCAATTGAAGATGGTGCAAGAGTTGAAATCAAGGGATTCCAAGATGTCAGAAATATCGACAAACTAATTGAACTTGAAGTTGAGAGACAGAAGAACCTTGTTGAGCTAGGTGAGAATCTAGACTCAGATTCTGAAGTAACAGGCGACAACGTAACTTACGTATTTGAGGGAACAGATAATGAAATAGTCTCGGCAGTTCTGGAGAATGATGGCGCAGTCTACGCACTGAAACTACCGGAAATGACCGGGAAGATGAAAAAGAAGATTTCCGGAGAAAGATACCTGGCAAAGGAACTTGTCGACTACGCAAGAAACCAGGGTCCAAGAGGAATAATTCACACGGATGAAGATATCGGTGGATACGGACTGGAAGAAGAGTTTGAAGAACTTGCGGATATATTTGATAAAGAGCAAGAAGATGTAATAGCAATAATTGCAGCGGAAGAACAGAAGGCGAAGAAAGCAGCGCAGGAAGTAAAGCGAAGAGCAGAGATGCTTTATGAAGGAAAAATTCCTGAGGAAACCAGAAGTGCGGAACAGGACTTCACCACCAGTTACTCTCGTCCTTTACCCGGAGCTGCGAGAATGTATCCTGAAACCGATATACCGCCAATTCAGGTATCAGATAAAAGAATCAAAGAGATTGAAAATAATCTCCCGGATACTCTGGAAGAAAGAGAAGAAAAGTACTCGAAGGAAATTGGAGAGGAACTAGCATCACAGATTGTACGCTCCGAAAAACTGTTGATATTTGAGGAGCTGAAGCAGAAATTCGATCCAAAACTTGCTGCAAACACTCTGACAAACACCTATTCCCGGCTAGAATCAGAAGGAGTAAAAGTGGAAAAACTGGCTGAGGAACACTTCAAGTCTCTATTTGAAGCGCTTGAAGACGAGTTAATTGCCAAAGGAGACATTGAGAAAGTTCTGGAGAAAATGGTTCACATGCCTCCAGAAGAGGCGATCGAGAAAGTAGCAGAATCTAAGACTAGCGAAGAAGAAATCCGGGAAGTAGTCCAGAATGTTCTTGATGAAAAAGAGGGAATGATCGAAGAACAAGGGATGAGAGCTCAAGGAGCACTGATGGGACTGGTAATGGGAAGAGTTGAAGCAGATGGAAACACTGTATCAGGGATTCTCCAGGAAGAGCTTGAGAAGAGAGTCTAGAAAGCAAATTTCTGGTTTTTCAGTTTTGGAAATTCTCTGGCTTCCAATCAACTTTTAATATTTTTACACACATCAACAAAAATAGGTGAATCATAACAATGCCAGGACTTGGAGGACAGCCTGTCTTCATCATGTCTGAAGACGCTGAACGAACAACAGGCGAAGACGCACAGGAAAACAATATTTCTGCATGTAAATCAGTATCAAAAGCTGTAAGAACAACACTTGGTCCGAAAGGAATGGACAAGATGATGGTCGATTCCATAGGAGACCTAGTCGTAACGAACGACGGCGTAACAATACTAGAAGAAATGGATCTAGACCATCCCGCAGCCAAGATGATGGTCGAAGTCGCACAGACACAGGAAGAAGAAGTCGGGGACGGAACAACCACCGCAGTAGTGCTTGCAGGAGAACTACTCAAGCAGAGCGAGGACCTTTTAGACCAAGAGATCCATCCAACAGTAATAACCAAAGGATACAGGCTCGCCCGGGAAAAGTCTGTTCAATTACTGGACAGTATAGCTGAAGAAGTTGACCTTGACGACAACGATGTGCTTGAAAGAGTGGCGATGACAGCAATGACAGGAAAATCAGCTGAAACAGCCAGAGACTATCTCGCAACAATCGCAGTCGACGCAGTTGAGGGGGTAGCAGAAGAGACAGAGTCAGGTTTCGCAATCGATCGGGATATGATCAAGGTAGAGAAAAACGAAGGGGGATCAGTAGAAGACACAGAGCTTGTAAAAGGAGTAATCCTCGACAAGGAGAAAGTCCACGGCGGTATGCCTGACACAGTAGAAGACACAAACATCGCACTTCTGGACTCGGCGATCGAAGTCAAGGAGACTGAAACCGACGCAGAAATCTCGATCTCCGACCCAAACCAGATGAAGAACTTCGTAGAACAGGAAGAAGAACAGCTCAAGGAAATGGTAGAGGCAATCGACGAAGCCGGAGCAAACGTCGTTCTATGCCAGAAAGGAATAGACGACATCGCACAGCACTACCTTGCGAAGAAAGGAATCTACGCAGTCAGAAGGGTTTCCTCAGGCGACATGGACAAGCTCGCCAAGGCAACCAATGCAAACATAGTAACATCAATTACAGAGATAGAAAACTCGGATCTAGGAGAGGCAGGAGCCGTTGAACAGAGAAGGATCGGTGGATCAGCCATGACATTTGTCCAGGACTGCCCGGAAGCCAAATCAGTCTCAATCCTGATCAGAGGAGGAACAGAACATGTAGTAGACGAAATCGAAAGAGCAATGGAAGACGCTATCGGAGGTGTATCCTCGGCTCTGCGGAACGGAAGAGTAGTCGGCGGAGGAGGCGCAACCGAAGTCGAACTCGCACAGGAACTACGAGACTATGCTGACTCAGTTGGAGGCAGAGAACAGCTCGCAATAAACGCATTCGCAGACGCCCTGGAGATCGTTCCAAGAACACTATCCGAGAACGCAGGATTCGACCCGATCGACACACTTGTCGATCTCAGAAACAAACTAACTTCAGGTGAATCACAGAAACTGTTCGACGAAGGAGTAGTAGAACCACAGCAGACCAAGACCCAGGCAGTATCGAGCGCTTCAGAAGCAGCAGAAATGATTCTCAGAATCGACGATGTTATCTCAGCATCAGGAAGCGGAGGAGATGAAGCCGGCGGCCCACCAGGCGGACCTGGAGGAGCTCCGGGTGGAATGCCCGGCGGTGGAATGGGCGGCATGATGTAATCATGCCGTTCTTACAGAAACTCCTCGTTGAGTTTCGAATGGGAGGAATGATGTAAGCAATCCTCATCCTGCTCCTTCTCTTTCTTCTAAGCCAGATTAATTACCTTTATAATCCGATTTCGATAAATAATCTCTAGGTAATACTATTATGTCCAAAGACGAGGTAGAGTTAGGCGGTGGAGATGCCGGAGATGACTACGAGGTAGTTCCGGTAGGTCCTATCAGAAAGCTGGAGAGAAGAATTGACGAAATCGAAACAAACGGAACAGGAGGTTCGGCCGACGACGAACTTGTCAGAGATGTTCTTGATATAATGAAGTCGAACCAGAAAATCGTCAATGATATGACTGAATCTACCCATGAGCTAAAGAACTCAGTAGAAGATCTGACCCACAAGATGGACAGTGTGATTGACAATATGAACTCATTCATGGATCTTCTAGAGGAGGCATCCGAGGCCGATCTGGAGGGTGAAGTTATAAACGATGTCCACTCCAAAATCGCTGATGCAGTCGGAAATGAAATGCAGGAAGTCGCGGAAGATATTAGGAACTCGAATAAGCAAGTAGTTGACAATCTTCAAGATCTGAATAAAAGCATTAAGAGATCTTATACCGCGCAGAGCAAAGACAACACACTTTCAAAGAACAATCTAGGCAGAAAAAATAACTCACAGCAGAGCGGTCAAAGAGGTGGGAACCGTTCTAGAGCTGGCGGATCTAACAACCAGGGTTTAAATATCAATAGAGGTAACTCAGGAAATTCGAACCGTGGAAATCAGACTGAAGGTTCAGCACGTCAACAGGGAAGCAGGAGCTCAGGAAACAGGAACTCCGGCGGAAATAACCAGAATTCTGAAAGGATGAGAAAACTGAAGGAAAAATTTGACAAGATGGATGATGAGCAGTAAAGGCCTGAGCCAAGTTATAGGAGCAGTTCTTCTTATACTAATTAGTGTAGCAGCAGCTACTTCTGCCTGGACCTTTATAGACGAAGTTACAAGTCAAACTCAAGAAAATGTCGAAGATAAGGTTGACAAACAGTCTAGAGAGTCTAATTCTGAATTAACATCGGAAATTGCTTATAATGGAACTAATGGATACACGCTGACGACACTTAGGAACAGCGGCTCAATTTCATTGCAATTACAGAACGAAGACGGCAATAAGACATTGAATCTATATATAGATGGTAGACCTGTAAACGGAGATAGTAAGAGCTGGGAATTCTTGAACCCGGAATCCGGTTCAGTCCTCCTTGATCCGAAAGAATCAAAACCTGTTAATACAACCAAAAAATTCCCAGCAAAAGGAGAGCAATACAGTATAAGGTTTGTAGGTCCTTCTGAAACATCTACCACATATATATGCTACAACTCAGGTTCAAATTCCTGTTAGTTATTTAAACAGGTAATTCCAAAACTTGGCTATGATGAGAAAAGGAATCACGCCAGTCATTGCAGTTGTTTTACTCCTATTGATAACAGTAGGCGCAGTAGCATCAGCCTGGGGGCTTTATCAGAACATAATAAGCGATCAAAGCCAGGTAGACCAGTTAAACTCAAGACAACAGGCTCAACAGACAGATATCAACATTGAGTCGGCTTACGAGGAGAGTGGAAGCGACTCCATCTCATTGACATTAAGAAATGTTGGGGAACGAACAATTGACCTGACCAACGAAACCACTATGCTTTACCAGCCTGGAGACGAACAAGAGCCTCTACAGAGAGACAGGCTTTTCGACATAAGTCCAGAATGGAACTCAAGCAATACTGGCGACTGTCTTCAAGACGAACGGTTTAATCCGGAAGAAGAAACAACATGCGACACAGGTGTTAACTTCCCTAACGCATCACAGCAGATGAGAGTCATAGTAGATTACCGACAGATAGACTCAGAGTCCTACAGCTACTTGTGTGATCCACAGACGAGTAGTACCAGCACCTGTTAATCAACCTAGTTATTCCTCTTTCTTTTTTATCTTCCCGATACTTTATATTCCAGACAACTGATAAATACAGTATGGAAGGACAAGCCCAAGCAATTACAGCTGTACTCATAACAAGTGTAGTAGTAGGCACTGTAGCAACTTCCTATACATGGGGAGTCCCTCTCTTAGAAAAACAACAGAATCAGGCAGAACTTGAAAGAACCGAGCAAAATGTCCTAGGGCTATACAACCAAATAGTCGAAGTAAGTCAAGGAGGAGAAGGCACATCCGCAGAAATAGATTTATTCGAGAGTTCAAACTCCGATACCAGGGTCAGAGTTAACGAAAAGCAAAACTATATAGAAATCCGTAAAAGAGGCGGTAATTCTCCTTATCCTGTTGATACCTGGACATTGTTGAAAGGCAATTCATTACAGAATCTTTCAGTTGGAAGCGGTGCATACGCAAGAAGTAACGATGATCTACCTGGAGCAGTACTTGTCAGATCAATAAATGCTGAAGAGGAATCACTGGTAACTTATAGAGTGGAATTTAGAAACATGCTCGCCGACACGCCTTCAGGGAGGGAACTATCAAGGATAAATCTAACAGCGGAAGGGCAGACTTCCAGTTCAGGCAGCACTACAATATTTGTTTCGAATCAGGGAAAAGCCTGGGAGAGAGGTAGCCAAGCCGTAGAGCTTCCAAACCAAGAGAAAGTCCCGAGAGAAAATACAGAGCTCGTATTAGGTTTCAGGTGATAATTTGAAAGGACAGTATCTTGCCGTGGAAAGTGTTCTGGTAGTTGCAATGGGACTTACACTGGCTATCGGAACTATAAGCATATTTGGAAATTATCAAGTCGAAGAGGAGATGAAACTAGTAACAGCCCAAAAACAGTACGTTACCCCTCTTCACAATTTAAATGAGTATAAATTACAGGGTTCTGTGAAAGGAGGAACAGTAATATTATACAAAACCGGTAATCAATACACTTTGAGGGCTAGCTGATGTCATTCAATTTCATGAGTCTTACAAAGAAAATGAGAAGGGTCAAGCACCCTGAACTCTATGAGGAAAAAGACGAAGAAGTAGAAAAGAAACCTGAAGGAGTGAAAGTACCTCCTCCCGGAGAGTTTGACTCCTCAGAGCTGGAAGAACAAGACGAAGACGAAGGTCTAACAGATACAGATATTGTCTATCCCTTAGTACCTCAAGACCCGGATGAAGGAGAACTTGTATACGCATGGGCCTATATCACCTGGAGTGAAAAACAGGGCGAACTAATCTACCGGGTTATAGAGCCAGAGCTTGGACCAGAAACTGAGAAGGCTCTGGGAAGAATAAAAATGATTCTAGAAAGAAGCTTCGATGTAAACTTTACAGACTTGGAGACCGAAGAAGCGGAAGAATACCTTGAGGAGAAAATTAACCATATAACTGATAAATACAATATCTCTTTAGACACTGATCAAAGACAGGTAATCAGGTACTATGCCAAAAGAGATTTCGCAGGACTTGGAAAACTACAACCTTTGATGAATGATAAAGAAATTGAGGATATTTCATGTGATGGGGCAGGTATACCGGTTTACGCATACCATAGAAACCCAAAGTTCGGATCGCTCAAAACCGATATTGTCTGGGATGACCCAGATGAACTTGACAGCTTCGTTATGAAGCTATCGCAGAGATGCGGCCGATCTATATCGGTCTCCTCTCCACTTCTCGATGGATCACTGCCCGACGGATCAAGAGTTCAGGCAACACTTGCGACAGACATTGCCCGTAAAGGATCCAACTTTACGATCAGGAGATTCACAGAAGACCCGCTTACACCCATCCACATGATGGAATTTGAAACAGAGAACGCCCAGATGATGAGCTACCTCTGGACTGTAATTGAGCACGAGAAATCAGTACTTGTATGCGGAACTACAGGAGCCGGCAAAACATCCCAATTAAACGCTTTATCGCTTTTCATCCGGCCTGACAAGAAGATCGTATCTATCGAGGATACACCTGAGCTCCGGCTGCCGCACGACCACTGGGTACCTGAAGTCGCAAGATCCGGCTTCGGAAGTTCAGTAGAAGAGGGAGGAGAAGTTTCGATGGACGATCTTCTAAAAGAATCACTCCGTCAGAGACCTGAATACATTATCGTCGGAGAGGTCCGAGGAGAAGAAGCATACATTCTATTCCAGCAGATGGCAACGGGCCACACAGGGCTTTCCACTATCCACGCCGACTCACTTGAGATGCTTATGGATAGGCTGACAACCAACCCCATCAATCTTTCACCATCACTTATAGAGACCCTAGACGCTATCATGCTGATCAAGAGAATCAGGAGAGGTGATAAATATATCAGAAGAATTACAGGTATCTACGAGGTAGAAGGATACAATAAAAGAACAGGTATAGACGCCAACAAGGTTTTCGGATGGGACTCTCACTCAGACAACTATGAAGTTGTCAATAATTCAATCCTATTAAAAGATATAGTTGACCAGACAGGAGGAGATAAGGAACAGATTAAGAACGAGCTGAAGAAAAGACAGCATGTTCTACAACATATGCAGGATGAGGGGACAAAACATTACCGAGATGTAGGAGATATTATATCAAGGTATTATTCCGATCCGCAGTCGGTACTGAAGGAGATAGACAAAAGCCTGAACTCTACTGAAAACAGTGTTGAGATAGAAAGCTAATGCTGGAGAAATACGCAAGCTTCTGCTACGATCAGATCGGGGTTTATGCCCTCGAGTTTGTCGATTACTTCAAGGATTTACGGCCACAGCTAGTTTTTGTAGGAAGCCTCTTTATTCTGTGTACAGTACTCTCGCTGATGATGGGGCTTTCAGGGTTTATTCTCGGAATTACGCTCTCGATAGTCTTGCCGACCGGGGTATTAGTTGCAACCTATCTTTACCCAGCGATAGTGATCAAGCAGAGAGCATCAGAAATCCGTGACAGCCTACCATTCGCCACCATGTATATGGCAACATTAGCCGGTACAGGTACCTCAATGTCAGAAGTATTCCGAAACATGGCGGAAGTAAAACAGTATGGAGAAGTATCTAAGGAAGCTGAAAAGATAAGCAAGGATGTTGAAACATTTGGAATGGATATGAGCAAGGCACTACAGAGGGCGGCGGAGAGAACGCCGAGTGAGAACTTCAAGGATCTGATGTGGGGTATGAACCACGCAATGACCTCTGGAGGCTCCATGAAATCCTTCCTGCAGGAAAGATCGCAGACCCTGATGAAGGATTACCAGCGAAGAATTGAATCGTTCTCAGAACAGTTATCTCTACTCGTTGAAATGTACATTACAGTGGTAATTGTTGGATCAATAGTTTTCACATCCATGAGCGCTGTTATGAGCAGCTTTACAAGTATGTCTGGGGAGTTTATAGTACTGATACAGATTCTCGCAATGTTTGTAGGTCTCCCATTGGTCTCAGGTATGTTTATCCTTATGGTCAGAGGAATGGCTCCAGGAGGTATAAGGTGATAGCCAGTGTTTGATTTCTTCGTTGAGGAGGAGCTGAAATCAGGTAGATCGAAGCCTGAGAAAATAATGCTTGGATCTGCCGTAATCGGGGCTCTACTTATACTAACAGGGATTGCAACCTATATGACAGGGGCAGCGCAAACAGGAGGTTCTATCCTCATTCTGGGTCTTATTATAGGCGTACTTCCATACGGCCTCATATCATTTCTTCGGAACCGAGCTATTAGAGAAATAGAAGATCAGTTCCCTTCCTTCCTTAAAGACTTAGCAGAATCAAAGAGAGGGGGAATGACTATAATCCAGGCTTTTGAATCGGCTAAGGAAACTGACTACGGCAGATTGAACTCCGAAACTGAAAAAATCCATAACGAGCTTACTTGGGGGATACCTTTCCCTAAAGTTATGGAGAGATTTTCGGAAAGAATGAGCGGTTCGACAGTTATACAGGAGTCAATCTCAATTCTACTTCAGGGATTCCGTAGCGGTGGAGATATAACTAGAACTATTGAATCAATAGCGGAAGACTCCGCTAACTTGAAAGAGGTTATACAGAAGAAGGATGCTCAGACCAAACAGCAGATCCTTATCATGTATGTTATATTCTTCCTTTTCGTTGGAATTACAATCGGAATTTACATGATGCTAGGCCAACTTTTGGGGCTCGGTGAACCAGGAGAAGGAGCTCTCCAGAATGTAGATTTCATGGGAGGGGATGGTGAAGGGATTACAAATTACTGTGGCGGTGAAATAATTTATGCGAAACCGATCTGCACTATTTCAGAAATATTCGGATTCGTGCCGGATCAGGCCTCTCAGAAAGGGCTTGGAAGCGAATTTTCAGAAAACTACAAGTATGGCCAGATGGCATATTACAAGGGCTTATTATTTGCTATGCTTATGATACAGGGTATGTGCACCGGAGCAGTAGCCGGACAGATTGGTGAAGGGAGTCCAGCAGCAGGAATAAAACACGCAATGGTTATGCTTCCGATTGCATTTCTAGTATTTATGTACATGGTTGGATTAGCGGGGGTCTAAAATGAAAAAGAAGCAGGGAAAGATCTCCAAGGGACAGATAAATATAGAGTTTTTAGCAGCAGCAGGGCTATTCTTAATAGCCATAGTAGGTCTTATTACTTCAAGCAGCGTTCTTCCTCAGTACAGTTCCAGCACAGAGAATATGGATCTACATCTAGAGGCAAAGACATTTACAGAACAGTTAATTACCGAAGAAGGTAGACATAGTTTCGGAGGCGGAGGAGAAAACTGGGAAAAAAACTCATCGACAGTAGAAAACACTGAAGCAGTAGGTATAGCTTCTGATTATCATGTGATAGAAAGGTCAAAACTAGATGCGCTTCAAACCGCCACAGTAGGGGGGAATACCGGCCTCAATTATTCCGAGTTCAAAAACATAACTCGGGTAGAAAACCAGTATAGGTTCAACTTTGTCTGGCTTCCAACAGTTCAAACCAATTATTCCTTCCAAAAAACCCAACCACCGGCAGATCCTAACATTATCGAACCCAAAACCAAAAAATATCAAAATGCAGGTAATTCTGTTCATTACGGGTCAGTGGATCTGAATGGATTAACCTACAATATGCTGGCAACCTCTCATCAAGGAATATATGATTCACTTTACGTGGAGGAAGGTAACTGGAACTTCAGCAATTCAAACTCAAAAGAGCCATATGCACCGGGAGAAAAAATTGTTGAAAACGACTTCTATGTGGGAAGTTTCCAAAATCGGGAAAATGATAGAGGTTCATTAGTAATTATCAGAAGAAAAATCAAAGACTTTGGACCAACAGTTAATAGAAATACAGAGGTCACCACGTTTGATCGTTTCGCAGTTCTTGAAGGAGAACCTGTAAGAATTGAGGTGACAGCATGGTGAAAAGAAAGGGAATTGGTTATATTATCGAAGTAATGGCCTCGCTGCTAATAATGTTCGCCTTCATTGCAGGAAACATCCCCTCCGACCCTGAAACCGACTGGAGTAACTTCCAAAAAGAGATTTCTGCCCAAGATATAATGTACACACTAGAAGAGTCCGGCGACACTAATACTTTTATAAAAGAGGGAGAGACAGGCTCCCTAGTTACAGCTGCAGAAACTTTTTCTAGAGGAAGAATGGATCTTTCAGGTTCAATTGAAAATATCCCTATAAGTGAGCAGGTGGTCGGTTTCCACACCCTAGAGAATAACAGGTTAAATGCCAGCCTGGACACGGTTCAGAATCTAGGTGATCAATGCTATCAAAACAACGATCTGGAAGAACTAGACTCTGAATACGATACACTAAGAACCGAAAATTCAAGGTCCGGTGCATATATCTATGTAATCGATACAGATCCTAGTACATCTGGAGGAACGAACGGCCGGGAGGACTATGATACAGCATGGATTGACAATGAAACCAGATGTCAGTTTTCCTCATCAGAGGGTCCATACTACAAAGACGAGTTCATCTACTGGGGGGACGGAATCGGAGGATACCACTGGGACATCAACGAAATATACAGCAACAATACAAAACAACTTGAACTCTTTAATGCAACCCAAGTAGTTAGATTAAAGCCAGAGCTCGAAAGTAGGGTAAACGGAATAGATACAGGGGTAACGATAGACGTTCTGGCGGCTGATATAGAAGATCTCAGCTCGTACAATATCCTGGTTTTCAGAGATAGACAGACCCTCGAAACCGGAATACTGAATGATGATCCGGGAAAGATACAGGATTTCATGTCGGATGGATCTGTGCTTCTGATGATGGATTTAAGGAAAACTGATTTCTATGACGGAGGAAGTCTCGCCGATAATTTCATCACAGATACAGGGCTTAAATGGGTCGACCTTCCGTACAGAACAGGCTATCGGGGAAACCCTGAAGACTCTGTGGGAGGGAGTTACGGAGATAGTTCAGCAGCAAATGAAGTTGAAACATATTTCAAAGGCACAGATGGAGATGTTGGACAACTTAATCTTACGCCCAGCGGGAATGTTACTTCTTCGAACGATCAAAACTTCAAAAATTCGGAGTCGATCCTATCTACTGAGAAAGGTAGTTACCAGATAGAAAGCTGGAACTCAACAAATTCTTCAATGAAGCCTGTAGATCCTTCAAAAGTTGACGGCTATCCTTCCACTGCCTGTGTAGAAGATGGAAAAACCGATAGAAACCTTACAAAGGGAACCTTTGAATTTGAAAACTATGAGACCGATGACACTGTAGAATACGAAGTTATAAGCACCAAGCTAGGAGAAGATGAACAGTTCTGCCAGAACAACCAAATTAGAGCGTTAAGTATAGACTTCAACATTAACAATAACTTTGGAGACAGGGACGAAGGCCCCTATCTTAATGGCGAATCAGTAACCATCAAAAATAAGGTATACAGTGTATATTTCCCGAGCGAAACCGCTATAAGATACGGTAATAAATCCACATTTGTCTATACAGGAAACAGCAATATTGAAAATATAAACTACAGAACCAGTTTCGAAGGATTTAAAGGACGAAAGCTGGCAAGAATAGGTTATAAAGATGAATACAATGAAGATGAGAAAAGGATGATTTCAGCTCTAGTTCACTGGCTCTCAGAAGATACCGCGCAGTTCGGAGAGCAGGCAAAACCCATTACATCTACAGAATCAATAGGTGCTGTGAGAGAAGAAGTATTTATACCTTACAAAATTTCTATGAGGTGGAACTAGTGAAGGGGCAGTTCATGCTGATATCTTCAATAGTCATCGGTTTTATAGTAATATCAGCAGCTTCCACGATATCAGGGGTTCAAGAAAGAAGCTTCGAAAGCGATGATACCCGGGACACCATAGAAATGATAAAGAACTCTGCAGAAGAAGTTGACCACAGCGACAGACGGGAAGTAGAAAACTTCATTAAGATGGTTTCATCCATCACGGGATATCAGACAACTACAGAAAGATTGCAGGGTCAGTCCTGTTTCAATATAACACTTGTCAGCTCAAAGACTGAAGTTAATTTAAACTGTTCTCAAACCAAATCAGAGTATTCAGGAAGTTCAGGAGATTCAGATAACTCAGGAGATTCAGATTATTTTGAAGGTTTTGAGGATGGGAGTGTAAGCGACTGGTACGTACCAGGATCATGTAATGATTTAGATACTTGGGAGGCGTCTACTACCTCTTACGAAGGAAGCTATAGTCTTCAGGCAGCCTTCAACGGCGATAATAACCGATGCAGGAATCTGGATCTCTCAAAAACATATGACAAAACCAATTACTCATTCAGGGCAAAAGTTCCAGATCCAAGCCAGGATGACATCAGGTTTATCTTCAGGAAAGACGGTACTACAGCATTTAGCTTTAACTTTGATGACGAAGTTAATGACGATATAGAAATAATTACAGACGGAGATAAATGTCGGCCCGGTACAAACCAAATATCTGATGAATGGTATTACTTCGAATTTAGCGATCCTACTTGGGGTGATAGCGTTGACTACCATATAGAGGATGGAAGCGGTAACATTGTGGCTTCAGGATCATGCAACGGAGTAGCAGACTTGGGAGGCGTCAACCAATTCCAGTACAGATTCGCAAGCTATGAAAACGACAACTCTGGAGAGGCTTATATTGACAACGTTAAAATGGAGTAACTAAAAAAGTCAGTATGAAGTGATTATCTATCTAAATTCCTGGATAAACTGGATCTCGTCCTCATCCAGTTCAAGCTGCTCCGCAAACTTTTTCTCATCGTATTCAAGAAGCAGAGCCACAAACGGCATCATTGACTTCGACTCGTTAAGCGAGATATGAAGCTTCTCACCTAGTTTCTTCGATACCTCCTCCAACTTGTTTCGAGAGGCTCGAGACGACCCCATCTGCCTAATTTTTGAAGGATACTGGTACTTTGTCCATCCCTGATAACGCTCCTCCTTGCTTAAAGCTACTCCAATAGTAGAGAAGGCGTAGACATACTTCAGTAGTTTCCAGTTCATTCGTCTCCTGATCCTGCCGTTGAATAGATCAGCCTTCGAAATCCAGTCATAGGCTCGAGCTGTATCGCCAGATCTGGTATATTCCCGTTGAATATTCTCTCTAACCCACTGGAGAAACGTATCCGGATCCTCATCAAGGTTATCGGTTGCATTGGTAGCTGTCTCTGCGCTATCAGTCTTGAATATCATCTTGAGAGCATCAAAAACACCTTTCTCCGCATCTCTTATTCCGACCGCATCAAGATCATCTTCAGTAAGTTTCTGTTTTCCCGAGGCTACCGTCTGAAGATCATTTATAGCCGATCTCATCTGGCCATTGGCTTGTCGGGCAATTTTTTTCACGGCCTTCTTCTCATATTTGATACCTTCTTGTTCCAAGATTTGCTTCAGATAGGCGTTGATCGAGTTCGTGTGTACCTTCCCGATCTCTATGACCTTCGACTTGTTTCTGAGGGATCTGATCTTTGAATCATAGGCATCATTAGCAGTCATAACTAAGGGGAACTTTGTCTCTTCAAGTATTCGCCCTAATTCTTTGGTTCCGCCTCTATCTGTCGAGGACATACCATCTACTTCATCCACCAAGATCAGCTTTTTACCACCGAAAAATGATTTCTGCTGGGTTGCCTGCTTCAGTTCGGTCTTTAACTTGCTCTTAGTCCTGACATCAGAGGCATTGGTCTCAACCATTTCATATCCGAGATCATTAGCAAGAGCTTCAACAAGAGAAGTTTTACCGGTTCCAGGCGGGCCGTGAAGTAGTACCGGTTTATCTCCTGTCTCCCAGTTCTCAGCCCATTCCCTCAGCTCTTCTTTCTCACTGGTTGCACCCCTGTAATTCGACAGGGAATCCGGCCTGTATTTTTTTACCCACATCAAACTTCACGAATTTTTGATCATGCGGAACCCTTCAGAGAAGCGCTCTGTTCAAGGTTTTGTATTGTGTTAATCGATATCATTTTTCTTCCAGATCTGCTATTTTAGCTAAAAGCGCTTCTATCTGGATATCAGAGGTTCCGCCTTCGTGTGGATTGCGTTGATTACATCCTGTCCATCAAGTCCTCTTTCAATCATGATATCGGCTAGGTGTCCACGGGCGTCGATAAAGTCGCCTTTTAGAGCTTTCTCGAGTATCTCCTCTGTCTCATCCGGTTTCAGAGAAGCAGAGGCGCCGTAGATATCCTCTTCTTCTATCTTGTCTTCCGTCATGGAAGCTGTCTGTAGGACATTAGTAACCCTTCTCAGATCCCCGCCGGAAACTCTGAGAACCGCGTCAATCGCCTCACGGGAGATCTTGAATCCTTCATTTTCAGCTATCCTTGTAATATACTTTTCAACATCTTCATCATCCAGACGGTTGAACCTGAATACGGCACATCGTGATTGAATTGGATCGATTATCTTCGAGGAGTAATTGCAGGAAAGTATAAATCGACAGTTATCAGAGAACTGTTCCATGGTCCTCCTCAGTGCCTGCTGAGCGTCCTGTGTAAGCGCGTCTGCCTCGTCCAGGAATATTATCTTGTAGTCGGCGTTGACCGGCTTTGTCCGGGCAAAATCCTTGATTCTCTCCCTGACAACATCAATGCCTCTCTCATCGGAGGCGTTTGTTTCCATAAAGTTCTGTCGCCATGAATCTCCGTAGAGATCCTGTGCCAGGGACATCGCACATGTTGTTTTACCCGTTCCTGCGGGTCCTGCGAACATGAGGTGAGGAATTGAATCTTCCTCTACGAAAGAGGTTAATCTGTCAACTATTTTCTCCTGTCCAACTACCTCACTCAGAGTGTCAGGCCGGTATTTTTCTGTCCAGACATCAATTTCAGTCATTATCTACCACATCAAGTACTGGCTCTGTCAATCTTTTATGCTTTCACCGGCCAAACTTAGATAGAATGATAGTATCCATAACCGGGACTCCAGGTACCGGTAAAACCAGTGTTTCGAAGTATCTAAAAGAATTCGAAGTAATTTATCTCACCCGATTCGTGAAAAAACACGGGCTCGGGCAACAAGAAGAAAGCGAGTTTGAAGTCGATATACCTGAAATGAAGAAAAAACTGGAAAAGGAAATTGATGAGGAGAAACACCTTGTAATAGAAGGTCATCTCTCCCACCATTTTCCATCGGACTACTGCGTTGTTCTCAGATGTGATCCAGAAGAGCTTGGGGAACGGCTTGAAAACCGGGATTACTCTGATAACAAGGTTGAAGAGAACACTGAATCGGAGATGCTTGATGTAATCCTAACTGAAGCTGTCGGTTTACAGGAGAATGTTATTGAACTGGACACAACAGACAGAGAACCAGAGGATGTTGCGGAGGAAATAGAGAAGAGAATAAGAAATGATGAGATAGGTTATGGTGGAATAGACTGGACTGATCGGCTTTAGGCGTTCTCCTGAATCCAGCCTTTCAGTTCCTCTTTCTTTTTCACTCCTGATGTCCGTGCTACCTCTTCATCACCTTTCATTATAACCATTGTAGGTAATGCTCTCACACCCATCGAAGTTCCCAGTTCCTGGTGCTCTTCCATGTCAACCTTTCCAAAGTTGACATCATCAATCTCCTCTGAGACATCTTCATAGATCGGAGCCAGTTTCTTGCAGGGCTGACACCAGTCCGCCCAGAAATCTATTACCCAGGTTTCATCAGAGTTCTTAATATCGTCCAGTCTATCAGAATCAATATCGGTCGGCATAGCCATGACTTGAAGATGAATTCTTAAGAAGAAAGCGGTGGATGTTAAACTTGTGTCTGAGAAAGTTATTTCATGAGGATTTTCATAACAGGTGGAACCGGTTTCGTCGGATCACATCTAACCCGGAAACTGGTAGAGAACCACAAAGTTACTGTCGGAAGCTTGAGCCCGGAAGAAGCAACACTCGAACTGCCTGAAGAAGTTGAACGAGAGAGAATCGATGTAACAGACAAGGAGGTCCTGGATTTCTCAGATTATGAATGTGTAGTTCATCTTGTGGCACTCTCTCCACTGGAAAAACCTCCTATACCTTACAGTAAAATACATTTTGAAGGAACAGAAAATGTTGTAGATCAGGCTCAGGAAGATGAAGTGAAGAGATTTTTCCATATGAGCTCTCTGGGCGCTGATGAAAACGCAGATACAGAGTATCTGAGAACCAAAGGAGAGGCCGAGAAATATGTTGAAAACTCGAACCTTGACTGGAGGATAATGAAACCTTCAACAATGTTCGGGAATGGCGGACAGTTTCTTAAGTTTCTTTCCGGTCTAACAACTCCATATCTCACAGTTTTACCTGGAAAAAGCACCAGGTTCCAGCCAATCTATGTCGAGGAAGTTGCCACTCTGATAGAGAATTCTCTAGAAGATGAATATTCCGGAGAAAAATTTGAAGTCGGTGGACCTGAGAAACTGAGCCTCGGCGAGATAGCGGTAAAAATCGCGAAAAGTGAGGGAGGAAGCCTGAAAGCTCTGAGTTTACCGATGCCAATATTTAAACTGGCAATGACTATCTCCGAAAGAATTCCTTTCTCTCCTTTTGGCATTGACCAGTATTATTCTCTGAAGACTGATAATGTAACAGAGCAAAACTCTGCTGAAGAACTGGGTCTCAGGATAGATAAAATGAAAACTCTTGACAAATATCTGGAAATTGAAGAGGATAAATAAATGATAGATCTGATACTTAGTCTTTCAGTTTTGCTTCTTGTCGCAGGTGTAGTAGGGAGTTTTGCTCCGCTCGTTCCAGGTGCTCTGCTCTCAATCATCGGAGTGACTTTGTACTGGTGGAGCACAGGTTTCACACAGCCAAGTATAACTGTAGTTGTTTTGCTCTATCTAACTGCTTTAACAGCGCTTCTATTTGATCTGTTCGCCGGTGCAATAGGTTCAAAAGCTGGTGGAGCCTCGAATAAAACCGTTCAGATGGCGGCGATCGCCGGACTTATATTCTTCTTTATAACCGGGCCTATTGGAATGATTGCCGGAGTTACAGGAGTTGTACTGGCAAGAGAATACCTTATAACAGGAGAATCGAAGAAAAGCCTTAAAGCAGCAGCCTACACAGCGATCTCTGTACTGGGATCAACTATCATCCAGGGAGTACTGACAGGTTTAACACTGATAATTTTTCTGGCTGCGCTACTTATCTGAAAACATAGAGTTAGGAAACCCCACTACTTTCGTCTCGTACTCTCCGCCTTCTCCAGCCGGATTGAAACCGTACTCCCGAGAAAGCTCTATTAGTTTATCTACAGATTCCTGATCCAAAATCTTCCCCTCCCAAGATTTCTCCAGCCCTCGTGCCGCAACATCAGTTATCTCCACCCGGAATCCTTCCCTCACCAGCCACTTCATGTAATTCTCCTGATAATGCTGCCAAAGCGGTGCAAAGACCTTCAGGCCAAGCTCCTCAGCTATCTTCTCTACTCTGTCACGCTGATATGTCGATTTCCAGCTCTTCTTCTTTTTGACCCTTCGTCTCCTGAATGATAAGAGGTATATTGAGTTGCTCTGACTGCCATTCCAGGTCTTTCCTCTCCTTCTTCGAGTCGAACATGTAACTATCTTTGTTCTCACTTCTCAAAGTAAGCAGACAGCTGATCTTGTTGTTCCTACGTTTCATTCGATAAAGTGCTGCATTGGAGTCTTTACCTCCCGAAGTCAATGCAACCAGTCTATTGTTAGATTTATCTCTCAGTGAGTTCAGATACTTCTGCTTATGGTCAAAACTGTTATTCTTGGCAAGCCGATTGATCGCCTTGTCGAAGTTGCTGCCATACTGTGCCGCAGTTTTATTTCTCCAGACAACTTTTTCAGGAACTCCAAGTTTCTCCGCTGCAGTCCTCAGCACAAATTTCCTGTATTCCTCACTGACCTTGTAATCTTCAGGTATTGTAAGCGCGTGTTCAATTAGACTGTGATCAAGGAAAGGTACTCGAAGCTCACAGCCATTCCTTAAGCTGATGACGTTATCACGGTACAGATCACGCTCGAAAATACCTCTCAAACCGGAGAGACATTCTTTATTCAAATAGCCTTGCTGCCTGTGATAACCTGCGTAAAGTTGCTCTGACCCAAGACCTGACATCACCACCTTCTCATCAGTCTGTTGTAGGGATAGATGGAAGGGCAGAGCCACCCCGTTTTTCACCGTAGAGCTGGAAGAAATCCAGTCGGTAATCTCTCTCAGGCTTTCCTCAACCTCCTCCAGATTCGATTCATGAACTTCAAGGTCTATATCCATTTCGTCAGCGATTTCTTCTGCCCACTCAACATCTCTAGGCGGATCAATGTTTCCGTACTGAATCCCTGCAGTGTAAGCAGTGAAACCAACGCCAAGTTCCTGGAGAGCAGCTGCAACCATCGTAGAGTCAACTCCTCCAGAGAATAACAGTGCTACATCCTCTTCCTCAGGAACTCTCTTCTCCACTGATTTCAGGAAGAGCTCCTTAATTTCCTCGGCACGCTCATCTATACTCTTCCTCTCTTCGACATCTATCTCGAAGAACTCCCTGTTTTCGAAGCTGATCTCACTGGTTTCAATATTATATTTCAGTATTCTTCTCGGGTGCAGCTCTCGGCATTCTATCTCATCTTTTTCCAGCGCCTGTTTCTCGGAGCAGAATACGAAAGGCTCTTTGGAGTACCAGACAGGATTAACTCCGGTCACGTCTCTGGCAATGACCAGTTCTTGATCTTTCAGGTAGGCAAAAGCATAGATGCCATCAATTTCTTGGAGCGCATCCAAACCTTTTCTATCAAGCATTTTTAACAGAAGCTCCGCATCATTTTCGGCTTCAAGCCCGTATCTCTCTCTTAGCTCTTTCCAGTTGTATATCTCGCAGTTAGCTGAAATCAACCCCTCATTTTCTAACGGCTGGCTGACTTCACCAACGATAGAGTGAAGCACATGGCCCAGACAGAGATCCTCCATCCGTTCTAAGCTAGAGCTGCCACCTCTGTGTTCCGTACGTTGAACCAGTCTTTCAACCAGCTCTCCTTCCTCAGCTCCTGCTATGCTGCACATAAACAGGGAAAACCGTTCGGAAACTTTTTGACAGTTGCCTGAGAACGGTTATGGATGGAAATAAGAAAGGCTTTGGAAAGCGGTTGAAGGGAAAGAAAAGATAGTAATAAGAACGAATTCAGATGAAAAACATGGACTGTACGAACACAAGGCAGAGTTCTTCAACTCCGGTTTAATCAGGATAGAAGCAGACGATCAAACCATTAACTGAACTTGGACGAAGTTGAATGATACCGGGTCCACAAAGATTTCTAATTTAACATTTTCTCTCTATTTTATTTTCTCGTGATAAGACACCGGAAAGAGGAAAGAAGACGCAATCCTGGTTTCAACACAACCTCTTGGAAGACCGAAAAATCACTTGATGAAGTATATAATTCTCTAATAGAACTGGATACAGCTATCGAATATATATTCCCGTACCAGATTGAGGATCACGACAAAGGTAGAGAAGCCATCTTCATATCAGAATCCGATAAATACCAGATCAACGCCCATGCATACAGTAATGAGTGGGAAAGTACGGAAGTCGATCTAATCTACTTCGGAGATATTGATGAGGAAGTAAACCAGATAATGGAGTTTTACCAGGAAAAGATTTAATCAACTTCATAATCAGGATTAAAATCGCTCAAGCCCTTCTGTGAATTATCTATTGTCTCATATGAAGCGATCACATCCTCCATTTCGACCCCGACAAACTCCAGGCCTCGCTCCTCAAGATAGTCAAGAACTTTATCAGTCATCTTCGGTGCAACCAGTATCCCTCTAACGTTCAAGGAGAACTCATCTTCAATCTCATCCACATACCTCTGCAGCTGGAGAACAGTGTTGTAGTCAGGGTTGCGCTTTACTTCTATAACGACATAATTGCCTTCCGAGTCACGGGCGAAAACGTCTATGAAACCGGCTGGAGTCTCTCTTTCTCGTTCTACAACTTTCAGCTCTTCCTCAACAATCTTAGGATCCTCCTCAATCGACTCATGGATATCAATTTCATGACCTCTGATCTTGAGATCTGAAGAATCTACAAGTTGCGTAACCATCAGAAACTCCAGATCCTCAAATCTTATTTCCACTATCTCGTCCGGATCCTTCCTTCGGGCTTTCAGAAGAAGCTCATCTTCTTGAGCTTTAACCTCCCATTCATCAACCTCAGGCTGCCAGTTCTTAGGCTGGTAATTCTCCGGTCCATGTACAAGCAAAGCTGAGTCCTGTTTCTTGATAACCAGTCTTTCACCTCTATCTAGCTTCGACTTGGCTCGGCCCTGATAATTGACCGAGCAGAGACCGGATACCTGAACCGTAAAGTTTCTTCTCAAGTACTCGGAAAGGATCTCTTCTCCATCAGAAAAATCGGGATTTTTGATAATTTTCTCCATGTAGAGGCTTGTGTATGTAAAGAGTTAAACCAGTGACAGCAACCAGGATAATTAAAAATCAGCAGTTTAGAACCAGAAATATGGATTATAGAATTAAAGACCTGCCTGAGAGCGAGCGACCTCGAGAAAAACTGGATCAAAACAGTGCTTCAGCAATGACAGACGTCGAGCTACTTTCTTTAATCTTAAGAACCGGAACTTCAGGAAAAAACGTGAAAGAGCTGAGCGGAGAAATTCTTAGTTCTTATACTCTTTCCGGACTTGCTGATAGGACTTTGGAAGATCTGCAGAAGTTCGAAGGCGTTTCCCGGGTTAAATCAGGTCAGTTGAAAGCTCTTGGAGAACTATCAAGAAGAATGCAGAATGAGGAGAAAGAAGAGATTTCTAGTCTTTCAGATGTAAAGTCGCGGGTTCAGGACATGAAGTACATGGAATCTGAGCTTGTTAGAGTATTCATTCTATCGTCCGGAAACAAGTTACTGAGAGAGGTTGAATTCGACGGAGAAGTGGCTTCCGCCAGCTTTTCTCCCAGAAAGATCTTCCGAAAAGCACTTCAGGAGAACGGAGCTGCAGTAATAATCGCACACAACCATCCTTCAGGAAAAGCATCGGCGACAGAAAAGGATGTTGAAACAACTAAGAAAATAGTGGATTTGGGAAAAAATCTTGGTGTCGAAATTCTGGATCATGTAATAGTAGGAAATAGCATCGAAAGTATGAGATCGGATTCCAGTGTTAAGTTCTGAAAGGTAAAAACACGCCGGAACCAAAAGCCTATTAAATACCTTTCGGGGCGACCGGACTACCTATTTAAAATTTACTTGAACGCTTTTTTGATGTAACTTCTCAAAACTAACCGATTCCCAGCGAGGATTATAAAAAATGGCCATGGACGTAACCGATCACGAAGCAGTTCCCGAACACCGCAAACTCGATGAAGACGAAGTAGAAGAGGTTCTAGAAAAGTACGATGCAGAAAAAGATAATTTGCCGAAGATAGAGCGGACAGATGCCGCTTTAAAACAGATGGATGTTGGAGTCGGCGACGTAATCGAAATACGGAGAGAAAGTCCTACTGCAGGGAAAACAACCTATTATAGGACAGTTATCGAAAGGTGATTTAATTAATGCAGAAAGAATTCCTAGACCAACTGATCGACCGCAACATAGTAAAACACCAAATAGATTCATATAATCGATTCGTGGAGGAAAGAGTACAGGCGATTCTAAACGAGGTAGGGGAGATCAAGCCAGAGCTACCGGATGGCGAAGAGCTTGTCATAAAAATAGTAGATGTCGATATCAAGAGGCCTAAAATCAACGAGGCAGACGGTTCTGTAAGAGAGATTACACCTAAAGAGGCAAGAATGAGAGATCTGACATACTCCTCGGAGATTAAAGTTACAATGACGCCAATCTTCGAAGGAGTTCAGCAGGAATCAGAAGAAGTTACGATTGGAGAGATCCCGGTAATGGTTGGAAGCGATCTCTGCTGGTCCTCTGATTGGGATGAAGAAGAGAAAAGAGAGCATGGGGAAGACCCTAAAGATTCTGGCGGCTACTTCGTTATCAACGGATCAGAGAAAACATTGATCTGCATGGAGGAGATGGTTAACAACAAGCCTATCTACCAAGAAGACGATGGGGAACAGACCTGTAGGATCAGATCTGCCGTATCAACTCGGAGCGCACCGGGTATGTACAGCGGCATGTGCTGCGACGGGACAAGGGCATCGTCAACATCTCGTTCGCCAACGTCAAGAAGACTCCGGCTGTAGCACTTGTAAGAGCGCTCGGATACGAGACCGACAAGGAGATCGTAGAGGCAATCGGAGAGGACTACGCATCCGATGTCTATCTAAATCTATACGAGACCGGTGCTTCAAACCAGGAAGAGGCATACGAATATGTAGCCAATCAGGCAGGAATCACATCAGATATTGAGGAAAGAGTTGACTCAATCCTCGATGAATACCTTCTACCGCATCTAGGGCAGGAACCTGACGCTAGAGAAGAAAAAGCAGTTTTTCTGGCCAACCTGATTAGGAATACAATTGCACTAGGAAAAGGAGATATTAAGGAAGATGACATGGATCACTACGCAAACAAGAGACTGAATCTTGCCGGAGAGCTTCTGGAAATGCAGTTCAGGTCAGTATTCCTCGGTAAATGGGGTCTACTTGCAAGGATGAAGTACAACTTCAGGAAATCCGCAAAAAGAGGACGACTACCTTCACTCCAGTCGACAATCGTTGCGGACACATTATCAAAACAGATCATGGGAGCAATGGCGACAGGAAACTGGGTTGGAGGAAGAACAGGAATCTGTCAGAGACTTGACAGAGGAAACAGAATCAAAACACTATCACATCTGAGAAATGTTGTCTCACCACTCAGCTCGGATAGACAGCACTTTGAAGCCCGGGATTTACATCCAACACAGTGGGGAAGAATCTGTCCGATTAAAACACCTGAAGGTATGAACATCGGACTTAGAACACACCTAGCTATGTCAGCAAACGTCTCAACAGGAATGAACAGTATGGAGAAGAACTCGATAAAAGCAAAACTTGAGGAAGAAGGAATCGATGCAAGGTGATCAAAGTGGCAGCTAAAATATATACTATGAACTTTAGAGAAACTACAAAAGAACAGAGAAAAACTCAAAAGGTGATTAATTAGTGACAAATGTATTTCTGGACGGAGAAATAGTCGACGAAATTGATGAACCTGAAGAGTTAAAGGAATCTCTAATAGGAAAGAGGAGATCAGGAGATATCGACAAACAAGTATCAATATACTACGCAGACGATAAAGACGAGCTCAGAATCAACACTGATTCCGGAAGGGTTCAAAGACCTGTAATTATAGTTGAAGATGGAGAACCTCAGATGGATGACGAACAGAGAGAAAAACTGGAATCAGGAGAGATCACACTTGAGGATCTAGAAGAAGAAGGAGCAATTGAACACATTGACGCAGAGGAAGAAGAAAACACATATGTGGCAATGGATGAAGAAGAAGTAACAGAAGAACACACCCATATGGAGATAGATCCCGCCATTACACACGGACTATCAGCTTCGCTAACAGTCTTCCCACAGCACAACAGAGGCGACAGGGTAAACTTCGGAGCAAAGATGTCCGGACAGGGAATCGGAATGTACTCTCGAGAATACCCGCAGAGATTTGACACAAACTCAAACGTGATGACCTATCCACAACAGCCGATTGTCGAGACACAGACATATGATACCCTTCTAAAGAACCATCCAATAGGTCAGAACATGGTTGTAGCTCTCGCATCCTTCGACGGATACAACATCGAGGACGCTGTAATCATGAACAAGGCGTCCATAGAAAGAGGTGTAGGAAGAAGCACATACGCAAGAACATATAAAACAGAAGCACAGCGATTCTGGGGAGGACAGAAAGACGAAATCGGAACACCTGACAAAGATGTCAGAGGATACAGGAGCGAAGAAGACTACGCACATCTCGATCAAGATGGGATCGTTAATCCGGAAACAGAAGTAGAATCAGACGACGTACTTGTAGGAAAAACCTCGCCACCAAAATTCCTTGGATCCGGAGGCGGAGACGAGGTAAAGATGGGGCTGGCAGACAGAAGAGAAACAAGCCTCACCGTAAGACACGGAGAAGAAGGAAAGATAGACCAGGTAATGGTTTCCGAGACAAGCGAGGGCGATAAACTCATCAAACTGAAGCTCAGAAACTACAGAATCCCGGAACTTGGTGATAAGTTCGCAACAAGACACGGACAAAAGGGAACAGTAGGAATGATCGTACCGGAAGAAAACATGCCTTTCACAAACCAGGGAATCACACCCGACATGATACTATCAACACACGCAATTCCAAGCCGTATGACCGTATCACAGCTAATCGAGATCATCGGCGGAAAAGTCGGAGCAATGAGAGGGGAACCGGTAGACGGAACTGCATTCCACTCGGAAGACAAAGACGAACTTAGAGATCAGCTCGAAAAACTTGGATTCCAGAGAAGCGGAAAAGAGAAAATGTACAACGGGGTAACCGGAGAGGAAATGGAAGCAGAAATCCTTATCGGACCAGGATACTACCTCAAACTCGACCACCAAGTCGGAGATAAAATCCATGCACGTGGAAGAGGCCCAGTCACACTCCTCACAAAACAGCCGACCGAAGGAAGATCCCAAGAAGGAGGACTGAGACTCGGAGAGATGGAAAAAGACGTCTTCGTAGGACACGGAGCATCCCTGCTCCTCAAGGAACGGTTCGGAGCTGACGCAACAGAGATCATGATATGTGAAAACTGCGGAGAAATGGGAATACACGACAAGGCAGAAAACAGGGATTACTGTCCACACTGCGACGCAGGAGACATGGATAAAACCGATGTACCACACGCATTCCTGCTCCTCATGAACGAGCTAAAATCCATGATGATAGACACAGAACTCGAGCTTGAGGAGGACAACTGAGGTGTTCAAATATGAGCAACAAAAAGAAGATCGAAAAAATTGACTTTGGAATTGTAAGCCCAGAAAAAATCGACAAAATGGCTGTCAAGGAGATCGACAAGGCAGAAGTATACGACGCCGACGGCTTCCCCGTAGAAGACGGAGTGATGGATCCCGCACTGGGAGTAATCGATCCAGGAATGACCTGCCAGACATGTGGAGGCAGAATCAGAGAATGTAAAGGGCATTTCGGTAAAATTACACTTTCCAGACCTGTTGTCCACGTTTTACACGCCAAGAAAGTCAAGAACCTCCTCAGATTCACCTGTACAGAATGCGCATCACTGGCGATGAAAAACGAAAACAAATCATATAGAAAATCGAACATGATGAACGAATGTCCTGAATGCGGAGAGGAGATGAAGGATGTCAAACTTGACAAGCCATACTCCTTCTATGAGGACGGTGAAGAACTCAAGCCACAGGACATAGAGGAAAGATTCGAGGAAATAAGCGACGAAGACGCAGCAAAGCTAGGGATAGAAGGAGGAAGACCCGAGGACCTGATAATAACACATCTGCCTGTTCCACCGGTAACAATGAGACCAAGTATTACCCTGGAAACAGGAGAGAGATCAGAAGACGACATCACGCACAAACTTGTAGATGTCATCAGAATCAATAAACGGCTACAGAACAATATAGAAATCGAGGCACCAGACTTCATTATCGATGACCTCCATGAACTACTACAGTACCACGTATCAACACTTTTCTACAACGACATGTCAGGGGTTCCACCAGCAAGACACAGGAGCGGCCGTTCACTCAAATCCTTGATTGAGAGAGTACAGGGTAAGGAAGGAAGATTCAGACAGAACCTGATCGGAAAAAGAGTCAACTTCTCCGCCCGTACAGTAATCACCCCTGACCCCAACATCGGCATCAATGAAGTCGGAGTACCGAAACAGGTGGCGAAGAAACTGACTGTCAAGAAAAAAGTAACAGAAGAAAACATCGAAAAAGTCAAGGACTGGATAGAAAACGGGAGAGAAACACATCCCGGAATAAACTACATATTCCAGCCGGACGGAAGAAGACGAAGAGTAGGAGAAGAGAACAAGGAAGAACTTAAAGAAGTAATTGAAACCGGAGAAGGCTGGGAATTCGAAAGACATCTCATGGACGGCGACATCTCACTATT
>PXPD01000050.1:7751-9923 GCA_003009815.1 Nanohaloarchaea archaeon SW_4_43_9 | reverse complement strand
TCCCACAGACAGAAGAAGCAAGAGCAGAGGCAGAAGAACTGCTCAAAGTTCAAGAACACGTTAAATCACCGAAGATGGGAGGGCCGATCGTAGGCATGCTTCAAGACTATGTATCAGGACTATACCTACTAACACAGGAAGACATGGAGCTCTCCCGGGAAAAAGCATTCAACCTGCTTGCGGAAGCAGGAGAGCATGAGAAATCACTTCCTGAAGGCAAGGAAAAGGTTACAGGCAGAGAGCTGGTCTCACTTTTCATACCAGACGATATCTCGCTGACAATCAATGAAGGCGAGGAAAACAATGTAGTAATCGAAGACGGAGAGCTAGTAGAAGGAATCCTAGACGAGGGAGCTCTCGGAGACTACGGTGGAGAAATAATCCAGCAGCTCAAGATTCAGTACGGGTCAGAGAAAGTAACAGAGTTCCTTAACCGTGTCTCAAGAATAGGAGCAGTATACCTGACTCGAAGAGGATTCTCGATCAATCAGACAGTCGAAGACGCAGATCAAGTAATTGAGAACTACCGAGAGGGAGAAATGGAACCGATCACAGGAAAGACACTGGACGAGACACGAGAAATCAGGATGACACAGACCCTAAACAACGTCTTCACAGACATTGGAGAGATAATCAGGGAAAACGTCAACGAGGAGTCATCTGCATACACCATGGCTGACTCAGGTGCAAGAGGTTCCATGGAAAACGTTACAACCATGGCAGGACTCATGGGACAGAACTCGGTAAGAGACCAGAGAATCAACCGGGGATACAAGGATAGGACAACATCCCACTTCAAGAAAGACGAGCTAAGTCCAAAGGCCAGAGGATTTGTATCCTCCAACATCCTAGAGGGAATGGACGCACAGGAAATCTTCTTCCACCAGATGGCACAGAGAAAAGCACTGATGGACAAGTCACTCAGAACCAAAACATCCGGATACATGTACCGCAGACTATCCAACTCACTTCAGGAACTTACAGTAAGAGAGGATCAAACAGTGAGAAACGCACAGGACGACATAATCCAGTTCAGGGCTGGAGAAGACGGGATAGACCCACAGAAATCAGATAGAGGAATGATATCAACGGAGATTGAGACCAATTAGAGGTGACTACAAAATGAGCAACAACCTTACATGGAAAAAACGAGCACAAGAACTACCTGAAAAACACCAGAACCTAGATCTTACGGATGAACAGGAAAAAACACTGAAGGAAAGATACAAGCAGATGCAGTACGAACCAGGTGAATCAATCGGTGCAGTAGCTGCACAATCACTTGGAGAGCCGGCAACACAGCTAACCATGGAAACATACCACTCGGCAGGAGCTGCATCGGTCTCACTTACAGCCGGACTTCCAAGACTTGAAGAGATCGTAGACGCAAGAAGAAACCCGAAAACACCGGCAATGGACGTCTACCTCACAGAGGACTACAGCAATGAGGAAGACGCAAAAAAGGTAGCAAGAAAGCTGAGAGAGGTCAAATTCGGAGACCTAGTCAAGAAAGATACACTGGATATAATGGGTCTAAAGGTAGAATACGAACTAAACCCTGACCTAACAGAGGACTATGATGTAGACGGAGAAGACATCAGATCAAGAGTCAAGGAGTCTGTTAAGAAAGCGAAAGTAACTGTAGACGGAAACGAAATTGTACTTGAATCAACTGAAGACGACTACGATCTCCGAGATCTTAAAGATCTGAAGAGTGATGCAGAAGACGCAAGAATCAAAGGAATCAAGGGAATTGAACAGGTAGTTGTCAGTGAGGAAGACGGAGAATGGAGACTCCAGACGGCAGGAACTTCACTTAGAAAAACACTTAAAATGAAGGAGGTGGACGATGACAGAACCATCTCCAACCACCTGTACGAGATCAAAAAAGTACTAGGAGTAGAGGCACTGAGGCAGAGAATTGTTGAAGAGATCAATGAGACGCTGGAGAAACAGGGAATCGGAGTAAACGATAGACACATTATGCTCCTCGCAGACATGATGACAAAGGAAGGAGAACTCAACGGAACCACAAGATACGGAATTGTTGGAAACAAAGACTCAGTTCTCGCAAGATCAGCATACGAAGAGACGAAGAAACATCTGACACAGGCATCACTCAAGGGAGAGACAGACGAACTTGATGGAACCATCGAAAACCTTATAGTCGGA
>PXPD01000050.1:6386-7602 GCA_003009815.1 Nanohaloarchaea archaeon SW_4_43_9 | reverse complement strand
CGATGTCATAAACAAAGAAGACGAAGTATACTTTGTCGTACCCGATGGGAAAGCAGGGATGGCGATCGGGAAAGGCGGAAAGATAGTCAAAAAAATCCAGAACAAACTGGGCAAGGACGTAAAAATCTACGAATATAGCGACAACCTTGGCAAGTTCCTCAACAACCTTGTTCCCTCTGATCTCAGAGGAGTAAATATAGAAGAGGAAGACGGAGAGAAAAAAGTAGAAATCTCGGTATCCTCCGACAACAAGGGAAGAGTAGTAGGAAAGAACGGAGACAAAATCGACTCCATAAGAGAAGTACTCGAACGAACACACAATGTCGACGAAGTAGTTGTTGAGTAAAAGACTTATCCTTTCGCAAGTTTCTTTTCAGCCAGACTTATTAGATAGAAGTTCTAAGAAGGTTATATGTCGAACATCGACGAAGAGATCCAGAAAAATGAGGAGAAGCTGGAGAGGGAAGAGCAGGATGTTGAGCAGAAAGAGGAGAAAATAGAAAAGGAAGAAATACAGGTAGAGCAGCAGGAACAGCAGATAGAACAAGAGGAACAGCAGCATCAGAATCCTGAGAAGATAGAGCAGCAGGAACAGCAGGTTATAGAAGAGACATATTCTATAGACCAGATGATAGAGCAGATACTCGAGGAGATACATGATGAGGTGGAGACAGAAGAAGTAACCTCCGAAATGATCCAGAAGAAGGAAGCAAACATTCAAAACGAGCTAATGGACGTACACCAAAAACTTGTGCAGCAGAAAGAATTTCTCGAAAATGTCCGGAAAACCAGCCACCAGGCCCAGATAAACAGTTTCCAGAAGTTCAAGCAGCAAATTGAAAGCGAATTACGGGAAGCACGAGATGTGCTGGAGAAAATGGAAAAGGTGAATCAGGAACTCGGAAAACTCATAAAAGAATTCGAGGAAACGGAAATAGAAGAGTTCAAAGCAATAGAAGAAATACAGAAAGTAGAAGAGGAGACAAAACATGAAGAAAAAGAGGTAAAAGCAGAAGCAGAACTGGCACAGGAAGATCGGGATCCGAATGAGGTGAAGGATGCAAAAAAAGAAGCTGAAGAGGTTAAAAAAGAGGAGAAGATAGAAAAACAGCTGGAAGGAGAACTCTACGAACTCGAGATAGATCTTGAGACAGAAATGAATATACTTGAAATAGATCTAGAACAAAACGAAAGTGCAATGGAGAACTTTGGCGGT
>PXPD01000050.1:0-6380 GCA_003009815.1 Nanohaloarchaea archaeon SW_4_43_9 | reverse complement strand
TGCAATGGAGAACTTTGGCAGCGGCGTTCTAAAGAACTTCCAGCAAATTGACAGGCAGCTACGAACACTCGAAAACTCGAACTACAAGGGCAAAGGACGGCAAATTGGCTCGATAAGACAGGAAATAGAAGAATCGATTGAAATATACGAAGAAATCCTGGATAAGGAACTACAGGAGGCAAAGCAGGAAGAACGCGAAGTCAAGAAGGCAGAACAAAAGGAGTCTCAGTTAGGAAGTGCTGTAAAAGCCAGAGTCAATTCTAGGAAAAACACTGCGAAAGTCGTCTTTGTAGGCATAATAGCCGTGGTAGCATTAATTATAGTCGTAACCCAGATTATGAATCCATTCTAGAGTTCAACAGAGAGACTAAATCAATGACTCAAAACGTCATATTTACTTCAACTTGAAAACAGACAGATGTTTTTGGCAAGGAAGGAGAAAGTAAGGTTCTGTCCTAACTGCGGTTCAACCGATGTAGAGCCGGATACATCCAACCAAGCGGAAATCTCCTTCTCAGGTGGGAACCCCAACAAGTGGAAATGTAATGAATGTGGTTACACCGGCTTAATGCCTGAAGGTAATCCCGAAGAGGGCTTCAACCTGGAACAGGATTTTGAGGGCGAAGAAGCAGAAGATCAGGAAAGTACAGAGAAAGGAATTGAGTTCGAACCAGATGAAGAGTATCCCCGAGAGTACACCGGATTCGGGAGAGGATACCTCAAGTTTATATTATACATATTCATACCTTTGACCCTTATTTATCTAATCTACCTCTATATCTGAATCCCTACTTAGTTCCACACACTCGATTTATACAGAGAATAGACAGGGGTCACTCCTTATAAAAAGTTTAACTTCACCGTGTAGGACATGGGTTTGTACAACGCAAGAAAGATAAGAAAGAAACGCCAGCAGTACCGCTGGAGCGACATCGATTACAAAAGAAGAATGAAGAACCTGAAAGAAAAGTCAGATCCACTGGAAGGCTCACCACAGGGAAGAGGCATCGTTCTGGAAAAAAGAATAATTGAAGCAAAACAGCCTAACTCAGCATTGAGAAAATGTGTACGAGTCCAGCTAATCAAAAACGGAAAACAGCTGACCGCATTCGTACCTGGAGACGGAGCGATTGACCACATCGATGAACACGATGAAGTACTTATTGAGGGTATCGGTGGAGCAGACGCAGGTCCAAAAGGAGACATTCCAACGGTCCGGTACCAAGTAGTAAAGGTAAACGGCGTATCACTCATCGAACTGGTCAGAGGAAACCAGCAGAAACCAACACGGTGATTATAGGATAATGACATCAGCAGCAAAGATCGAAGTAGACGACAAGATTCTGACTATGGGAAGGTGGGATGCAGAAGAAGTAGAGATAGAGGACGACGGACTGGTAAGATATGTCAGCCTAGACAATATCCTCGCTCCAAGAAGCAGGGGAAGACATGAAGAGAAACAGTTCTACAAGGCAGATGTACCTATTACAGAAAGACTTCTCAACCGGATGTATGTAGCCGGCCACAGAGGAAAGAAACACTACATTGACTCCGGACACAACACAGGCGACTCAGAAAAAATCTGGAACATAATTGAAGACGCATACGATATAATCGAAAACGAGACAGGCGAGAACCCGATACAGGTACTTGTTAACGGAATCGAGAACTCTGCACCAACTGAAGAAGTAGTTACATACCAGAGAGGAGGAGTGAGAGCAAGAAAAGCAGTGATTGTAGCACCACAGCGAAGAGTAGACCTGGCTCTCAGACTGATCATCCAGGGCGCTTACGAGAAGAGAAGAAACGACTCAGACTCAGCAGCAGAAACACTTGCCAACGAAATCATTCTCTGCGCAAACGGAAACGATGACGCAAGAGCTGTAAGAGAGAAAGAGAGAAGAGAAAGAGAAGCAGAAGGCGCACGATAAAAACCTCTCTTCACTCCTCAAAATTTTTATCTCATATTTCTATCCTAATTTCACCACTCAATCACAGGTCTGAAACCCTGCTAACTCAACCCATTTTTAAATCTTGCAACTTCTTTTTTCTGTATAAACTGAGGTTAAAACAAAAATGTCAGACGAGCTTGACGCAATTAAAAGCGTAATTGAAGACCCTGAGCACATCAGGAATATCGCGATCGCGGCACACATCGACCACGGAAAAACTACTCTAACAAGCGGAGAGAGGTATCACTATCTACTCTGCAAACATCTCGATGGTCCACGAATACGATGGAGACGACTATCTTATCAACCTTATCGACACTCCAGGACACGTTGACTTTGGTGGAGACGTTACAAGAGCTATGCGTGCTGTAGACGGTGTAGTGGTGCTTGTAGATGCTGTTGACGGGGTAATGCCTCAGACAGAGACTGTCATGAAACAGGCACTTCAAGAAGGAGTCAAACCGATTCTGTTCATTAACAAGGTCGATCGACTGATCGAAGAGATGCAGTTAACACCTGAAGAGATGCAGGAAAGATTCACAAAAATCATAAGAGAAGTAAACACCGCGCTCAGAAAATACGCTGATGAGGAGACAGCTGAAAAATGGAAGATGAGCGTTAACGACGGAACCGTAGCATTCGGATCTGCACTTATGAACTGGGCAATCTCGGTTCCATACATGCAGGAAACAGGAATCAGCTTTCAAGATATTATTGACTACGTAGATGAAGGCGACCACGAAGGCCTAGCAGAAGAAGCACCGATTGAGGAAGTATGTCTCGACATGGTTGTAAAACACCTAGTCAACCCACAGGAATCCGCAGAATGGAGAATCCCGGCTGTCTGGCCTGGAGATGTGGAATCAGCGGTTGGAGAAGACATGATGGAACACGACCAAGACGGAAAACTGGTCGGAGTCGTCACAAACGTTGAAGACGACGAACACGCAGGAACAATAGCGACAGCCCGATTATTCTCGGGAACAGTAAATGAAGGAGACGAACTCTACGGAATCGGATCACAGAAAACCGAAAGAGCGCAGCAGGTCGGAATTTACTCCGGGCCAAGAAAGCTGACAGTAGACAGTGTTCCATGTGGAAACATCGCAGCAATCACAGGACCGGACTTCTCAACAGGAGAAACATTCATCCTCGAAGGAGAAGAAGAAATCCAGCCGTTCGAGCAGATTGAACACGTATTCGAACCTGTAGTTACGAAGTCAATCGAGCCTAAGAGGACATCAGATCTTCCAAAGCTTATTGAAACACTTAGAAAACGGGCGAAAGAAGACAACACAATCAAGGTTGACATCGACGAGGAAACAGGAGAGACGCTTGTATCGAGGCAAAGATTGAGAGACACCTCGAAGAGAAAGGAATTGACATTGATGTCTCGGAGCCAATCGTTGTATTCAGGGAAGGTATAGACGAAGAATCCGACCACCTCACAGGTAAATCACCTAACCGACACAACCAATTGGAAGTCTCAGTCGAACCAATTCCTGAAGAGGTCAGAAAGTTCCTCAAGGAAGAATACGAAGACATTAAAAGGAAAGCAGATGACGAGACGGAGGTAAGAGATGCTCTTGTAGAGGCAGGGATGGACCAAGACGACGCCGACAATATCATGGATGCATATGAGGAGAACCTGTTCATCAACGACTCAAGAGGTATCAAAAACCTCAGAGAGATCAAGGAGTACCTAGTTGACGCTTTCCACGAGTTCTGCGATGAAGGTCCGTTAGCCAACGAACCAGTAATCGGCCTCATGGTAAGACTTCACGACGCCTCTCTACACGAAGACGCAATCCACAGAGGCCCGGCACAGATGATTCCGGCAACCAAGGACGCGATGAAGAGAGGGTTCCTCAACGCACAGCCAAGACTGATTGAGCCAAAACAGATCCTCAGAATCGACACCCCAAGCTCGACAATGGGAGATGCAATGACAGAAGTCTCCAACCGGAGAGGAGACGTCATTAACATGGAAGAGGAAGGAGACTCATCAATCATCAGATGCAAACTCCCGGTAGAAGAACTGTTCGGATTTGAAGCAGCATTGAAGGGAGCAACCAACGGAAAAGGATTCTTCAACCTGGTAGAGATCATCTTTGACCCACTACCGATGAACCTTCAAGAAGAAAAGATAATGGAGATCCGGGAAAGAAAAGGAATGAAACAGGAAATGCCAAGAGTAGAGGAGTAAAAACTTCTTTCTCTCACTCTACCTTCAATTCTTATTCTTTATTCCGTTCTTCCTAATAATCATTTAAGCCTGAAAAATATACACAAAATCATGAATATAGCGGTTTTCCATCCCTGGCTCAAAGAGAAAGGTGGGGCAGAAAAAGTCGTGCTGGAATACGCCAGTAGGTCAGAAAACAGTGTAACCGTTCTAACCCCCTTCTATAAATCTGAAAACACCTTCGAGGAGTTCAAAGACATTGAAGTGGAGGAAGTCGGATGGCAGGGAGAAGCTGGCGGATTCATTTCTCGGTTACTGAAGTTCAGCTTAGGCGGAGCATTGACCAAACTCGACCTAGAGGAATACGATGCTGTTATCTTCTCAACTTCTGGTGTCTCAACGCCCTTTACCATAAGAAACCATGACCAGCTAACAATAGGATACTGTCATACCCCACTCAGAGCTGCTCTTCCGGAATTCAAAGAATCCTACAGAAATGATCTATCTCCTAGTCTGCAGCCATTTTTTGGAATAGCAACATGGTTCTTTGGGAAACTTGAAAAGTTTTCCTGGAAGTGCTTCGACCACGTATTTGTCAACAGCGAGAATACGAAAGAAAGGGTTTTAAACCGAGAACTTGAAAATGGAGAAAATCTTACAGTCATCAACCCTGGAGCGGATATAGAGGAAAACCATTCGGAAGGCTATGAGAAATACTTTCTATACCCAACGAGATTCAGAAGCTACAAGAGACATGAGATTGCAATAGAGGCGTTCAAACAGGCAGACCTCGATGAGGAATTCGAACTTGTACTGGCAGGATCAGCTCAAGAAGAGGAATATCTACAGAAACTTGAAGAAACGGCAAGTGACGAAGACGGGATAAGAATTGAGAAGGATGTACAGGATGAAAGATGGAATAAACTTTACGCAAACTGTTACGCTGTTCTTTTCTGTGCAGAGAAAGAGGACTGGGGTATAATACCGGTAGAAGCCGCCAGCTACTCTAAGCCTATAATATCGGTTAACGAAGGCGGACCTGTAGAATCAGTTAAAGACGATGAAACCGGCTATCTGGTAGATCCGGATCCTAGCTCTTTTGCAGAAAAAATGGAATATCTGGCCGCCAATCCTGAAAAAGCCAGGGAAATTGGGATGAAAGCTAGAAAACACTCCAGAAAATACAGCTGGGATAGATTCAGCGAGAAGCTGGATAACAGAATCAAAGCTCTACACGGAAAAAAAGAAATCTAAAAACTACAATGCCTATCACCACAATTCCTTTTTAAAGTTTAACCGGTTAATTCCGTTATATACGCATTAGGTGAAACTCAACAATGGCAGACAAACCACACGTTAATCTCGTATTCATCGGTCACGTAGACCACGGTAAGTCAACCTCAATTGGACGACTACTGTGGGACACAGAAAACCTACCAGAAGAAGAAATGCGAAAACTGGAAGAAGCAGCTGAAGAAAAAGGCAAGGAAACATTCGGCTTCGCATTCGCAATGGACTCAATTGAAGAGGAAAGAGAAAGAGGAGTTACAATCGACCTCGCTCACAAAGACTTCACGTCTGATAACTACTACTTCACAATTATCGATGCTCCAGGCCACAGAGACTTCATTAAAAACATGATCACAGGAGCATCACAGGCAGACGCAGGAGTTCTAACAGTTGCTGCAGATGACGGAATCCAGCCGCAGACAAAAGAACACGCATACCTTGCAAAGACGCTGGGAATCGACCAATTGATCGTCTCAGTCAACAAAATGGACGTTGTTGATTACGCGGAAGGAGACTTCGAAGACATCAAAGAGGAAGTTTCCGAGATGCTTCAGGGCGTAGGCTATGATCCAAGCGATATCAGCTTTGTACCTATCTCAGCATTCGAAGGAGACAATGTAGTCGAGGAATCTGACAACCTAGGATGGTACGACGGACCAACACTACTCGACGCACTGGACGACCTAGAAGAACCAGATAAACCAGAAGACCTGCCAATGAGAATCCCGATCCAAGACGTATACTCGATTTCCGGAATCGGTGCTGTAACTGTAGGAAGAGTAGAGACAGGAGACATCTCACCAGGAGACGACGTAGTCTTCGAACCAGCATCTACAAGACTTAACCAGAATGTAGGTGGAGAGGTCAAAACAATCGAAATGCACCACGAAGAAGTTGACGCAGCTCACCCTGGAGACAACATTGGATACAACACAAGAGGAGTAGGGGAAGAC
>PXPD01000049.1 GCA_003009815.1 Nanohaloarchaea archaeon SW_4_43_9 | reverse complement strand
CCCGCGGGTCGAAGTATCCGTACAACATGTCTACGGTGAAGTTGAACGTATCACCCCACAGCCCGGTCTGAGGGGTGAATGAGTCGCTAGTCGAAGTGATAGCACCATCCAGAGAGATTACTGCTGCCTTTTCCTGACCTGTAAAACTGTTTCCGGAACTCGTGGCTACGAGGGATATAGATACAGTAACTAATAATAGGCCGCCCACTCCGGCGAAAAAGTATTTATCCATAATATAACAGAGGATGGTTCTTATTTTTAACTTTTCATTCAACTGGGTAAAATATGTCAGTGCTGAAGAAAATCTCAAGGACTATAATTGAAGAGATAGAAAAAGAAGAGATCGAGTCGAAAGACATGATAGAGAAGAGAAAGAAGGAACTCTGCCGTGAAACCAGCTTCAACGGCATGCCCAAGAATTCTGATATTCTCAAGTTTGTAGAGGAGAAAGAGAAAAAAGCCCAGGAGATGCTGAAGACCAAGCCGATGAGAACTATTTCCGGGATCGCTAACGTAGCGATTATGGCTCGTCCCGCTCCTTGTGGCGGGGGATGCATTTACTGTCCAAAAGGAAAGGATGCTCCACAGAGCTACACCGGAAAAGAACCTGCGACTCGAAGAGCGATAAGAAACGATTACGATCCGTTCGAACAGGTGCATGATAGACTCGGCCAGTACGAAAAAAATGGTCACTCCATTGATAAATCCAAGTTGATCATCATGGGCGGGACTTTCCCATTCCAGGATCCGGATTACCAGAGAGAATTTATGAAAAGAGCTTTTGACGGCTTGAATACCTATCGAGATGGCAAAGAGACAGATTCACTTGAAGAAGCTAAAGTACAGAATGAGACAGCAGAGGTTCGGAATGTAGGAATCACGTTTGAGACCCGGCCGGATATCTGTGAGACAGAGCATATCGACAGAATACTTGACTTGGGCGGAACAAGAACAGAGATGGGAGTCCAGACAGTTTTCGATGAAACACACGAACTGACAAACAGAGGACATGGAATGGAGCCAGTGATTGAAGCGACTCAGAGACTGAAGAATGCAGGTTTCAAAGTTGCATACCACCTAATGCTTGGACTTCCGGGAGAAGGATATGAGCAGGATATTGAAAAGTTCAGAAAAACGTTTAATGATTCTGATCTGCAGCCGGATGAAGTCAAAATCTATCCATGTGAAGTTATTCAGGGTACCGAGCTGTACAGGAGATATGAGGAGGGCGAGTTCGATCCGATCGATGACGAAGAGGCCAAAGAGAGACTGAAAGAGGTTCAGAAAAATCATATTCCTCCACATGTCAGGATCAAGAGAGTGATGAGAGATATTCCTTCAACCGAAGTTGACGCAGGACCCCAGCTTACCAATATGAGGCAGATGGCTCTCCAGGAGCTTCGGTCAGAAGGAGAGAGATGTAGATGTATCCGATGCAGGGAAGTCGGCCATGTCAAGAGAACTCATGATCTCGAACCTGAAGAGAAAAATATTGAACTGGTGGAGCGAGACTACGAGGCATCAGGAGGACATGAGTATTTCCTCAGCTTTGAGGACACTGAAAATGATATCATCCTTGGTTTTACTCGGTTGAGAGCTCCGCCAGAATCTTTCCGGGCCGAGATAGACGAGGATACCCTGATCGTCCGCCAGCTCAAGGTGATGGGAAGTGCGACCGATATCGGAAATGAGGGCGATGTTCAGCACCGAGGATACGGAACACAACTCATGAAGAAAGCTGAGGATAAAGCCCGTGAAATCGGGAGAGACAAGGTAGTAGTTATCTCAGCGGTTGGAACCCGAGAGTACTACAGGAAGTTCGATTATGAGAAGGAAGGTCCATATATGGTTAAAGAGCTTTGATCTGGTGCTCGGAGACTCAAACTTAGAGATCTAGAGGGCGTTCATACTTATGGAGAATATTCCTGCACTGAGTTTTCTACAGAGTTGGATAGAGGGGCCGAGTAAATTTTTGAAAAGAAAAATAATGGTGGTCTCCCCTCCCCTTGGGAAGTCCTCACCGATGAAATCTAGTTTGAGTGCGTGCTTTTGAGTGTTTGCCATTTCTCTGCGAATTCGTCCTTCATCTGTTCAAGTGCTACTTTTTCCTCGTCGCTAAGTTCATTTGACTCTACTATATTACGGTAGATCTTGTATGGATGTGTTGGTACTTCTTCACTCATGTTGTCCTCGAATCTTGGTTCGAATTTGTCCCTGTGCTGCTCAACCATTTCCTGAAATTTGCCATTGTCTTTCAATTCATCGGCGAGCTTTTCCTCAGTGCTTTTACCGATGTCCCAAAGGCTCGCCATATATCTAAACAGTTGCAGTTAACTCTTTTAATCATTGTGGCGCTTTTGGATAAAAAAGCCGGCATAGAACCTCTCAATTGTATTTACTTTAGAATAACAATTGCTTCTGAGGTAAAGGTTATACGGAGTCATATCAAACTTTTCTTGTATGAGTGATGTCTGGCAAGTGCTTGTGAAAAGTTTCGGGCTACTTCTAGATAAGCCGCGTTTATTTGTGCCTAAAATTTTCTCTACTTTAACTGCTTCTCTTTTCCTCGTCTATCTGATATCATCGCCCTCGACCATCTCCCGTATGAATCCGTATAATGCGATAGTTTTGATGTTTGGATCTCTTTTCATGCTTTCAATCATGGGTGTTTACTCCTCAATGATGTTATCTGTTATGGTTAAATCCTCCGAAACGTCTCTCTACAGGAGTTTTGTTGCAGTAATGAGGAAATATTCAAATGTTCTGAAGGCTTCTGCTGCGACTATAGTTGCAGGGCTAATCATTTCTGTAGTATTCACTGCTGGTTACGGGGTTTATTCGGTTACCGGAAACATGATGTATCTTGTTTTTGCGGCTGTTTTCTTCCTGTTCGCAGTGTTAATTATTAGTTACCTTGGATACTTTCTGCCGGTTACATTGGTTGTCGACAGCAGTTTTCGCGAGGCTTTAGGAAGTTCTATAGAAAGTTCAAATAGAAATAGAAAAGTTGTGACTTCTCTCCTAGCTTCTTCATTTCTGCTTGTCGGTCTGGCTTTTTCTTCCGCCGGATTTCTTGAGAAACTTGGTTATGTAGGATTTGTGGCCGGAAGGCTTGTTTCCTCGGTTGTGAATACCTATATCTTTACCGTGTCTCCTACCTTCTACTTTGAGCAGTCAGGCTCGGAGGGTTTTCAGTAGCTTTTCGGCTGATCTCTCTGCCTTTCCATCTCTGTTTTCTATAATTGTGAGGTATGCGCCTGTTATTACTGCACATGTGGAAGCCATTTCCCGGGCTACTTTCTGGTACTCACGAATCTGGTCTACTTCTTGGTGCTCTCTGTCCCGGGAGTCGTCTTCCTTTGTTCTCTCCCATATTGCTTTGGGAGAAGCGGTCAGCATTATAATTTTCTCTGGCTCCAGGTTTTCTACAGTCCACTGTGGTAATCCTGGAATATAACCAAACGGGGTCTGGATTGCGGCGTGAGTCTCTACAATAATATCTTCCTCTTCAGATTCCTCCAATATCTCCTTGGCTGCTTTTTTCTGTATTCTCTTGTTTTCTTCCGGAGACATTTCCTTGAGTTCATCCCGGCTTCCGACCAGGCCTTCGTTTTTCGCTGTTTCCAGCATTCTGTCTCCATAGTTTATGAGCTTGTAATCTTTGTCCGATAGAAGCATTGCCTGTTCAAGTACTGTGCCTTTCCCAACTCCTGAAAGCCCGATCAATATATTGACTTCTCCCATTATTCATTTTCACCTTCGTACTGTAAATGGAGTTTCTCTCCCAAGTAATTTAACCATTCCGAGTCGCTTTCCAGCGGATCTTTAAAGCTATAATTCTCCAGCTTTTCCGCTACATTTCCCGGTATACCTTTTCCCTCGAGATCATCTGAGAGAAACGCTTCCAGGAATCTTTTCGCATCGGTAAACTTCCTTTCAGTCTTCGCAAACATCCTATCCTTTTTGATAAAAACGTTTTCATATTTGGAGGTGAACTCAGAGAGATGTTCCTCGCTGTGGAAAACTTTAGGTCCTTTCATCTCCCGCATTTCAGGTAGTTCTCTATCCAGTTCGAAGAATATTTTAGTCTTCTGGTCTACATAGAATCCGCTCTCGTAGATCCGAAATTCTTTCTTTTCCAGTTCGTTGTTCAGCCTTCTCATTGTTTTCCTCATCTGAGGGTAAATAATGTCATCCACTTCTTCTATGCTTCCAAACTCCAGTAAGAGGAAATCACTCCTCCTCTTCAGCTCCTGTTTGATCCTAAACTCCGAATAATTTCTTTCTTCGTCCTTGAAGAAACCCATTCCAGGATTCTGCCTAAACCGCCAGCAAAGGTAAATAAATCTGGAGTAATTCTCGAGGCTTAGAACCGATGCAACATTTCTCTCCTCATCTACTGGATCGATAACCTTTAGTGGTTCATCACTGAACTTTTTCTCAAGTCTCTCAGATAATTCTCCGTTATGTTGATTTTCAGGATCAATCAGTTTCTCATCTTCCCAGTCAGCCACAGATTTTACCAGTTCGTGGAAACCACCGTAATGATTCACCAGTATCTCACATAGATAGCCTGAAAACCCCTGAGTTTTCAGCGATGAGCCGTATAGGTCCATTGAATCCAGGAAGTTCTTTAATATAACAGTGTCCTTTCTTTCTTCTTCTGTAAGATTTTCTTTAACCCATTTGGAATGGTGAGGTGTCCTGTCAACGCTGCTCTTGATGTTTTCCGGGTTTGTGCCGTAGCAGGGAACAATTTCAACCTCATAACCGTCTATTTCGCCTTTAGTGTAAGGATGCTCTGCATAATCTACCTCAAAATCTCCTCCAAACTGTTGGAATGTTTCCTTCCCTATCTCCAGGCCTCTGTTTTCCAGCTCTAAATCATCAGTCTCTTCTTGGAAGAGGATAAATATATCTAGGTCTCCGTCATTTTTCATACAGGTGCCACGTGAAGCTGAACCTGCAAAGTGTGTCGACATACCAAACTCTCTCTCTATGAAATCAGATATTTCTCTGTATTTCTGCCTGAGTTCTTCCAGTTCTTGTTCCCTAGGATATGTTCCTTCAATTATTTTTTCTCTTAGTCTCTTCCATTCCATAATAGAAACTGTTCAAAGCGTCAATAATAATCCTTTGATCCGGCTCCTAAAACCTTTTTATTCAGGAGATTATGAATCCATCATATGATATCAAGAAAAGGAATTTCGCCTTTGATAGCTGCAGTGATGCTTCTTGCATTTGTTATGGCGATCGGGGGATTATTCAGTGAATGGTCAGGGGGACTTGTAGAAAGCTCAACTCAGGATACATCAGACACACAAAGTGAGGTTATAGACTGCTCTGAGAAAACTATAGGTATAGACAGGATAAGTACAGGGCCTTCCAACAACTGGGTGAACGCCACACTGAGAGCTGATGGCGGCGATCTAGGGATTGTACAGGTAATTGTCTATCCAAGTAATAAAGGAGATAAAATTGATCTGCCCCGTGATGGAGTAATAAACACAACCGGGATCAAGGTGAACGGTAAGCAGGACAGAATAAGAGCAGCTTCAACAGAATGTGCGGCCTCCATTGAACAGGATATTGATTACTGACTATCCAGATTAACTTTGACTAGCTTCTATCTTAATCCCTTACTCCAAGTACAAGTCTTCTGTCTTCAATTTTCTTGTACTCGATTTCTTGGCCTTCCGAAACGCTGAGATCCTCTGGCAGCTCCATTTCTTCCGTCTCGTAGGTATCCATGTCCATTACCTGTCCGATATTTCCTTCCTTGGACACGATTTGCCCTATCTTCTTCTCTACATCAGGGCTCATCATCATAGAGTCGACAGGCTTTGTAACATGCTTGTTTTTACCACCAAAGATTTCTTTTGCCTTGATCTTTGCCTTGGCCGAACCATGTTTTCCAGGACTGGATTTGGACACGTTTCTGACCTCACATGGTTCTCCGTCAATCATTACATAGGTGCCGTCTCTTACTTTTCCTGCTTCTATCTGTGTCGGCATCTAAATCACTTGGTGGAAAGCTCTACGTCTGAGGCCTTCACGGTTTTCCTGTTAGCGTGTTCTGCCATCTCTACTGCGTCTCTCGCTATTTCCTCTCCAACATCTTCCACTGCGTTCCTCAGTTCCTCTATTGCGTCTTTTGAAACTCTTTCAGCTCCTGCTTTTCTGATTATCCTTTCGATTGGTGCGTTTGGTAGGCTCATTTTTGTATCACAGTCAGAAGATTATCGCCCTAATTTTTAATACCAACCGGTTTCAACCGGCCTAAGAGCTATATAAATAGGGATTTAAGCACTGTTTATGCCGGTTGTTGATACTAACGTATTGATTCATGGTAGAGGGGAGATCTCAGATAAGATTTTGATAGTTCCTGGAGTACCGGAAGAGGTTGAGAGTGACGGCGCAGCAAATGTTTTAAGCAACCTGGATTATGAGGTTCAGGAACCGGACGAATCTATATTAGAGGATGTAAAGGAGAAGTCAGATGATATTAACTCTCCTACTTCTGAGGTTGACGAGAAACTGCTTGCGCTCGCTTTGGAATGTTCTCTTCCTCTTCTGACCGATGATAAGGCTCTGCAGAACCTTGCACTTTATACAGACGTTGAAATCAGAGGTTTTCTAGATGATCCTATAGAGGAAAAGTTTAGGTGGCAGGAAAGATGCAGTAACTGTGGTAGTGAGGTTTCTAGTCCTCCTTGTCCTCGCTGTGGTTCTCGTCAGGTCTCTCAGAAACAAGTTCGCTGTAGTTGAGTAGAAATTCTTTGGAGAGGATCAGCATCAATGGTCCGAGGATAAGTCCTTTCAGGCCGAGAGTCAATGGGCCGGCTATGAATCCTGTGAATATGATCAGTGGATGTTCATCCATTTGTCTGGAACCAATGTAAGGCCTGATTACTACTTCCGACAAAATATTTAGGAAGACTATTCCGAAGATCAGTATCAGAGTCCCCTTCAGAGGCTGGCCGTATAGGATATAATAGAATCCTATCGGGCCGTAAAACATGAAAGCAGCGATTAGAGGTAGGA
>PXPD01000048.1 GCA_003009815.1 Nanohaloarchaea archaeon SW_4_43_9 | reverse complement strand
GATACTTCGGTTTGCCGAGACCGAGGTAGAAAAGATGGTCGAGGTCAGCTATCAGGTAGAGGACAGGTTAAGAAAGATTGTGAATCAAAATATTTGAATAAGTACTGTCTCTATCTCTTTGTATGAAAACAGTTACCGTAATCGGAGGAGGAATAGCCGGTCTTCAGGCAGGAGTTTTCACCGCAAAAGCAGGTGAGCAAACTCTTTTGCTTGACACTGGTGAATCTCTTGTACACAACACTTCAAACATCCAGAACTTGATAGGTCACGACTCAGTATCAGGGCAAGAACTTTTGAAAAGCGGTAAGAACAAGTTGGAAGACTTTGATGGAGAAATTAAAGAGGAAGAAGTAGAGAAAGTAGAGAAAACGGAAGACGGCTTCAGGATAAAGACAAGTGAAGACGAATACGAATCAGAGTATGTAATAGTTGCTTCGGCAGGAGACCTCAGCTATCTGGAAAACCTGGATCTGGAATACCAGGAAGGAGTTGAAGGCCCTTATATGATGGATAGACACATCAAAACTGATGATTCAAATGAATCGACAGATATAGAAAAACTGTATGTCGCCGGACTCTCCAACAGTTGGGAGTACCAGACATCGGTTGCTATAGGGGATGGCGCAAAAGCCGCTTTAAATCTTCTCAGCGACAAATATGGGGAACCCTACGAGGATCACGATACCTGAACTGGAAATCAGGTTCAAGTTCTTTTCATCTTTAACTACTGACATATTTTCCCTGATAGATTTTCGCAACTGTTTCCCTGTAAGTAAAAGTTATATTAGTGAGGAACAAAGTTAATGTATGGCACTAGTCGACTCACTTGTGGTATTTCTGGTTAGTCTTACCCTGGGATCCATCGGCATCTATATTGGAGGACGAATAGTAACTGGTACAGGAGATATCGGAAAAGCGGTACTGACGGCTTTAACCGGAGCTATTGTCTGGTCTCTTCTGGCATGGCTTCCGTTTTTCGGACCCATTCTGGCGCTTCTGTCATGGATAATAGTGATTAACTTCTACTACTCTGGCGGATGGGTAAATGCCATCCTGATAGGTGTTACCTCCTGGCTGGCTACTATAGTTATCCTTTACCTTCTATCAGCAGGCGGGATAACTGAGCTAGACGCCATAGGTATTCCAGGAACCTAAAAATTTCATATTTCTTTATTTTTTATTTCACCAAAAAATAGCGAGAGGTGTAATCACTCTTCCGGAAACTCTTTAACTTCTTCCGAGCATCCATCGGATTTCATTTGATTAAAATGACTTTTGAAATAATATCCGGCCTAGGATTTCCCGCTAGTACCTTTTGAATAATTGGTTGTTCCATATCAGTCAACTATGGTTTTTATCTTAAATTTAGTTTTTTCTTAAATAATCGGTAATGTTTTGAACAATATGCGTTAATGATGAATTATGGAATTCAGAGTAGGTGCACATGTATCGATCTCAGGTGGAATGGAAAAAGCAGTTGAAAGACAGGAAGATATTGGGGGCAACTGCGGTCAAATATTTGCAGGATCGCCGAGAACATGGAGAGTCTCTGAATATACCGATGAAGACGGGGAAAGTTTTCAGGAAGCTAGAGACAGAAAAGATCAGAACCCTTATGTTATTCACTCAACTTATCTGGTCAACCTTGCTACACCCAAAGACGATCTATTCAAGAAATCTTTAAACTGTCTTCAGTCAGAGTTGGATGCAGCCGAAAAAGTGGGAGTCGAGTATGTAGTTTTCCATCCTGGCGCTCATACAGGTTCTGGAGTTGAAAACGGGATTGAAAGAATAGCTGAAGGTATTGATGAACTGGAGATTCCGGATAACGTCACTCTTCTTCTTGAAAACACTGCTGGAAAAGGGACAACGCTCGGGAAATCAATGGGCCAGCTGAGACAGATGCAGGATATGAACTGAGAGAGGAAGAGGGCTTCAAAGACTTTATTCAGGAAATTGAAGAAGATCTCGGTCTGGCAAAAGTAAAAGTCCTACACCTGAACGATTCAAAAGATGAGAAAGGTAGTGAGAAAGATAATCATCAGCATATCGGTGAGGGAAGTATTGGAGAAAAAGGATTTGAGAATGTGGTTAATTCAGAAAAACTGGAGGAAAAACCTATGATTCTCGAGACTCCGACAAGCAACGGTAAAGGCTATGAAGAGAACCTGGAGAAGATTGTAGAATTGAGAGTATAGTATCTATCTTATAGGGAAGATTTATTTGACCCTTTAATAGTCGCCATGTCCTGTCCTTCTTTTTCTCCCATTTCTGCGTCAATTATGAAATATCCTTCATACTCATATTTCAGGTATTCAGTTGCTAAATCTTCTAATGTCGAACTCTCCTTATTAATTGGCATTATAGAAGTAGTTAACAACAAATCAGTTAAACTCATATATTAATAAACCAGCTTCAACCATTTTCCATCATGCCATTTCATGGCCTGAAAACCGATCTGGAGCTCGCAGTTCTAGTAGTCTCCGCTGGAGCCGTTTCCTACTTTGTTTCAGGACAGGTGCTCACCAATGTTCTGTTCACGTTTTTACTGGCCTCACTGTTTTTCCTTGTCGGACTTCACCTAGATCTAAGCTTTTTCAAAGCGATTAGAAACAAAAGTAAACAGCTTTCGCTTGCAATTCTATCAGTTTTCGCCCTCGTGCCAGCCATAGCATACATATTCTCGTATGTCCCGGGACACATAGGGGACGTATTCCTAGTTCTCGGTGCTTCTGGGGCAGCTCTGAGCTCACCGGCTATATGGTCTAACTTGGCGAAGGCAGATGGAGATTTGGCTTCTTATGCCAGTACTTTCAGTGTTTTTGGTTCATTGATTTTTGTTCCCGTCCTGCTTTTATTATTCCCTCTTGAGATTAATTACTCTCTAATGATGGATAATCTTGTGTTTGCGGTCGCTCCTTTCCTGATAGGTGTCATTACCCAGAGTTATGAGAACTACCTGATTGAAGATATGAGAATTCATTTCTCAAAGCTATCTTTCTGGCTGATAACCGCTATTACACTGGTTCAGGGCCGCTTAATTCTCCAGGCTGATGGTGTAATTTATACTTCTCAGTTGCTGGTAGCTGGCCTGCTTTTCGGGGCTTTCAGCGTTCTGACTTTTGGTTATTCCCATGTTCTAGGGATGCTTTCAGGCTTCTACGAAAAGGAAGCCCGTGCAATAGGTTTTATTTCCTCATCCCGTAATATTGCTATTGCCTTTTTCATAGGGGCTCATGTTTCTCCTGAAGTGGTTTTACTGGTCGGTCTATACTACTTTGTCAGACAGTTAATGGGCGTGCTCTTTGTGGATATGTATCTTCACGGTGAGCCGAAATTCATGGAGCGAATAGGCTTTTAAATGTCTGATTGCTCTTCTTTACTGTAACGAATCGACGATTAATCGATTTCTCAAATAGAGGTAAATTAGCAGAATGACGAATATACACAAAGATCAAAGAGTAGGCGTCTACGTAGACGTTCAAAATATGTACTATAGCGCAAAAAATCTTTACGAGGGAAAAGTAGATTTCGAAAAACTTCTTGACGCAGCAGTTATGGATAGAGACCTGATCCGGGCAGCAGCCTATGTTATCAGAGCTGACACTCCTGATGAAAGCGATTTCTTTGAGGCATTGAGAAGAATAGGATACGAAGTCAAAGCAAAGGAGTTAAAGGAATTCTACGGTGGCCAGAAAAAAGGAGACTGGGATCTGGGAATGACAGTGGACATGGTTCAGCAAGCCAAGAAACTGGACACTGTAGTCCTAGTCACCGGAGACGGGGATTTTGCAGTTCTTGTAGATCATCTTAAATCCCTTGGATGCAGAGTGGAGGTCATGAGCTTCGGCAAAAGCAGCGCCAAGGAGATCAGAGAATCTGCCGATAACTTCATTGATATGGATGAAGATCCTGACAAGTTCCTTGTTGACAGGTGATTTGAATGTCTGTTGAGAATATTCCTGCAGAACAAGTGACCAATAAAGAGCCTTGCAAGGCTCGAAACGATCAGAGCATCGCACAGATCAAGAATATGATGGAAGAGGAAGAACTCAGATCTATCCCTATTGTCGATGAGGAAAATAATCTTGAGGGAGCTATCGGATACAGGGAATTAATCCGTTCTATCCAGTTCAATCCGGAGAGAACCGGAATCGAAAAAGTTATGCATCAGCCTCCTGAGATTGAGGAAGGATCAAGCCTGGTTGATCTAGCCTTACTGAGAATCAACTCTGGCAGAAAGATGCTTGTAGGAACAGAGGGTGGGAAACTGAAAGAGGTTGTCGGTGATAAAGAGTTTAGAGATGTTTTAGCTGATGTAGATGAGCTTGAAAATATCTCTGCAAGAGATATTCATTCCTATGAACTCGTGAAAGTTTCCGAGGCTGATAGCCTTGATGAGGCCAGACATCTGATGCTTGACAAGAATATCTCCCGTCTACCTGTAGTGGATGAGGAAACCGGCGATCTGACAGGGATTCTTAGAAGCACTGACCTTCTTCGAGCTATGGTTCCACGGGAATCTATTGACTCGGGAGGTACATCGGGAGGAAGATCAGGTACAAAAGAGGTAAATATAGCTGGAGGAATTGAGAAAGATGAAATGTCTGATATTCCAGTGAAGGAGTTAATGTCCCGTGATCCGTTCAGTCTTAAAGATCATATGAGTGCCCGCGAAGCCGCTGAAAAGATTTACGAGAATGATGCAACCGAGATAGTTTTCACTGATGCCGGAACCCCAGAATCAATTCTAACTGTCAAAGATTTTATTGATTATATATCCAATTTTGCGCCAGGTCGGACAGTAATGGTATCCCTTACAGGACTGGAAGTCCCTGAAGAGAAGTCAGCTGTTCACAACAAGATCAAGAAACAGCTGAAAGGTTCTCTTGGAAGAAAACTGGAGAAACCTGAGGAGATCACTGCAAGATTTAGAAAGGCGGAGAAAGACGGCAAGAAACACCGATGGGAGATAGAGCTCAAGCTTTACTCCGAACTAGGGAATATTAATATAGAGGAAGATGGCTGGGAGATGCTTGATGTAGTAGACGAAGCATTAAACAAGCTTAACACTGTAGTTAGAAAGAAAAAGGACAGGAAAAAGCCTTAAAGCTGTTCTTCGTCCTTCATTCTATCCAATTTCTTATCCTGGGAAATACCGTACTCCTTCGCTATTTTCTCAAAAGCTGTTGCTGCATATATCATGTACAGGAATACCGCTACCAGAATAAGGTATAGAGGATATCGAGCCAGCTTTGATCCCTGGAAGAAAGTATTGTATACCATTAGGTATGATACATAAAGCAGTAGAACTGCTATGGCCATCAGGAACCTCTTCGAGAACTCTTGAATCTTATCATCTTCAATGCCCCGAAATGTTGTGTAGACGATAAAGAAACATATGCTTCCTATGGCAAGCGTTCCGGCGGTGTTTAAAGCCAGAATAATCTGATCCAAGGATGACATATGTTGATTTGAAAATCCTTTTTTAAATAACTAGCCGGTTTCCTTCAATGCTGTAACCTGAATATTCGATCCCTCGGGTTTTTTATCCTCAAATTCGGATTGACTGTAGTTCCCAATTACATAGAAATGGGCGTATTGACCGTTAATATCCGCTGAAAGAAGTTTTTGACCAAAGAATTCCTCTCCAAATCCTCTGATTTCCTCTTCCATACTGTAGTCCTGATAGCTTTGGTAGGATGTGTGAGCAATCGGAATAGCAAGTAGCGATAGAGCTAGTAAACTTAGCGGTATTACGTATCTTATTTTTTCTGCCTGTTTCTTCCTGTAGTAAGTAGAAGGTCTTATACCGATCAAGTGGAAACATAGAAACCCTGATGCCACGATCGAGAAAGCGTTCATACTTGCGACTGCAACCGAGTTCAGGACTATTTCAATATCTGCCAGTTTGAGACCTATACCTATACTAGCTATAGGAGGGATCAACGCAATTGCAACAGCTACACCCGCCATCTCATCCCTCATTCCTGTTACGAATGTCAGGGTTGCTGCAGCTCCCACAAAAACAGATAGAAGGATACTGACGATTGAAGGCTGTGAAACAAGTGTGAGTGTAGGGTTCCCGGTTACAGGCAATGGGGCTGCAGCAATAGCAGATGCTAGAACAGCCAGTAAAAAGCTTGTAGAACCCGTCTTCACTGATTGTTTCAATAGTTTTTTATCTCCTATGTTCAGGGATAATGCTCCGGATACGAAAGGTGAAAGGATCGGTGCGACCATCATCGCTCCAATAACAACGATTATATTATCTGCAATCAGTCCATAAGTTGCAATTATCGAAGAAAGTGCAACAAGACTCCATTCTGCCCGGTTGAAAACTGCAGCTTCCTGCGCCTGGCTATAGATCTCTGCCTGTGAGAGAATAGAGCTTCCGCCTTTGGTTTTTTGGCCTTTCCTGATCTGTGATTCCTGTTTCATGACGTTTATAGTCAGGCCACCGGACTCTAGGTCGCCAATATCTTTCAGTTCCTCTGAAAGTTCGTCTATCTGATCAGACTTGGCAGTTACATGAAACTCAACAATTTTTTCGTCATTCTTTTCTGCCTCGGAGACCGAGACATCGCTGGAGTAATCTTCCAGAATTTCCTTTACTTCTTCCTTTAACTTTCCCGGTACTGTAACCTGTAACTGCTTCACACAGAGAATTGTATAAGATGGTTAAAAATAGCTATGCCTTCACATTCAGTGTGCCGGATTCATAGCTTCCAAGTATTCTGCCTGAGAGATCGGAGTTCTTGGTAAGAGAAATTTCTCCGTTTTTCCCTACTGTAGCAGTGAATAGGAAGTCGTCGCCGTCGTACACGTCGATATCCTCTCCTGATCGATTGTTTCCTACATCTATTATAAGTGATTTGCCTCGTTCCTCGACCTGGAAATCTATACCGTTCTTCAAGGTCTTATCTCTCGGCTCGACCGTTATATCCAGCCCGAGTTCGTTCTCAAGCCTGTCAATATTTTCTCCACCGGATCCGATTACATGTGATATCTCGTCCTCGTCAACTATCAACCGGATATGATCTTTGGAGATGAACTCTATCTCAGGGTTGTCGACTCTCCCTGAAAGCTCGTGCATCAACTGTTTTTTGGCTAATTTCTGCGCGCTTGACTCTCTTTCCTGATCATCTACCGGGATTACAACTGTCTCCTCGCCATAGGTATAGATTTCGTATACCGGTTTAGTGTTCTCCAGCTTCAGTATCTGTACGACCGGTCTTGCCAGATCTTCTTCGGTCATTCCTTCAGGCACTTTAACGGTTAGCTCCAGTTTGTAGACTTCTGCTACCTCTGCGTTTTCTATATGTAGTACGGTGTCCACTACCTGTGGAATCATTCCTAGCTCCACTCTTCCTATAAGTCTCTGGACTGCGTCAACTGCTTCGGATGCATGGACTACTCCCACCATTCCAACTCCTGCCATCCTCATATCGCTGTATACTTCGAAGTCCCGGGTCTTTCTTACCTCATCATAAACTGTGTAGTCCGGTCTGACGAGTAGCAGGAAGTCTCCGGTGTTCTCCATGCTGTCCTCAAGTTCAGCGTACTGGGTGATATCCGGTCCAACATCCAGATCTCGAGGCTTCTCCATAGTTTTCAGTATCCGTTCCTCCTGTTCGTAGTGTTCGGCGAGAGCCTGAGCGAACGTCGATTTTCCATGTCCCGGTGCTCCAGCGATCAGTATTCCTTCCGCTGTCTCATCCAGTCTGTCAATCAACTTTTCTGATAAGTCGTAATCCTCAAGCGAGACCTTTGACACAGGTCTTACAGCAGTAATCTCCGGTGCCTCCGAGAATGGAGGTCTTGAGATTGCGATCCTGTATCTACCGATCTGGAGAACTGTCGCACCTTCCTTCTGTATCTCAATTAATCCGTCATCGCTCATTTCGGCTTTCTCAATAGTCTCCTGGATAAGCTCGTTAATACCGTCTTTCTCCAGTACTTCATCTCCGGCCTCTTCCAGTTTGAACTCTCCAGGCATCCCTCTCTTCGCTTTAGGTTTACTTCCCTGTTTCAGGTGGACGCTCATAGTCTTTTCATCAAAGTATTCTTTCAGCGAGAAGGTCTCAACTCTCTCCTTCTCGAACAGTCTGTGATCGATTCCTTTGGCATCCGCTATCTTTGCCTGAACTTTATCGCCGGTGTAAAGTGTTGCCTCCATCTCCTCGGCTACATCTCTTATCAGCGCATCAATTCTTCCGCTGGATGCCATCTTGATCTCTTCATCCGTCGGTTTCCTACCTGTGAAAGATACCTCGAAACCTTTCTCTTCACCGAGTTCCCGGATCTGTTTGATCTCTTCAATTCCTGCGAATCCTATTTCCAGTCCTTTGTTCGCTTGGTTCTCGATTTCATCTACTACGAACTCCGGTATTACTACTTCCTCCTTTACTTCTCCTTTTTCCGCAAGTTCGGAGAGTTTTCCATCAATTATTATCGAGGTATCAGGTACGATTTTCATTTTATTATATTCTCGTGTTTAGTGTTAAGTTTGAAAAGCAAAAGGGTTTTCTTTGAGCTGACTTGCTCAAAGATTATTTCTCCACAAATGCTTTTTTCTACAGATTTAGTCCTCTCTATCTCCTTTGGGGGTCGGGAAAAAGTTTTGTCACTTTCTAATGAATATTCGTTTTGGATCAACACAAAAGAGTTTATAAGAGAGTTGAAAGTAAATAGTTGGTAGAAGCACGACATGTTGTGGGGGAGGGGACAAGATTCTCCACAACATCTAGTATGCTGATCTAAGTTAGATGAGGCTATACCGATGCAATGCCCATACTGCGACAGCCAATCAAGCAAAGTAATCGACTCCAGAGATACCGGCGGAAACGTTAGGAGAAGAAGAGAATGCAGCGAGTGCGAAAGACGTTTCACAACCTACGAGACAGCGGAAAAACTGGACATAAAAATAATCAAGTCCGATGGAACAGAGGAACAGTTCGACGAAAACAAGATTATAGAAGGAGTAACACGAGCTGCAGAAAAAACTTCGCAGTGGACGAAGCAAAGAAATCTGTCCGGGGCGAAAAAGAAATCCGGTCAAAGGAGATAGGCGAAGCAGTAAAAAAAGCTCTGAAAAAACGGGATGAAGTCGCCTACATGAGGTTCGCATCAGTATACGACTCATTTGACGACGCAGAAAGCTTCCTCCGAGAAGCTGAACAGCTTCAGAAAAGCTGAATCATATCATCTCCCATTCACGCATATTTCACATTAGAATCATACTCACAAAAGGTGTTACACTCTTAATGGCAACAAACGCTAAACAAAAAACTGACTTTAAACTACCTGTAAAAAGAGTTACAGGCGAAACCGTAGAAGAAAGACTGACAGAAAATGCGCACGACCGCATTCTTCCAGCAAGATACCTACTCAAGGATGAGAACGGGGAAACAGTAGAGACCCCGAAAGAATTATTTGAACGTGTCGCAAAAAATGTCGCACAGCCAGATAAAGAATATGACGACATTGAATATGAGGAAAGCTGGCAGGAGTTCTACGAAATGATGAGCAACCTGGAGTTCATGCCCAACTCCCCAACACTGATGAACGCGGGAGCAGATCTCCAGCAACTATCAGCATGTTTCGTTGTACATCCCGAAGACGATATGGACTCAATATTCAACAAAGTACACGACGCAGCAAAAATCTTCCAGTCAGGCGGCGGCATGGGATATCCTTTCCATCTAATGAGGCCGAAAGGAGACAGAGTCTCATCAACGGGCGGAATCGCATCAGGACCTCTTAGCTTCCAGCAAGTATTTGATACAATGTGCGGTACAATCAAGCAAGGAGGGAAACGAAGAGGAGCCCAGATGGGCATAATGCGAGTCGACCACCCTGATATCCTCAGATTCATCGTCTCAAAGAGAAAGGAAGGAAACCTCTCCAACTTCAACATCTCAGTAGGACTAACAGATGACTTCATGGAAGCGGTCAAAAATGGCGAAGACTACACATTAATCAATCCAAGAACTGATGAACCATTCAAGGTCTCCAGGAATACCGCACAGTTCTACAACCGGGATGAAGAATGGTACCCGGAAGCAGCAGGAAGCGACCAGGGTAAGGACGACAACTTCTGGAGAGACTTTGCCTCAACATTCTCAGAGGAAGTCAAAGAGTTTGATATCGACCTAGAAGTAGGCGAAGATATGACGCTCCCGGCCAGATTCATCTGGGAAACGCTTGTCGACGGAGCATGGAGGAATGGAGAGCCAGGGCTGTTCATGTACGACGAAACAAACAAGGAGCACTCCTTTGACACCGAGAAACACCCAG
>PXPD01000047.1 GCA_003009815.1 Nanohaloarchaea archaeon SW_4_43_9 | reverse complement strand
GTGGAATAAATTTATTTCTCGGCTTTTTTCGCCATAGCTCTCTCGTGAAGTCTTTCCACTAACCTGAGAATGACGTCTTCTCCAATTATCTGGTTCATCTCCTCACTGAGGCCGAAGGAGCCGTTGATTTCAAGTATGAATGGTTTTCCATTACCTTCTATAACATCACATCCGCAGATATCGAATCCTGTCACGCCTGCTGCTCTCCGTGCTGCCTTTTTCATTTCTTTATCCATCTGTGCCTCAACTCTTTCTCCTCCACCTGAGATATTGGACCGCCAGTCATCGTTGCTTGACCGGGAGTAAGCCATGATTTCATCGCCTATAACTATCACCCGTGTATCAGTTCCGCCGTGCTCCTTGAACTCCTGGAGGCATATCTCCTGTTCGAAGGATTTCATGGTATCCATAACCGGTTTCAGCTCGCTTTCGCTTGAAGCTCTCATAACTCCTTCGCCGCCAACCCCTTTCACGGTTTTCATTATAACAGGGTATCCGAGCTCTTTAGCAGCACTTACAGCCACTTCCGGTGAAAGCGTATATACGCTGTTAGGTACGCCTATACCGTTTTCAGCCAGTACTTTCATACTGTAGAACTTGTTTGACTCGTAGGCATAGGTATCGTTCTGGGCCTGTGTCACAACATCTTCCTCATTCAGAACTTCGGAGAGATGTTCGGCGAACATCATATCCCGGTCGTCTGTACGGATATACACTGCATCGTATTCTGTCAGGTCTATATCCTTGTATAGAACTTTCTGATCTTCTAAGGAGTGGAAAAACTTTATTCCATCTATTGGCGCAGCGAGCACCGATTCAAAGATATCTTCTGCTCTCTCCATTATCATCTGGTGCTTTGTGGATACTTCGCCGTATATTATTGCAATTTTCATGGTTTTAATCCTCCTTGAGAGTTTTGGCTACTGCTGAGAAAGCGTTTTTACCGGCTTTTTCTGAGTAGAGTTCGAGGTCAGGATTGGGATTGATATCGTATATTTTATTTCCTCTTATCAGTACTTCTGTGATCTTGAGGCCGATGGATTCACAGGTTTCTCTGACGAGTTCTTTTTGTGAGTTATCTAGATTAGAGTACTTCAGGTTTTTACCGGTGAAATCCCAGCCCTTAGAGCCCTCCTTTAGGGATATCACTTCTCCTTCAATGAACAGACATCGGTACCAGTATCTCGTTTTCTTCAACTCCAAGGCAGAGAACTTGATGGGAGCTATCAGAGTTTGATAGAAGTTTTTCTCTGTTTCCTCAAGATCCTCAAGCTTTCTACCTATAATAGGGAATTCCAGATGCTTGTCAATATTTCTGACTGCTTTTTCTGCTGCTACTGAAATAGTGGCCGGGGATTCTATTCCTCTCTTATTTAAAATGTAGTACAGGTAGTTTTTTTTGGCAGCGGTGAAGTATGCTGTAGAGTAGTTGTCTACAGGTATTTCCTTCTCCTCTATTGTTTCAAGTAGAACACGACCGAAAACAGCATTTTTTGCAGGTATATGTGTGAATACTGCGTCAAAGTTTTCAATGGGTTCATCCTCTATTCTTAATCGAGCTTTCCCGTCCACAACTTGTGGCGATACTCTTGCCACATCGATATCCTTGACTTGGTCGAAAAAATTATCGAATCCTGCTATTTCCTCATGAGAGATGGTGAGTAACCGGATAGCTATCATTCCTCCTCTTCAGGGGACCAGAGACGTGTCACGTCACCTTCTTTTTCCCATTTTTCCATATAGTCTGAGACAGGTTTTGGCATGCTGTTCTTTAGAACTCTTCCCTGTCTCATTATCCTTGTAAGACGTGATTCAAGGGTCTTCGATAGTTCATCATAATAGCTTCTGTCAGAGTAGATGAGGTCGTTTTTGATCCTCCAGAAAGCTGTTGTCCCTTTAGGTGCTATTACAGTGTAACCGGGCTCTTCTGTATTTCTCATTGCCTCGTACATTTTTTCTTTATCCACATAATAGACGCCTCCATCTTTGGAGGCAGGATCTGCAATCAGTATCTCGTTTTCTTCAACTCCAAGGCAGAGAACTTGATGGGAGCTATCAGAGTTTGATAGAAGTTTTTCTCTGTTTACCTCGGTGATAACTAGACCGTTATCGTTGAACCAAGTTTTTAGTTCGGCTCCAAGATCTGTCACGTTGTCATGTTCGATAAAACCGGTTTTTACCTCGTTATCTGTTAGTTTTTCTACTGCTTCTCCGATATCTTCGTGGGATTCCGTTTCATTCTCATCTGCTATATCCTCCTGCTGGGCTCGGAAGCCAAATATTTCCAGAGCCATCACAATTGATGCTGCGCTGGCCAGTTCAGGTTTCTCTGCTATAAAGTAGTTTTTAATATCTTCAAGAGTTTCGACGTCGCTCTGAGTTCTTTTAACCGACATGTTTGATTTCATGAGTTTGCTGTTAGGTGATAGAACTGTCCGACCTGACTGGGTGTCCATTACAGTGCTGAAAAGAGATACATTACGTATCTTTGCTTTCTCACCGTCAAGGTCTATTTCTTCGCCAGGGTTGGCGACTCTGGAGTTTTTCAGATATATTCCTGATGCATAGTTCTGGAATAAATCCTTGAAGCCGTAGAAAAGTAATCCTGCGATCAGAAATGCTGCTGCCCATGAAGAAGCTCTAATAAGTTCGTCAACGAATGCGGTTCCTATTCCCAACTGAGTGAGCGATATCTGCAGTAGAAGCAGATACAGGAACGCCTTGAAAATTCCGGCGAAAAGCTTTAAGGCGCTCTCTGAAAGCCCTATTTCCCGGAAATACATATGTACTCCGACCTTTCTGATGAAGTCAGAGCCGGCCTTGGTTGTAATATTAATTGCTAGGAATCCGAGTATTACTATTAGAATAGCCGATATCATCTGTGGTACAAAATCTATCAGCGACTGTACTATTCCTGTCCTTACTCCTGTGTTGAGATATAGAAGTGCTATTATAATTATCCCGGCGTCGAGTGCATAAGTTGAATATCTTAGAGCCTCATTTCTCTTCTGTATCTCCTTCTGTGTAAGCTCTTCTTCACGGAGAGTCCAGAATCTTCTAACTGCCATGCTAAGTACTTTTATACCCAGATGACCGAATACCAGTACTAAAAGCGCCAATCCTACACTTATGAGCGGATCCCCTGAGTTTATTAGATCTAGTACCAGATTGTTTCCCCTCCGTATTGTCCTATTTTGAATTCTCGGTTTAAAAGACTGCTTGAAGGTT
>PXPD01000046.1 GCA_003009815.1 Nanohaloarchaea archaeon SW_4_43_9 | reverse complement strand
GCTGCTACCTTTTCAAGTTTCTGCAAATCTCCTCCCGGTTCTCTGTTCCGCCCCGAACTTAAGGAGTGAAAAGTCGATATCCAGTTCACGTTGCCGTACTTCTTTGCTTTGAATCCGGACTCAGCTCCAAACCAGTCATGGGTATGCACAATATCGTAGTTTTCCGCCAGTTCTGCTATTCTCGAGCTCATTTTCCTTGATCTCTGAACCATATCACCATCTCCTGTATCTATCGGGATTACTTCCTCTCTGTCGGGCGCTCGCTCCTCGGGAAGGACTAGATCAACATCGATCCCGGATTTTCTCAGCTCCTCAAACAGGTGCTTGATGTGGATGTCTAGCCCACCGTCAATCTCTGGAGGATAGCCCCACCCGACTAGAAGTATTTTCTGTTTCATCTTGTTTTCGGGTTCTCTGCTTCAATTCCCTGTATTTTCTGAAAGTCTTTATCCCCTGTAATAACTTTTGCTCCTTTTTTACTCGCCTCTCCTGCAATAAGAATATCGGCCAGATTTATTTTTTTGCCTTGGCTTGAGAGTCTTTTTTCTATCCTGGCGGCTTTTTCTGCGGTTTTATCGTCTATTTCTGCCGTCTTTAGCCATTCCAGTCTTTCTCTAAGAGCTTCAATGTCTGGGATTCCATCTGATTTTAATTCTCCTCTGTAAAGTTCAAACATTGTTAGGCTGCTGGTATAGAATGCTTCTTCGCTGTTGTTTTCCAGGTAATCGAGAGCGTATTCTTTTCCTTTTAGATAGTCGATCAAGAAACTGGTATCTAGAAATTTCATTTTCTATTCCTCAGATCCTTATCGAGTTTTTCTCTACTCTCTTCAATAATCTCCTCAATATTCTCTTTCTCCTTCCATGAACCAAAACCTTTCTTGAAATCCTTCTTACCCTCTGTTACCTTCATAATTACGTCACTGAAGCTCTCGTCTTTACCTTTGAAACTCTTCAGCCGCCTATAAGCTTCCTCTCTTACAGATAAACTTTTCGATGCCATGTATGCATATGCGTACGTACAGTTTAAATTTATTTCGAAAATGATGATTTTTGAGAAAAATTTCTGCTATAAGCTAGTTTCTATCCGTTAACTATCGATTTTTCTGGTTGGGAAAGAGTTAAGAAGGAAAAATTTATCTACTAGGAAGTTACTCAATATTCATTGCTTCATTGGTTTTCCTGATTGAAGTTTTCTTGTCTTCCATGTCGAACATCGCCCTGATCGCGTCGATGTTATCAGGCACAACGATTGATTCCTGATGCACCATGTGAATCCAGTAAAGCGTTCCATCTTCCACCTTAACTGTTTCCTCCCACACAGCTACTTCCGGCATGTCGCTTCTCGGTCTTTCAAGGTCTCTCATCTTTTCATGAATCTTCCCTGTAGAATCGTAGCCTTCTCCAGCTGAGACAAGCTCTACCCGTGGCTGATCTCTGAATGCCTGTTTGACTTCTTCAATTGAGGCGCCCTGTTCCAGTTCTACGTTAACCATGTGTACATGCCCGTAAGTCACAGGTACCTTTACCGCCATGGTTTTGATATCAAGCTCCGGCATAACTGCCTGTACATCAGGCCCGTGATGGGATGGAACTTCTGTCACAGGAATAGTCGAGTTGATTGGTCCGCGGGAATCCTGAGGTATATCACCACCTCTCCTGACAAGACTGGCAACTGCTTCTTCAACCCCAAACTCTTCATCCGCTGCACTTACTGTCCGGGAAAGTGAAGTTGTGTTGCATGAGACTACTTTAATGAAGTCCTCGTCTTTTCCCTCTTCATAATTGGCATCAGCGTTGAACTTTACCTCAGCGATATCATCCGGTGCTCCACCCTGAAAAACCGCCTTAACATCGTTCGGCTCATACATATTTTCCTTGTTTTTTTCATCAATTCCGGGAGGCGTACAGTCGACGACCACATCGATTTCTTCCAGCCTGTCTTCAAGCAGCGCTTCAACGTAGAACCCTTGATCTTCCAGGTTTTCTTTTCCTTCATCGTTGGATGCGAAGAGATGTGTGCCATGTAGAGGCCCTTTCTCACTGAGAACTGTCCTCAGTCCTCCGGTCTGTGAGACATCTGCAACCCCGTAGAGCTCCATATCATGTTGTTTTTTGACAGCTTCTGCCACTCTCTTCCCTATTGTGCCAACTCCTGCTACTACGACTTTTACCATTTTATCACGGGCTGGAATTGCGGAAGCTCGAATAAAAAGACTGCCAAGATGGTATATTTTCTCAAAACCTTTTCTGCATTTAGTTATCTGTGGTGCCGTGAAATGCGTTCTCTTTCTTCCAACCGGGCTCGAACTCGTACTGTATACCTGACTTCTTAATTGTATCTTCCATCCTGTCGATCATTTCTACGGCGCAGTCAGGCACGAGGTAACGCCATTCGCTGCCGGATCTAATTCTCCTCCTTATTTCGGTCCCGGAATAGATTTCCTCATCGAATAGTTGCTGTTCGATTATTTCCAGATCGGTATGTGATTCTGCCAGCTTCTTTACAAGCTCGTTCTGCGTAATGATTTTTTCCGCTTCCGCTTTTTCTTCAACTTCATGTATCCATTCCCTGTTTCCATCCTCAGTTCTCTCAGTATCCTCAAGATGAAGAATTTCAATTTCTGGATAGCATTCTCTGATTATCTTCTCTCTTTCCTCTGCGGTTAAAGGATTTTTCTCTGTCCTTGATTTGTCTGCGCTTCCTATCACTAATGTGAGATCGTATTTTTCTCGATATTTCTCTATGACTTTGTGATGTCCTGAGTGGAATGGTTGAAATCTTCCGGGAAATACTGTTTTCATTCTTTCAGTTGAAGACCTTGTCTCCTGTTTTTATAATATCGCTTTTCCTGGTTTCCGGAAGTTTATCTATACGGTTATCTTCGCGATAAACCCGTCCTATACTCTCCGCTATAATTCCGGCGTTCATGTAAAGGTTCTCGTCAAACTCCTCAGATTCGTTATCAAGTTCCTGTTTCAGATCAGACCATTTATTCTCCAGTTCAGATTTCTCTATTTCCTTGTCTCTAAGGTTGGCTTCTCTTGCTCTTACATACGCCATTCTTGCGATCTCCTGCCAGTTATATCTCAGTTCTTCGTACTCGGCTTTCCCCATAAACTCGATCTCCAGAAGCCCTCGCAGAACTTTTTTCTCCAGGTTTTCCCTGTCTTTATTCGGGTTGATTATTATGGTTAGAGTCTTATCTTCAGATATTACATTGGAGTCTTTCTCGAATCTCCGCCACCCCAAGTTTAACTCCATGTTTTCTACTTTGAGGCTATAGCTGTATTTCTGGATTATTTCCTTAATCTCTCCTTTTACTGCCTCAAGCTCGTGTTTATCCGGTTTGATTGTGTATTCCATTTCTATCAGTCCTCCTTCCATTTAATTGAACATCCCTGGCTTAGTTTCTGTTCTTCTGGAGGTTTTTTTCTCTTCAGCATGTCTTCGATTACTGATTTCATCTCTCTTTCCTCTACTTCCTGATCTGGCGACCTTTTGTCGTTCAGTCTTCCGTGATAGTGGAGGCGGTGTCTCCAGTCAAGCAGAAATGGATCGGGAGTGCATTTTGCTCCGTACTCTTCTGCTACTTCTTGATCTGAGTCTGCTAGATAGTAGAAGTTTGAGGTACTTAGATCGTTTTCTTCGATAAAATCTGACATCTTTTCAATCGAGTCTTCTGGATGCGTCTCTGCATTAGGGTTGATGCCTACAAATGCTATGCTCGAGAATTCTTCTGCCAGTTTTCTGAGTTCAGCTGTCTGGGTTTTTACATACGGACAGTGGTTGCATATGAAGACTACTAGAACTCCGTCATAGTTGTCGAGATCGGAGAGAGCAACTTTTTCTCCTTCATAGTTTTCGAGTTCGAATTCTGGCACAGGTTCTTCCGGTTGGAGTCCGGAATCTGATTCTTCTAGGGACATGTTTTGTTCTTCAGTATGCAGACTCTTATTTCCGTCCCCTTATTAAATCTTAAATATTGTGCGAGGTCATGATTATCCATGAACCATGAAAATATCTGGAAGTCAGCTAAAACGGCTTCATTAATTACTTGGACTGTTATGTTGTCCCTTGGTCTTGCAATTTTTCTTGATACTTCGGGCATTGTTGATCTTGAGATAAATTTTCGCCCTAACTTGCTGACATACTTCTTCATTATTCTGTATTCCTCTCTTTTCGCAGTTTCCTATGTGAAATTTCGACAGCATTCATCTCAGGAGGATTCAGTTAGAGAGGCTTTAATCGGTTTTTAGATAATAAGTCTAAAGATGTATTCTTGAGAATGCTGTGTCGATTTTCAGGATTTTTCTTGGCAGCAATCTATATGTGAGGAAGCTGAGAGCTACGAAACCTGTTGCTGGAAGACGTGAAATCTTTAAACAGCTGAGAATACTACAGTTTAATATGAAGAACCACTGTGAATCGCCAATATACCGGAATGGAAACTCTCTGATTCTTGCCTATGACCATGGAACGGAGCATGGTCCTGTAGATTTCGAACCAATGCCGAAAAGCGCCGACCCAACTCACGTTTTCAAGGTTGGAAGACACGACGCTGTGACTGCTATCGCTCTCCAGAAGGGAAACGCGGAGTACTACAGGAACTGGGAGAAGGAAAATAATGTTGAGGACGGAGCTCCTCTCCTCGTTAAACTGAACGGAAACTCGAATCTTGCGAAGAGAGATGATTACTACTCGCCAAAACAGTGTTCAGTTCAATATGCGGTCGAAGAGCTGGACGCAGATGCAATCGGCTACACGATGTATGCTGGAAGCCTCCACGAAGACGAAATGTGGGAAGATTTCCGACAGGTTCAGGAGAAAGCAAGAAAATATGACATACCGGTTGTGATGTGGAGCTATCCACGTGGAGAAGGAATAGAGGAAAACGAGGACTACTCAGGGCAGAAAGATCCTGATGTGGTCGCTTATGGAGCCAGGTTAGGCCTTGAACTAGGAGCTGATATGGTCAAGTGCAAGTATCCTGGAAATAAAGAGGACTGGGAACAGCTCGAAAGTGTTGTCGGAGATCTGAAGACTGTGATGTCAGGAGGCTCAAAAAGAAGCGATGAGGCTTTCTTGGAAGATGTTGCCTCGACGATCGAAGTTGGAGGGAACGGTCTTGCGGTCGGAAGAAATATTTTCCAGCGTGAAAATCCTGAAGAACTTCTTGACAAGCTGGAAAAAGTAATATTTGAGGATAGGGGAACAGAAGAGTTATGATAAAATGAGCGGTGAGACTGTTCAAGAAGTGTTTGAGGCCGTATGCAGAGTCGCTCCCCATATTTCTTCAGGTCTTCTAAAACGTCGGGAGTATGTTGGTGAAGAGAACCCCTCTGACGAGAAACAGCTGGAAGCAGATGTCTGGGCCAACGAGTTTTTGAAGGAGGAGATAACCTCGATAAAGGGTGTTGGACAGTTCGCCTCCGAGGAAGAGAAACATGTAACAGAATGTGGTGACGGAGTCTCGGTCGCAATTGATCCACTGGACGGTTCCTCAAATATACCTACTAATAATCTGGTTGGAACGATAGTCGGAATCTACGATGAAGAGTTACCATGCAAGGGCAGAAATCTGATCTCGGCTTTTTACGTGGTTTACGGGCCTTTAATGACTTTAGTGAAGGCTGAAGGTGGGCAAGTCAACGAATACGTAATAGAAAAGGATAGAAAGGACCAGGTAGAGATCCATCTAGCCAGCGAAGATATAGAGATTTCTGAACCCGGTGTGTACGGCATCGGAGGAAACAAGAACTGGACAGACGAGATGAGAGAGTTTGAATCCGGCATATCACAGGAATTAAAGCTTAGGTATGGAGGGGCGCTGGTAGGTGATGTAAACCAGGTAATACATCAGGGTGGGCTGTTTTCCTACCCGGATAGAACTGACGCACCTGAGGGAAAGCTTAGACTGCTGTTTGAGTGTAATCCGATAGCTTATATTGTTGAAAACGCTGGTGGAGCATCTACAGATACCGATAGGTCTATAATGGATATAGAAGCGGAGGAACTACATCAAAGAACACCTTTCTTTGTTGGGAACGAAGAGCTAGTTGATAGGGCTGAAGAAAGGTTCTGAGCCAAAAGTTTTAAACCGATTTTTCCCATTTCTATATGTGAGAATGTCGAAGACAGATGGTATTGATAAAGAATATGCTGAAAGCTCCGAAATAAAACTAGACGGATTCAGAGGTCTTGAAACCGACTATTATGATATTTTAGACTACTTTAAAGTCGTTGAAGCTGATTCAGATCATGAAAGTTTAGATATACTGGCTATTTTAGAATCATGGGAAAATATAGGAAACGAGGATTTAGCTCAGGCGCTGGAAGAAGGTGTTGATATAGTTCTCGATTCTCGGGATTATTATAACGGGGAGTTTCTGGATATGCTTCCTGATGATTATGATGTTAATGAGGATTTAGATTCTTACTGGGGTACTATCGAAGGTCAAGGCTCCAAATACTTTGTAATATCTATGGACTAGCTAAAAATAATCCGTGATGTTCTCTCTGTCAAAAATATTCTCTTGACCGACCTGTTTCTTCAGTTTTCTCGCAGTTGCGCTGCCGATCAGTTTCTTCAACTTCTCAAACTTTGCTTCTCTAATCGCTTCTTGACCTCTTATACCGTGATTATGGAGCTTTCTAGCTCTGACTCTCCCGATCTGGTCGTACTGCACTAAGTTTAGTAGCTCCTCTTTGATACCGTGCTGGAGTCTTATCCTGAGTTTTTCCAGGTCTTTCTCTACTTCAAAATCCTTCATTCTGGCCAGTTCTTTTGAGGCATAGATCAGCCAGTCGGCATTACTCATTTTTGCTCTGATCCCGCCTGGCGCCACCCCGTACTTGTCCATAAGTCTTTCCTCTTCAACCTCTGAAATCCAACCCTGCATCAGCATTGAGTTCTTCATGCATTCCATAAACTGCTCATACTCTGGCTCCCACTCGTTAGGAACAGTTTCGAGAACATACTCCTCCGCATCGCTCAAAGCCTGCTGGATCTCACCCCACTCTTTGTCTTTGACCCGAGGTCTCGGCTTCATCTCGGTGGTCCTTGAAAGCATAAAGAGAAATGAGACCGGACGAGTGGTTTTTTCCGTTGCCTTCTCCATTGATTCGATCATCAGGTTGGCGGAATCCGGGTCTATATACAGCTCCGAGACTCTCTTCCCGGTCTTGGTTGCTGAAACATCTTCGTCGAGGAAGCCGTACTCTATCAGATCCTCCACCACGTTTCGAATCTTTTTCTCTACCTCCTCCATATCCCCGAACTGGTAGGCGTAGAAAGTCTTCTCGTAGAAATCCATTAAATCCTCGAAATCAGTGCAGAAAGAAGATGCCACCAGGGACAGAGTATGCATCCTGAGCACTGGCTCAACCGCAAGTTTTGACTGTATGTGTTCCGCCTCTCCCAAGACATATCTCTCAAGAATCTCATCCTTCATTCCTGGATTTTTGGCAAGTGAAATTGCCTGTCCCTCGTCGTCGTATTTAGGTCTTCCGGCTCTGCCTGTCATTTGCTCGTACTC
>PXPD01000045.1 GCA_003009815.1 Nanohaloarchaea archaeon SW_4_43_9 | reverse complement strand
CCCGATTAGTAATATATGGATGTCTCCACGGGATTTTACTCCGTCTTCTCTTGTCTTCTTCACTCCTCCAAACATCTGGAGCGCGATAGCCTTCTTGATCTGATGGTGGCCGTAGATTGATGGCGCGATCGATCTGGCTATTTTGTCGAATATTTCCGGGTTCTGAGCCAGTTCTTTGATATCCTTTATCTCTTCGTCTCCAAGTTCAAGTTCCTCGAACTCTTGTTCGGTTGGCTCGAGGTAGTTTCCATCCATGTATATGTTGTATTTCTTTGATTTCTTTTTGAGAGGTTCTTCTCTGACTATTCCTGTTATCTCGGCTTTGTTTCCTGGCACTACTTTCTTCTGGAAGTTTGGGTCAACAAGGTCGCCTTTCAGTCTTACGGATAATGTCTCCGGCTGCTCTGATCCGGCCCGTGACTCAGGGTCCTCCTCGACTACGATGTTCTGGGTGTCGGTCATTTTCTTCTCCTCAACTTCGAACTTTCTAGATCCGCAGTCACATTTGTAAGGCGATTTCAGTTCGGAGGAGTCCTGTTCTTTCTCGTAGCGATCTCCGCACTGTGAACACTCGAATATGGCTGATACTACTTCTGGTTTTACCTGTGAAGCTCTCTTGATCATTCCTTTAACCGGGATAAACTTTCCGATATGCTGTGAGCGAAGATTTTTTAGTAAAACGAAATCTTCCTCCGGCATGTGAGTGAATCTTACAGTTGGTTCTTCATCAGAAATTATGTCTACTCCGAGAACTCCTTCCTCGGCCGCATTTGTTGCGCTGTTAGGTTTCTCTCTCAGGTAGTCGCCGAGTTCAGGATTGAAGATATCCATTTCCTGGAAATCCACTAAAACTGATTCTTCGCCTTCTTTTACCGTCCTCGCGACTTCTTCATAGTATGCTTCGGAAAAGAATTCTTCGAACTCACTGACCGCCTCCCCGTACTCCATGTACATAAATTAGTTGGAAAAAGTGAAAAAGTATAGACCCGGTTTACTGGTTATGACTGGCAAACTTCCTGATGAGGAGATAGATGAAAAACTTGATGAAATGCAGATATGGAGTTTTTACAGCGATAAGCTTACCACTCGAGTCGAGTTTGAAAACTATAGAGATGCAGCATTCTTTGCGAATGCGGTTTTCTCAATAGCTGAGGAAGAGTTCCATCACCCTGAAGTGAAGGTTGAGTACGGCGCTGTAGAGATAGATCTCTGGAGCCATGAAGAAGACGGGGTAACGGAGAAAGATCTTGAAATGGCGGAGAAAATTGAGGATAAAGTTGGAGAGATAGATTGGGGATAGATATGAGAGTTCCTGAAGATATAGACAAAATTTTTGTAGCTGGAGTATTTACTGTGAGAGATATACAATCCTTGCTTCTGAATTAGGAAAACTGGGAATGTGGATGTAACTTGGCGTCATGTTGAGGAAGCTGAGACGCCTGATGAGGCTGCAGCGTAGAAGATGAAATTAAGTTAGTTAGAAGATAAAAGAATAAGAGAAATTAAGGATCAGAGAGCCCCGATTTCTTCGAGGTTCTCTTTAAGTTTTGAGATGCCACTTCTGACATCGTCGTAGGTTCTACCTCCTGTGCAGACGATTCTTCCTGATGAGAATAGCAGGAATACTACATTTGGTTCGTCGATTCTGTATACTAGCCCTGGGAACTGTTCCGGTTCGTACTCTGTTCCAACCAGTTCGAATGCAATCCTGTCGATCTCGACGTCCGCTTCTCTTAGCTCGTCGATGATCTTGTGTACTGCGTCCTTCGCCATTTCAGGGCTCTGTGTTCCTGTGCATACGACCTTTCCTGAACCGAATAGTAATGCTGCTGCTTTCGGTTCTTCCAGTCTGTATACTAGTCCTGGGAACTGTTCCGGTTCGTACTCTGTGTTTTCTAGGTAGATAGCGATCCTGTCGAGAGGCATTCTCCTGTCGAGGGTTGTGGAGGCTACTACGTTTTCAATCTTGATGTTTTCGTCTTCAAAAGCGTCTTCGCTCATTTTTTGATCACCTGGTAGAAGCTCGGTTTATAAATAATGACTTCTAAGTTAGCCTTTATAAACAACTCTTTTAAAAGGTATGATTTCTGGGCTTCTGTGTGGCGAAGAACAGTAATTCAGAAGGGCTATATAAATTAACAGACTGTTTATGAGTCATTTTTCAGCTTCTTAATGCTGCCAGAAACCCTCTGAATTTCAATAAATCCGTTTTTGTCTCCGATCTCATCTATAAGTGCTATGGAAGATCTGAAATCATCTAACAAAGATCTTTCAACCTTGATTATTCCTGTTTGTCTGTCTTTGTCGAACTGATTTTTTATAAGCCAGTGATTGGCTTCTCCTGTCTTCTTTGAGCCAAGATAGTTGAGAGATGAATTCCAGATAGCATCAGCAATTTCACCGAATTCTACATCTCTTTCTGCGTGAACCTTGAATTTTAAGTACCGTTTTTTCTCTCTGATAGATGGTGGTAGAGGCTTCACTTTTTCTCACCTTCTTATTTGTTCAGGGAACTCTGAAACAGCTTTCTTGCCATTGTACCCTAGAGATTCAATAATAGATTCTAGGTCTTTTGGCGCTCTCAGTTCATACTTGTTTCTTGCGCTGGTCGTTATTATGTAGGGAGAGTTGTACTTTTCACAGAGCATCAGGTTTCTCTTCCAGTGTCTCAATAAATGGCTCTGTACCTTATTAGAGGCTTCAGTAATTAAAGCTATATCCAGCCCTATCGCCACCTGATTCTTTGACGCCTCTTTTGCTATTACATGGTTGAAACCTGAGTCCTTCCTTCCTTTCTCAGGGTGTAGTAAAACATCTATTCTGGAGTCTTCGCAGGCTTTCCTGTTGAGTTTTTCATTTCCGCCTTTGAAAACGAGGACGTCGGCCTCATTTCTTTCTTCCCCAATTTTTCTCTTCAGCTCTCCCCACTCTTTAGCTTCCAAAAATACTGTTTCCAAACCCGGGCTAATATTCCAGCCTAGTTCCTGCATCTTGGCTTCTAATTCCTCTGATCTATCCCGAATACATAGGTCATAGAACTGAGGCATACTGTACAGATTCTCGGTTAGGCTTTAATCATTTGATGTCAAGATTCCTAGTGATTCGTGAATTTGAGTATGATGAAACCTTTCCCGAAGGTTGGAGATCTAGAAAACTATCCTGAAACAGAGCTCTATTATGCTTTCTGCCGGCGAAATAGTCATAAGCAGCCGTGTTGAGAAATCAATGCAAATTGCGCTGACTTCGGCTATACTTCTTCACCAGGCGGTATGATATGGAATAGAGATTAGATGAGTAGAGAAATTTTACTTGGTTCTTCCATCGTTAGCACTCTGTGAGGGCCTAACCTTTTCTGCGCCTTTGCCTCTGTTTTGAAGGCCTCTTGACTTCTTGCCTGCTGGAGTCAGTCCTCTTTCTGCTCTGCTTTGCTTATCGCAGATCCAGTTGATATCGTTGTCGTTCTGGATTTCTGGGTGCTCAGGGTCTACCATGATGACTTCGTACCATTTGTAGTCTCCGTCTTCTGCTACCCAGTAGCTGTCAAGCACTTCGAGGTTCGGATACTTTTTCGAGGTTCTCTGCTCTGCGATAACTCTCTTAGACTTCTTTGAGGAGTAACGGTTTTGTAATCCTTTCTTGGCTTTGTATCCCTGTGTTCTTGCCTTTGAGATTCTTGTTGGGTTGTCCACGTTCTTTATTTTTTCTTCCTGTCTCCATTCTACAAGTCTTTCCTGCCAGATATCATCTAGGTTTTCCTTCGGCTGCTCGTACTGCTCACGAGCGTATTGATAATATGACATTTTCTGTATCAGCTCCTGTGTGTATTGATATCAAGAAAATGTTATAAAAGAGGGTTGGATTGGCTGATGCATCAGCAAAACCTGGTTTGTTTTAGATTTGTGAGGGGAAATACATAAAACTTCAATGTGTTATTACACTTGTGTGATACTATGCATCCAGCACTGAAGATTCTGGTCGGAGCATTAATGGTAACACTTGGAGTTTATTCAACTCTGGGTTTTTGGCCTGAAGTTCTGACCTTCGTAAAAGCAGGTATTGGCCCTCTACTAGTCCTAGTTGGTGCTTTCATTGTATGGCTTGAAAGTGACGAGCTAAAGATGAGAAGAGAACAAAAGGAATCTTCTCAGACTGATGGAATGCAGAGACAGTTTACTGAAGCAATTGAAGGAGAAACCGATGAGGGAGTAGAACAGGCTCAGCCTGTTCAGGAAGGAAATACCTGTTCTGAATGTGGTAAGACTTTCGATACAGAGAGAGGAATGCACATTCACCAGGCACAGAAACATGAGTAAGTAAGCCTGGTTTCAACCTATTTTTCTTTCTATTTTACTGGCTATCGTATAGATTCTCAACTTTTCCTAGAGAATCAGCTTCATCCTTGTCTTCTCTAAACTGCTTCATTCTTGGAAACCTCAATGCGTAGCCTGAATCATAATTCGGAGATTTCTGAATTTCCTCATACTCTGCCTCAATTATCACTTCTGGCCTCACTTTTACCTCCCCATCAGGTATTCCTGTTCATTTCTGTCCCAACATCCAAGCTTTAGCCGGGACAGCCAGTCGCTTCTCCGTCCCTCTCCCCATTTTGCACCTATTATCGCTAGATCTAGAGTCTCCATTACTGGTTTCAGCTTTACCATGTAGCCGACCCGGTTACCTGGTTTGTACTCAGCTTCCAATGATTTCATCATGATCCCTTCATGTCCCTTTGATAGACTTTTCTGCTGGAGTTTCTGTACCTCTTCAGGATCGCTGGTTTCCCTGTGATCAGCCATCCTGATCTCCCGTTTTTCCTCTTCAGCTATCTGTTCTAGGTGTTTCCATCTGTCTTGGTATTCTTCTTCCAGTTTTGATCCGTTTTCATAGATAAGGTCGAAAGGCCTTACTTCTACAGGTATTTCCTCCTTGAGCTTCTGGATGTCGTATTTCCTCTTAATTCTCTTGGAAAGTTGCTGGAAAGGGATAGTTGAGCCATCATTCGGGTTGTAGGCAACAATTTCTGCGTCGACTATACATTTGTTTGAGTCAATATTGTTTTTGATTGCTGTCTTCACATCCGGGAACTGTTCGGTTACATTTTCAAGTCGCCGGGTAAATATCTGGACTTCGTCCCCCTTCTTATGCAGTTGGGCTCTCATGCCATCAAATTTGTAGTCAGTAGCTGCTGGTTCGCCAACTTCTTCAAATCCTTCCTCAATTGTATCGACTTTCTTGGCGAGCATTGAGTTAATCGGGCGGAAAAGTTCGATCTCTAGTTTCTCCAGTTCTTCAACCCCTTCTTTACATGCTCTGGCGACCTCTGTGAAGTCATTTGTTAGATCGTATGCTCGCTGAATTTTCTCTGAATGTTTTCCATCGAAAAATGCTTCTGATAGCGCATCTCTTATTATTCCTTTCCCTACACCAAGCCTCA
>PXPD01000044.1:2201-5424 GCA_003009815.1 Nanohaloarchaea archaeon SW_4_43_9 | reverse complement strand
GAAGCCAGGAGTAGAATCACAGCAGGGAACATATCATGGACCTTTTAGAAGAGGTGACAAACAGCTATATACTTGGATTTACCGTCTTGTGGAAGACGGATTTGCCCGGAACAAGGTGGAAAAGGCATCTTTGATGTATGAACAGGGAGAGGAAAAGGAGAGCACCATATATACCGCTAGGATAGCGATGAACATGATTGAACTGGGAATCGGGCCGGAGGAAGTTACTGTCGATAATGTTGACCCAAGCAAGGAAGAATACAGGGATGAAAGAGAGGCTCTTATAGCCCGTTTCTTCGGTATCGACAAGGCGAATTACAGCAAGGAGTGGACCAAGATAGAGGAGCACGCTTTTGATCCGCTTGAAGGTTTGCTTGAGGCAGAGGAGTTCGACTACACTTACTCAAGTAAGGCTTCTATAGAACAAGGGGAGAACCGGCCGGGCGACTACATGGGAGAAGAATACAGATAGTTAATCAAGATAACTTTTGGCAGGTTAACGGTTGTATGAGTCAAGAATTTGTGCCAACCCGTTCCTGAATGAATCCCTGTCGGTTCAGATTTCAAATGACAGGATAGCAGTCCTCAACCGTGGTTTCGGGATGTTCCTCTAGAACAAGTATGTCGGTTCCATTCGACGGAGAAATTATTATTTACTATAGGGTAACAAATACTCGGTAAAGTTTTTAAGTATGCTTGTTCTATTACCAACCATATCATGAGTTCTAAAGATAAAATGAAGGAAATGCGGGAAAAGTCAAAGAACCGGAGAATGGAGAAAGCAGAAGAGTTTTCAGATAAACTACAGGAAAAACTGGGTGACAAGCTCAAGGTCGTCGCTGTATGGGGGAGCGTGCCAAAGGCGGAGCACGGTGTGGAATCCGATATTGATACACTCGTAATTTTAGACGATACCAAGCTCAGACAGGATGTTCCAAAAGATGCAAGAAAAAAGATAAGACAGAAAGTAAACGAAGCAGCCAAGGAAACAGATGACAGAATCACACTCCAGTACTTTCCGTTCCTAACAGAATTTTGGGACTCGCTGAGAAAAGGAGAGCCGCTGGCGATTGAGGCAGTAAGAAACGGGGAACCTGTATACGACACCGGTATCTTCATGCCAGCAAAAAGGCTTCTACAGAGAGGAAAGATTAAAGCTACCCGGGAATCAGTAAAGAAACGGTTGAAAATGGCGGCAGCAGGGTACAAGAAAGCGGAGAAAAACATGAAACAGTCAATACCGCACAAAATTGAGCAAGTGATGGCAAACGCAGGACAGGCACCAATAATGCTTGTCGGAAAGAACCCGCCACCAAAGGAAAAAGTACCGGAAACACTCGAGGAAATGTTCGTTGAGAAAGAGATGCTAGAAGAAAAATATGTCGGGATCGCTCAAGAACTCTATGACTTCGGCAACAAGGGTGAAAAGAACTCCCAGGAAGTCACAGGAGAGGAAGTAGAGGAGCAAGACGATTTCGTCAGAAGAATGCACAAACTTGTCTCACAGCTAGGATCCAAGAAGAAAGTCAAGGGAATCGTAGGCGACTATAAAAAGTTCCTGAAGGCAAATGTCGCAGCTCTCAAGGCACAGGACGTAGAACCGCCAGAGGATCGAGATGAATTACCTGAAACCGTTGAAGAAAATCTTGATGTGGGAGAAGACCACGTGGAGATGTTCGACCGCTGGGAGGAAGTAATCGAGAAAGTCAAGGAAAAAGATATGGAGGAAGTCAACGAGAAAGAACTCTACGAACTCAAACAGGACACAAAAGAGTTCGTCTCACAGGTCGGCAGCGATATTAAAGAAATGAGAGAGGAAGAAGAAGCTGAGGAAATGACACCTGAAATGGATACCTCAGCAGTAGCAGAAGCGGCCAACACTGAGCAAATGGTACCGAACCTGGAAGAAAAGGCAGAACAGGAAGTAGAAGAAGATGAAGACGAAGAGAAATAAGAATAAGTAGAAGAAGGTTTCTATCCTAGATCCCGCTTTCTGTGCGGATGTGATCCGGAAGATCTATTAACGAGGATTTACAGCGGTATAGAGGGAAAGTGGATATTATGACGGACTAAGTCTCTTCCTGCATGTTTTTGACCTTCTTCATACGGAAAGTTTCCTCTCTTTCCGACTCTTCAAGCGACTGTGAAATCATTTCTAGTGCATCTTTCTGCTCAGGGATGACCTTGTGTTCGAGAGCGTTTACCCTTCTCTTGGTCTTCTCTATCTCGTTGAGAAGCTTGAGTATCTTGGTTTGGGTCTCGGCGGCTTCAACTATTTTTTCAAGAAGTTCCTCGTACTTGTCGGCTACCGAGTCTATTCTGGAGGAAGCCGAAGTGATACCGTATTCTCGTTGAAGTATACTTGTGGAAATCTTCTCTGATTCTATCTCTGGCACAATTACTCCCATGATGTTCTGTGTTGAAGAAGTAATCTTCGGCTCGTTCTTGACCGGAAATGCGTTGGCCTGGACCATGTCCTCGCCGTCGTAGATCTTTGACATGAGAAGTTTTAGCCTTGCCTGTGAGTAGACATCTGCAAGTTCCTGATTAACCTCTTTTGCATCGCCAGCTATTTCCATAAATTCATGAATCAGGCCATCCCTCTTTTTCTCAAGAATATCGTGTCCATTCTCGGCGAGTTCAATTCTTTCTTTAAGTCTTAACTCTTCCGAACGTGTTGGTTTGATATCCTGCGACATTAATTATCCCTCCTGTATTTTTCAATATCTTCAATTTCGTTTTCAAGATCGTAACTATCCGGGAGTTCGCCCTCGAATCTTATTGACTGATACTGTCCTACAAACTGGCCGGGATTGGTATCAGGTGATGTTTCAAGTACTACCCCATAAGTCCCATCCTCATCCAGATGAAGAACCGGGAAGAGATGACCTTCAGAGTTCTCATCGGCTTTTCTGTACTTATCCAGATAGTTGATGTCGGACTGGCTATGGCCCATATCTTCCAGTAGTTCTTTTGCCATCTCCCAAGGTGTATCATAGACCTCTGTCATTGACTCTGATCTCTGTCTGGAAGGTATTTTTCTCGGGTTTCAGGATCGATTCTTGTCAGCTCTGATTCAGGTACGATTGAGAGCAGTTCCCATGCAAGACCCATTGAATCCTCTATATCTCTATCTTCTCTGTTGCCCTGTCCAATGAAATCTTCCTCAAACCTGTCCGCAAACTCAAGGATTTTTTCGTCTTTTTCGGACAATGCATCTTCT
>PXPD01000044.1:0-2125 GCA_003009815.1 Nanohaloarchaea archaeon SW_4_43_9 | reverse complement strand
AGTATAGCCCTCTCCGATTCCGTTATCCATCAACCGGGAAAGACTTGGCAGGACATCGATCGGCGGCTTAAAGCCTTTGTTTTCAAGGTCTCTATCGACAACAATCTGTCCCTCTGTAATATAACCAGTGAGGTCAGGAATTGGATGAGTGATGTCATCATTTGGCATTGTCAGGATAGGGATCTGTGTGACCGATCCTTCTCTTCCTTCGATGATACCGGCCCTCTCGTAGAGGTTTGCTAGATCTGTGTACATGTATCCAGGGTATCCTCTCCTACCCGGTACCTCTTCTCTAGCTGCAGATACCTCCCTAAGTGCGTTGCAGTAGTTGGTCATGTCTGTCATGATGACTAGTACTTCCATATCCTTCTCAAATGCGAGGTATTCTGCGGTTGTCAATGCCATTCTGGGGGTAATGATCCTCTCCGGTGCCGGATCTGAAGCCTTGTTCAAGAATACTACAGAACGCTCAAGAGCACCTGTTTCTCTGAACTCTCTCATGAAGTCCTGTGATTCTTCCTCAGTAATTCCCATACCGGCGAATACTACTGCGAACTCCTCGTCTTCTCCCTGTACATCCGACTGTCTTGCGATCTGCATGGATAGTTCGTTGTGAGGAAGTCCCGATCCTGAGAAGATCGGTAGTTTCTGTCCTCTTACCAGTGTGTTCATCAGGTCGATTGAGGAAATACCGGTCTGGATAAAGTCTTCGGGAAGCTCTCTGGAGTAAGGATTGATAGCCTCTCCTACAATATCTCTCTTCTCTTCCGGAATAATTTCCGGTCCATCGTCGATCGGTTCTCCTGTTCCATCAAGGATTCTTCCAAGAAGATCTTCGGTACACGGCATCTTGACGTTCTCGTCCATGAAGCGGATGGATGCATCTTGTCCGATTCCCCTGGTATCCTCGTATACCTGGACAACTACTACATCCTTTGAAGTCTCCAGTACTTCTCCTTTCTTGACATTGCCATCCGGGTCCTCGATTTCCACGATATCTCCATAGGCAACGTCATCGGTTTTCTCCACAAATACTAGTGGTCCTTTAACTTCGTTTATCGTCTTGTATTCTTGTTGTGTCATTCTACATCACCTTGTGATGTTGATCCTAGAAAACTGTTCATTTTTGGTCACCTCTATTCCTCGACTACTTCTTCAAACTCCTTGTTCATCTGTTTCCGTATTTCGGTTTTGAGTTCTTTGTAGTCTTCATTAAACTTGAGTTCGGAGATTCTGTTGGCCGAATCAAGGGAAACGATGTTCTCTACAAGTGCTCCTTCTTCAAGAGCCTTGTATGCATTGTCTCCCCAGTCAAGGATTAACTCGAGGATATCAAATGTTTTCTGAGGGCTGGAGTATTGATCGACATCATCGAAAGCGTTCTGCTGCAGGTAGAACTGTTTGACCAAGTTAGCGATTCTGAGTGTCAGTCTTTCCCTGTCCGGTAGTGCGTCTTTACCGACAAGTTGTACTGTTTCCTGTAGCTCCCCATCTTTCTGGAGGATATCTCTCATTCTCTGAATGTTCTCTGTCCAGTCAGCATTAACTTCTTCCTCGAAGTGGTCTGAAAGCATATCGCTGTATCCCGAGTAGGAGTCATCCCAGTTAATTGACGGGAAGTGTCTTTTCTCCGCTAGATCCGAGTCAAGTGCCCAGAAGTTCTTAACAACCCTGAGCGTGTTCTGGGTTACCGGTTCCGAGAAGTCTCCGCCCGGAGGTGAAACAGCTCCAATGATGGAGACTGATCCCGGGTTCTCGGGTCCGAGTGGTTTGGCTCTTCCAGCTCTCTCATAGAACTCTGCAAGTTTTGATGCAAGGTATGCTGGGTACCCACGCTCGCCAGGCATCTCCTCAAGTCGAGCAGAAATTTCACGCATGGCTTCAGCCCAACGTGAAGTCGAATCCGCCATCAAGGCAACGTCAAGTCCCTGATCTCTAAAGTACTCTGCGATTGTGATTCCTGTGTAAATACTCGCTTCTCTCGCAGCTACAGGCATGTTGGAGGTGTTCGCGATTAGTACTGTTCTATTAATGATCTTATCTCCGGTCTGTGGGTCTTCTAGTTCTGGGAACTCTTCCAGTACCTCTGTCATCTCGTTTCCACGTTCTCCGCATCCGATATAGA
>PXPD01000043.1:15284-22969 GCA_003009815.1 Nanohaloarchaea archaeon SW_4_43_9 | reverse complement strand
TTGAACTTTACTATTCTCTGAAATCAGATTTTCGGTTAGGAATAGGAAGAGAGGGAAGAATCATTCTACTGTCAGTTTCGATTGGAGCGTATTATTTCCACCAGTATCTTTTATTCTATGGGCTTGGAATTTTGGCACTAGTAAGCTTCTACGATATCACGGGACTGGTGAAGCAGCTTTCCAGAGAAGTCTAGAGGACACCTCCTCAACTATTTAATTCTTGGCTGATCCCGTTCTTGTATGAAGGCTCCAATATGTAACGTATGCTTAAAGAGTGAGGATGAGCTCTGCAGCATGTGCGAAGACAAGTTTGAAAACGGTAAAATCACTGACACCGATATAAATGTTTCAAGAATTCTACACAACCTTAGCAAGGAACACGCCTCACTGAAGGACTCAGAGATCATTAAAACATTCGAGGCAGAAAATGTAGTAGTAATTGCAACAGCAAAAGGTGATGGGGCCAAAGTAGTCGGTCGGAGCGGAGAAATCGTCAAGAAAGTAGCAGACGAAGTAGACAAATCAATCAGAGTAGTAGAGAAAAGCAACGAAGACCTGGAAACGATCAAAGGACTACTAAGTCCAGCAGAAGTGGAATCCGTCAACACAGTATTCACTCCAAACGGACAGGAGAAAAAAATCGTTGTCAGCGACGAATACACCGGAAAGATCAACCTCTCTGAAGACGAATTTGAGGAGATAATCAAGGGAATAACCGGAACACACTACCGACTTGCCTTCGAATAACATTCAACCCCTCTTGTTTCCCAGTTTTCTTATAAGAATCTTCAGTTTAAGTCTCTAACATGGCAACGGAGAAAAACTCGGAAAAGTTCATTGTAGCGATTGATCAGGAAAAGATAGAACCTGACCTAGCCCGCGAAACCGTAATCAACTTTGACCCTCTGAACCGGGCAGGAAAGGAAGGAGGCTTCTACATTGACGAAAACGAGGAGCTTCACATCAACGATGAAGATGTGATGGAGGCTCACAAGATGGCGATCAACAAGTATCCGTACAGTAACGCCATAACTATGATCCAATTACCGTTCGAGGAAGGAGACAAAGTCCACCAGTTCTCCGAGAACAGTTTCCGACTTTACGGCTTACCTGTCCCTGAAAAAGGTAGATCAATAGGTTTAATCGGAGAGAACGGGATTGGTAAAACTGTCTCTCTAAAAATACTGGCCGGTGACATCAAGCCAAATCTAGGAGAATGGGAAAACCCGCCGGAGTGGAAAGAGATACTGAAGGAATACAGGGGAACGGGACTACAGAACCATCTTGAGGTTCTCGAGAAAGCCGAAATATCCTCAGCATACAAACCACAGCAGGTGGAGAAGTTACCGGAAGTCTACTCAGGAGAGGTCAGAACTCTTCTGCAAAGCTCGGCAGAGAAAAAAGAAGAGATAGAGGAAATAACGAAAAAACTGGACATCAATCAGTTACTGGACCGTGATATAGAGAACCTTTCAGGTGGAGAACTGCAGAGAGTGGCGATCGCATCTACGCTGCTAAAAGAAAAAGATATCTACATGTTCGACGAGCCCTCATCCTTTCTCGACGTTAAACAGAGATTAAACGCAGGAAGGGAAATCGTGAAACTTTCTGAGGACAGATCTGTAATGACAGTTGAACACGATCTGGCAACGCTGGATCTGATCGCATCTGGTATCCACATATTCTACGGAGAGCCAGGAGGCTACGGAATGGTATCGGATACACTGTCGACAAAAGAAGGAATCAACAACTACCTTGACGGCTATCTTCCACCACAGAACGTTCAGTTCAGAAAAGAATCAATCGAGTTCGACAGAACGAAGCCATCACAGGTCGAACAGCATGAAACAGTCCTAGAGTTCCCAAGTTTTTCGAAAGATTTCGGAGAGGGAGAGTTCGAGCTTAAAACAGAAGCTGGAGAACTCCATGAAGAGGAAATCCTCGCTGTCTTCGGCGAGAACGGCCTAGGTAAAACAGTATTTGCAAAGATGCTAGCAGGAGCAACCGAACCAGAATCAGGGGATTCACCAGATATCTCAATCTCCTACAAACCACAGTATCTTGAAGCACAGGATGAGACAGTTCAAGAGGCACTCTCCAAACACACAAATGTTGACAGTAAGAGGTTCGAGAACCGGATTGCAGAGCCTCTAGGACTTGAGAAACTTTATGAAAACAATCTACAGGATCTCTCAGGCGGAGAACTACAGCGAGTTGGAATAGCAATCTGCCTGTCCAAGAACGCAGATATATACCTCCTCGATGAACCGTCCGCGTATCTGGATGTAGAGGCCCGTGTGGAGCTGGGCAGAACACTGAAACGATTTGCGCGGAAAACCGAGAAACCTCTGATGGTGATCGATCACGATTTACTGATGCTCGACTATATCGCCGATAGAGGCATAGTTTTCACAGGAGAACCCGGAATAAAAGGAAGTTCCACACAACCAACAGAGATCGGCCAAGCAATAGACCTGTTTCTAAAAGAGGTCGATCTAACCTTCAGGAAAGACCCTGGTACAGGGAGACCGCGGGCTAACAAACCCGGAAGCCAGAAAGACCAAGAACAGAGAGAAAAAGGCGAGTACTACGAGAAATAGTTACTCCATTAAAGATAAAATTGAAGTTATCTGGAATAACCTTATTCTTCCAGCTCGAACTCCAGTCTCTCCACTTCTGCCCCCTTCGATTTCCTGTCAGTTAGATTGATCTTTCCGATTTCCTTGATGTTGCCGACATGAGTCCCTCCACACGGACATAGATCGTTTTCTCCGATTATGACGATCCGGAGTGGATCAACATGTTCAGGAATTATGTCAAGATTGGTTCTCCCTTCTTCTACTGCTTCCTCTACTTGTTCTCGGGACATATATTTTTTCTCGACTTCAAGCTCTCTTTCAATCAATGTGTTAACCGATCTTTCAATCTTCTCCACATCACCTTCATCGAAATCTGCCGGTTCAAAGTCTATCCGAGAATAATCCTCGTGTATCTGGTTCCCAGCTGTAGATGCACTGTAGCGGTTAAGCACTACCCATGATACAACATGTTGGGCGGTGTGCATCCTCATATGTTTATACCGTCTCTCCCAATCAATCTCACCTTTTATGTCGGTTTCAGCTTCTGGTAGTTCTCCTTGGATGTAGTGTCTTATTTCACCGTGATCTCTCTGTACATCTACAACTTTCGATTTGTTTTCTCCCCAGTGGATAGTTCCTGTATCGGCGGGCTGACCGCCTCCCTCCTTGTAGAAAAGTGTTCTATCTAAGCAAATGTAACCACCGTGATCTCCTTCAGTTGTTTCTCTGCTTTTCGCTACTTCGGCTTCGAACTCTCTCTGGTACTCATTGTCTGGCAGATAAAGTTCTTCTGTCATACTTGATTAACTGCTCTTGACTATCAAATGTTTTTCGACCCACAAAGGCTGCTATCAAACCGGTTTTTCTGCTGTCTAGGGGTTTGGTTTAAGAATGTTGGCATCGAGTAGTTTGATTGTATGGGACGAGTAAGACAGACTTATATCAAAAGACTGGCAAAAGACCTGGTAGAAGCAGATCCGGATAGATTTTCAGAAGACTTTGAAGAGAACAAGCAAGAACTCAAGGATATGGATGAGTTCGAGTCCAAGAGAATCAGGAATCGTACCGCAGGATATATTGTTAGAGTCGTACAGAATAAAGATAAACAGCCGACAGCACCAGCATAATCAACTGAACTGTTCCTATTCCGGATACTTCTTTTGATTCCAATGTAGCAGGAGTGTCTCTTACCGTGACAGGTATCTTTTTAGTAGTGTTTATCCTGATGTTATCATCTCTCGTTGTAACTGACAGAATTTTTTCTCCTTCTTGCTCTGGTTCGACCCTTACTATCATTTCTTTTTCGCCATAAGGTTCTAGTTTATATGATGCTGAATCTTTCCCTGACTCAGGGAAAACAGAGTTCACCCCCTCCAGATAAGTTGTAACAGATCTTGACACTCCCGCTTTATTTTTAACCGTCAGCAGGAAAATTTCGGAAGAATCAGGTGAAGAAATTATAGATGAATAATCGATATCAAAACTCATATTCAGCCTGTAATTTGAACCGGTCGATCGAATAAAACTAAAAAGTCCATAAGTCCTGTTCTCTTCTCCATCACTCAACCTCACTTCCCACTTATAAACTTGGCCTATATCTAGATTGCTCCATTTATCCGACACCAGTTTATCTGCTTCCGGACCCGAATCCTTACCTAGAAAACCGCCTTCATCGTCGTAAAAGTATGCATGCAGCTCTGAGGACTCTTTATCAGAACCGGTAGCATTTAGATATATGGTATCACCCCTAATAATAGAACCATCAGCAGGCTCAAAACTATCTAAAGATGGCAGCGAATTAACATAGAAACTCCAGGAACCTGACTTCGTAAAGGTTTGCTGATCTGAAACATTAACCCACCACTTGTATGTCTCACCTCGTTCCAGGTTCTTTTCGACTGTAGCGAAGTCACCTGAGCTTACACCTGAAGCAGTTCCAGCCGATGTTTGATTCGAAACATTGTTTCGGAACTTAACCTCCAGATCATCTCCATCCGGATCTGACACTGAAACATTGAAAACGGTAGAAGAATCGTTGATCAACTTACCGTCTTTAGGGTTCTCAGGATTATTTACTTTATCTGGTGCTTTATTTCCTCCCTTTATCACGTTGTAAAATGGGGATCTTTCAGAAACATTTCCATCCGATTCCGCATCTACGAACCAGAAATTATCGCCTGAACTAAGGTCGTAATTTACTCCACATCTACTTCCGTCCTGGACATTACAGGTACCAATCAAAGAACCATCTCTAGCATCTATTTGGTGAACTTCCTCATCACCAGAACCACTATACACATAATCACCATTCGGGCCCACAGCAACATCCGTCACAGTGTTAGAATGACCGGTATATGTCCAGCCCTGACTACCATCCGACACATCTACCTGATGAACCTCCTCATCACCAGAACCACTATACACATAATCACCGTTCGAACCCGCAGCAACACCAAACACATTGTCAGAATGACCATTATACACCCAGCCCTGACTACCATCACCGGCATCAATCTGATGTAACCCATCATAAGGACCACTATCATAAGAAACCCTATACACATAATCACCCTCAGGGCCCGCAGCGACATCAAAAACATTGTCATTGTCAAGATCAGTGGTATATGTCCAGCCCTGACTACCATCCGACACATCTACCTGATGAACCTCCTCATCATAACCACCACTATACACATAACTGCCATCAGGGCCCGCAGCAACACTCTCAATATGGTCAGAATGACCCTTATACTCCCAGCCCCCACTACCATCACCAGCATCAATCTGATGAACCTCATCGTCACTAGAACCACTATACACATAATCACCATTCGGGCCCACAGCAACACCCAACACAGAGTCAGAATTACCCTTATACACCCAGTCCTGTGAACCCTCATCACCGGTGCTTTTATTCCAGAATCTTAATGAACCTTCTTTTCCTCCATCATGTGTGTAAAGCGCTGAGATTTCGACGCTCTGGTTTGTAGTCGTGGTTTCATTTGGGGGTTCAAGGTCTTTAGGCTTATTTAGGCCTTGATCCTGAGTATTAACATAATCTACATTTACGATATTCTGATTTGAACAACCAGATCTAACTTTAAAACCAAGATTCCCTCCATCAAATTCTGTGTCTTGGGCGGATATATTCTCTTCTAACTCATCCAGATAACCTGTATAGGTTTTTACAGTTATTTCTTCCTTCCCGTATTCAATCTCCCACGAAAAGGTGTCTCCTTCGCTATATTCAGGAGTATTTGAACTTTCTACTAGGGTTCCTGATGAACTCTTGACAAGTCTTATGCCTTTAGCGTTTGTTCTTGGATCTGCTCTATATACCTGTTTAACCTTGTAATAGGTTGAAGAGTCTTCGCCGCCAAAGTACATAGAAGCAGACGGATCACACCAGTCTGCAGTAGAGAAATCTTTAGGCCGGAAAACAACTCTTATTGTATCTCCTCTCTCCGGATAATAACCGAGACCGCTTGTGGAAATAATTTTGTCAGGTTGCGAGCTGTCATCTGTCATTTCAAGTGATTTTGATCCATTATAAGACCAACCAGAAGTAATTTCATATGCTGATGTTTCACCGCTGTAGTGCTGTAATTGATTTCTTTCGAATGATTCCACGATAGTCTCAGCAGAAACCGGTGCAAAAAGAGCAGACAGTACTAAAAAAATGAATATCGTCTTAACTGCAACTAGACTGTCTTCTCCAAAAAATATTTTCTGATACATTTTGTGTCAGAGTATTTGAGAAGCTCATTGATAATACTTAGCTGTTTACAACCAAACAAAGTTTTGACTAAAGATTTCTTCTCTCCCTTCTTTTCAAGCTAGGAGAAAATCTTTTTTCCAAACGTTTCAGGTATTTTCCCGGAACCTTGGCTTTTCTATCAGCTTCCAATACAGGAGAAGGAACCGTATAACATTCAGAAGATTTCAACGCCATCAGTTCACCAGCTATCTGATCGGCATTATCCGGATTACCATAATAGTCAATTCTCAGCGGTATATCTTTGGAGGAGAGCCTGACATAGAAAGTGTATAATTTGTTTACATGGTTAGAATGCAGTTTTTTAAGTACAGGGTGTTCAGCCGGTCCTTTTGAGTATTTTCGCACGAAGCTTCGCTCGCCTTCTGAAAGTATCGCATCCATGAGAAGTGTATCCCGTATATTTCCAAGTTCCAGACCGGTTTTCTCCTCTAATATATCCGTCAAGGATGTGCCGTATGAGTCTTCTACTACTCCGATTAGAGAACCTGGTTCGGCGTTCGAGAAAAGGCGGTTGTAGTTCTCTAGAACTTTTTCATCCTGACTGTAGCTGGGGATAACCGAACCATCCATGAAGACTTTATCCGTTTCTTTCTGGGAGTGCAGAGCTATTTCTGTCTCAGCTTTCAGTCTCTCTGCCTCGGCTTTCCGATCCAGTCCTTCCTGATCCTGTGGATCAAAAACATGGAACTCAGGTTCCGGCGATTTGCCAGGTAAGTAGTCAGCTTTCTCCAGCCCTGAACTGTTGAAGCTGAAGACTGCTGAGACTGCTCTAACTGCGACTACGTCTGCGTAAGAGTATCTTTTCCTGATCAATCCGCCATCAATTCCTGCGGCTTTTCCTGGAGCTTTTGGCTCAACTTCATGCCTGAGCTTTTCCTCCTGAACCACCGAGTCCTTCTCAATAGTATCCATGTCGGAGAACTTTTCCTCCAGATCAGTATTTTCTCCCTCTTTCTGTGATAGCTGTTCAGCAGCTTCTCTCAGGCTCGGCATAGATATGTATAAGAGGTTTAAACATTAAATCGCTATTCATGGAGATAGACGATTATAAGTACTTTTTCTTCGATCTTGACAAGACACTTTGGAACTGGAATGAACCCATTATAGGGGCAGCAGACCTGATTGATTCTCTAAGAGAAGCTGACAAGAAAGTCTATTTTCATACAGATAACACTCTTCTATCCCGGGAAGGATACGCTAGAAAGCTAAACGAAATGAATATTAAAGCCGATAAGGAGGATATACTCACTTCAGGTTATGTAGCTGGAGAATACATCAGCGGGAGCAATAAGACCTCAGCCTATGTTATAGGTGAATCCGGATTGATC
>PXPD01000043.1:6769-15270 GCA_003009815.1 Nanohaloarchaea archaeon SW_4_43_9 | reverse complement strand
AAAAAGATATTGAGGTAAAAGGGAAATCGGACACTGTTGTAGCTGGTTTCGACCGACAGTTTAACTACAGAAAGGCTGAGAAAGCGATGAATATTTTGCAGGGGGACGGCAAAGCTATTATTTGCAGTTCGGAGAATACTTTCCGCACGATGAAGAAGACGATGCCTCACCAAGGAATGTTCAATCAGGCTTTCAGGGAAATGGGCGAAACCCGGTTAGTAGGAAAACCCGACGATTTCTACCAGGAAGTATTCCAGGACTACTTCAGCTATTTCACTGGTGCATCGATGTTCGTCGGAGACCGATTAGAAGATATGGAGACAGGGAATAACCTTGGTATGACGACCGTTGCCGTGATGTCAGGCGATATTGACCGGGAAATATTAAAGAAAGCCGACGAGATCCAGAAACCGGATTACGGCCTTTCAAGCCTGGCACGGCTGAAAAGAAAGATTCTGTAATTACTGTTCTTCAAGCCAATCAATTAAGGAATTGACTGCTTTCCTTCTGTGCATCTCCTCATTTTTCAGATCAGGGTTCTCCGCAAGGGATTTCCCGTTACCGTGATCAGGCACGAAATAGCTGTTATACGGTAGATGTGGGTGTGATTCCCCACGTTTCCTCTCCGGAATTTTTCCTCTCATCTTCCCAGTGAAGATCTCGACTTTATCTTTTCCCGGCATATAGACAGCTATTGCTGTTCGGAAGTACGCATTTCGATTCTCTTCTTCCTCCATTAATTTTAGCAGTCTATCAGCTCCAGCTGTTCCCGCGAAGAAAGCAGCTTCAGCTCCTGGAAAGCCCCCCAGAGCCTCGACATAAAAGCCGGTGTCTTCCACAATGAAATAGTCAACGCTGCCAACCTCTTGGTTCAAAACCGCCTCCTGATACGAATCCATTACTTTTCGCTCCGCGACCTCCTCGACATCCATCGCATCGATCTCCGGTACATCAGCTTCTACCTGTACCAGCTTGTAACCAGCTCTAGCAAACGGTTCTTGCATTTCTTCCAGTTTCCCTTTATTTCCTGTCGCAAAGAATAATCTCTTCATAACTCCGACTTGTTTTTTCACCTACATATATTTTGCCCGACGACATATGTTATATGAGCCTTGGAAAAGACGATATCAAAGAAGCTATATCGACAATAAATCTGAATAATTTGAATCATCCCGAAACCCTTGATAGAATCATAGGGAAAGATGGTGAAGAACTTTACTTGGATTCAGAAAGTGATTTTGAAGCCTGGGTAGACGATGCAGAAGAAATCAATGACTTGCCTAGAAAAGCAGTATATGTACCAAACTACCATGAGTTAGATGAAGATCTAAGTGATGCACTAGATCAGGAAGCAAGAGATGACATGAAATACCCTGGAGTTGAAGGCGGAAAACTCGCCAAAATGGCTATAGATGTAGGAAAAGAAGTTATAGGCGGAGGGAGTTTTAGTGGTATAGTGGGATTCAAAGTTCCAAAGATTGAAGATAAATACAATCGAAGGCAGTTAATATCTCCTTACGGAGAGGACTCTATAATAGATATCCCAGAATTCCTGGAAGCTGACGACTGGTACTCAAAAATAGATGAAGGAAAGCACATAGCAGTAATTACTGATAATGAAACAGTGATAGCCAGACACATACAGGATAATTATCAGGAAACAGGTAGCAGTATTGATAGCTTTGATGACAGGTTCTGGAATGTATACGAGGAGACATTAGAAAATTACTCTAGCCATGAATTAAACAGGAGTTAAAACAGTTTCCCAACTTAATTCTTGGACAGGTGGACTCAAAATTTCAGGTAACCGCATAACTGTTACATCAGCACTTCCGTACATCCACGGAGTACCACATTTGGGAAACATGGCAGGAAGTGTTCTACCGGCAGAACTCCTGCACAGGTACTTCGATGTTAGAGGTAAAGACAGTATCTTTATCTGCGGAGGAGATGTACATGGAACACCTCTAGAGCTTGAGGCCCTTGAACTCGAAGAGGATCCTCAAGATATCAAAGATGAAAAGACAAGAAAGGTTAAAGAGGCGTATGAAAGCCTGAACGTCGACTTCACCATTTTCTCGGATACTCACAGCGAGTACAACAGGAAGCAGACCCATGAAATGTTTGAGGAACTGTACTGCAACGGGCTAATTGATGAGAAAACACAGATAATGCCTTACTGTAGAGATGATGAAAGATTTCTACCCGATAGATACATTGAAGGAGAATGTCCTCACTGTGGAGGACTTGCGAGAGGCGATCAGTGCGACGACTGTGGAAAACTGGTGGAGCCAACTGAAATAGAAAACGCAGAGTGCCAGATATGTGGAGGAAGCAGAATTGAGTTCGAAGAGACCGATCACCTGTTCCTCGACTTGACAAAGTTCGATGACGAGTTGAAGGAATGGCTGGAGGAAGAGAAACCTGTACCAGAGAATATGTTAAACCAAGTTAGACATGATATAGAAGAAGCGGAAGAGCGTTCTATCACCCGGGATCAGAACTGGGGCTTCGAAGTTCCAACGGAAAGGGTAAACAAGAGAATCGATGAAGAGAATCTTGAGTTGGAAAAGCTTGATCCAGAGAAATACGATGAAAAGGTCCTATACGTCTGGTTTGACGCACCGATAGGTTACATCGGGTTCACTAGAGAATACTTTGAAGAGTATCGTTCTAACAAGAAAAATGCCTCCAGCAGCGGCTCAGCCGATGAGAAATGGAAGAAGCACTGGGATACTGAGGGATAACACAATCTTCCATACAGTAATATGGCCGACGATGCTGCTCGGCTCAAGAAATGAAGAGATAGAGTACGGACTACCAAAATACGAGTTCATTCAGCAGTACCTGATGTGGGAGGAAGGAGCATTCTCCAAGTCCCGGGATAGAGGAATATTCATTGATGAGGCAGTAGAGCATTATCCCGCGGATTACTGGAGGTTTTACCTTTCCAAGATGCTTCCAACCGACCACGACACAAACTTCTCATGGGAGGACTTCGAATCTGAGATCAACAACGTCTTGAACGATACTGTCGGCAACTTTGTCAACCGAACTCTCAGCCTCGCCGAGAAATGGTTCGATAATGAAGTTCCAAAAGCCGATCTAGAAGAAAGCGATAGAGAAGTAGTCGAGGAAGTCAAAAAAGAACTTGAGGACTATATTGAAGCTTTCGAGGATCATGAGCCACAGGAAGCACTCGATCACTCACTCCAAATTGCCCGGATCGGCGACAGATACCTCAGCGAGGAAGAGCCATGGAACAATGAGGATCGGAGAGAGGAGACAATCTATATTGCAGTACAACTTATACAGAAACTGGCGGTAACACTCTACCCATTCATTCCTGAAAGCAGTGAGAAAATAGGGGGCATGCTTAACACGGGTATCGACACCTCTGAGAACAGAGACCTGCTGTCAAAAGACGTTCTGGGAGCAGTGGAAGCCGGCCACGAGCTAGGAGAACGAGAGATTTTATTCGAGAAAATCGATGTCTCGGATCAAGTGGAAAAGCTTGAAGAAGAAAAAGAAGAGGAAAAAGATACTATGAAAGAAAAACTTAACGAAGACACAGTTTCATTCGACCAGTTCGGCGAAATGGATCTCAGAGTAGGAAAAGTCGAATCAGTTGAAGAACATCCAAACGCTGACAAACTCTACAGAGTCAAAGTCGATGTGGGGGAAGCCGTTCTACAGACCTGTGCCGGGCTGAAAAACTTCTACGAACCGGAAGAGCTTGAAGGCAGAAAAATAGTTGTGCTTGCCAACCTAGAACCAGCGGAGCTTCGTGGAGAGAAAAGCGAATGCATGATGCTTGCAGCCGAATCAGACGATGAAGAAACTGTATCACTCTTAACAACTGATCAGGAAATGGAAATAGGAGATAAAATCAGGTAAATCATTCGACTTTGTCACAGCCGGTATCAATCTCATGATTGTACTGATTTAATTCCGGAATAATCCCTGAATCATCAGATCTATAGGAAATACTTTCGCCTACTCTCGGATTATCCTCATTATTTTCCAAAAGCTTAAATGAAATTCTTCTAATAGACTGGTCTACGCCTTGCAAATCGCCGAAACTAACAACTCTATACCCTTCGGCACCATTTCTCTTCTGGATATAGGCTGCTTGCTTTGAAGGATAATCAACTATGACCGTTCCGCCTAAGTCCTCTAAAGTATTAGGAGTATCGGTAGTATCTCCCGCGTATCGACCATCTAGAGGAACGAAAATAGATTCTTCGTAACCTAGAAGCTCACTAGCGACTTCCTCATTAAATTTGGATGGCGACAATATCTCCCTTTTGATCTGATTTCCAACTCTGGAATTCTCCATCAGATCTTCTATTTCCGATGAAGTCAACACATTATCTGGAGCATAATCAAGTATTTCATCGGTTAGAACCTCTGAATTCTCATATCCTGGATTCATCTTTGATCCTCAATCATAGGTCTAGATGGCCCTCCGGCATTTGCCTTAAATCCAATATCTATGGAAGTATTAGGATCTAAAGTAGCCTCTTCAACCTTCATTTCAGTTACCTTATCTATATCATCAATTACTTCTCCAAGAACATGACCCTGAATAGTTGCTCTTTCTACCAGTTCATTGTTACTTGATTCAATGTAGTCAGATATTATCTTCGCATCCATGGTCTCAAAGACATCAGCAATAGTATATTTATCATCCAGAGATTGATCATATGTTAGATCGGAAACAACAAAGACGTTATCTCTGTCAAATCCTGAGTTTAAGAGACTTTCATAAGTGTTTTCAGCGCACATCTCAACAAATCCCCCGCCTAACAGAACAGTTTCATATTCATCACTTAGTCTTTCTGCATCCTCAGGATAAAGTTGGCCGTATGCCTCTTCTTCAAGAACTTCATCGAACTTATCACAAGCATAAGGATCAGATTCGACCCTACTAGAATCTATAACGTAAGAATCCAGTTCGGTCTCTGAAGCAAATTCTTGAACTGCTTCACTGATAACACCATCATCGTACTCTTCATGCGGATGGGTAATTATAACAGCAGTGTCAGACATCTAAGTATTCACCTCGATACTTTGGACCTGAACATCTATAACAGGAGCTTCTTCACGAAGCTCTTCAAGCTTTTCATCTGTGACCGAACAGTATATTTCGTCCACATTCATATGTTGTTATTTGTTGATAGTAACATATAAAGGTACTGGTTTTGAAGACCTTGTCAAAAAGAATGATTTATTTCGAGGTTCCTGACATAGGTTTTTATCAATTTGTCAGCAAACTAATTTATGGAGGACAAAAACGGGCTATTCAAGCTCTTAGGCGCCATTATACTTGTGAATGGCTTAGGAATTGCTTCAGGGTTTCTAGGTGTGCCGGGAGAGTGGTATCAAGGCTTAGAGAAATCTGTTCTAACTCCTCCTTCCTACGTGTTTCCGATAGCTTGGACTTTGATATATTCTATGATCGGTGCATCAGGTTACCTGGCTTGGACAAGAAACTTTGGAATTAAAGCAAAATTATTATTCATTGGTCAATTGGCTCTCAATTATCTCTGGACGCCCATCTTTTTTGGCCTTCAAAAACCTTTGACGGGGCTGGCTATAATATCGACATTGGCAGTTCTAGTAGCGGCGCTCTTGAGGTTATTCTACAACGAGGAAAAGATAGCAGCCTATCTATTAGTTCCGTATTTCCTTTGGATCTTATTTGCAACATATCTTAACATAGTAATAGTCATTATGAATTAGAACTCTTCTAGCTGAAGCGAGATTCAAATGCTTTAATATCAAAGTCTCAAACATGAAACTGAAATTTCTGGGAACTGGTGGCGGAAGGTTTGTTACCGGGAGCCAGAGGAGAAAGACTGGAGGTATAATCGTGCAGACAGAAGATACGCAGATCCATATTGATCCAGGACCAGGCGGTCTAGTTCAGGCGCAGGAGAACAATCCTGAGAAGACCGAGGCAGTAATTGTCTCACATGTCCATCTAGATCATTCCAGCGATGCCGAACCTATAATTGAGATGATGGCCTATATCCATGATCAACCTGGAGCGCTGTTTGCAAACGAGACAAGTCTGTCAGGTTACTCCGATCTTGAGAAATGTATCAGTAACTATCACCAGAATCTCTGTAGAACTGTAGAGACTCTTGAAGAAGAAACAAAGACAGAGTTCAAAGATGTGAAGATTGAAAGCCAGGAGATGTTCCACAGCGATCCAAAGACACAGGGATTCACAATTGAAACCGAAGAGAAGAAAATAGGTTTCTGGACAGACACAGAGTTCTCAGAGGAAATACTCAGTTTCTACACAGGATGCGATACAGTAGTTATCTACTGCAATCGCCCGAAAGGAGAATCACTGGAAGGACATACTTCACTGGATGAAGTTCCTGATATAGTTGAGGCTGCGGACCCTTCAACCGTCATAGTGACCGATTTTGGGTACAAGTTCCTTAGTCAGAACCTAGATGAACAGAAGGAATGGCTCGAAGACCAAGTTGATTGCAAAGTTATATTTGCCGAAGATGGAATGGAGTTCCCAGGAAACAGAAGCCTAGGAGATTTCTAGAGATAACCCATTTAAGAATTCCAGAGGAAAATCTTCTCACGAGGCCGTAAAACATGCGAAATTCGAAGAATTTCTGGATAGCAGAAAATACGGAGGTATTTTCAGATGCCTGAAGGAGAATACGAATCGGAAAAAGTTGAAAGCAAATGGCAAAGGAAATGGGTTGAAAACAAAACATTCCGGTACAAGGGAGACCGAGATACAGACACTGACGCAGTGTTCTCAGTGGATACACCGCCTCCGACCGTGTCAGGTGACCTCCATATGGGACATCTATACGGCCTGGAACTGATGGATATACAAGCAAGATTCCAAAGAATGAATGGCCAGAAAGTTTTCTTCCCGTTTGGATTTGATGACAACGGTATCGCCTCAGAACGGTTAACAGAAAAAGAATTAGGTATCAGGCACCAAGACTATACAAGAAGAGAATTTCAGGAAAAATGCCGGGAAGTGTGCCGGGATTACGAGGAACAGTTTACAGAAAACGTTCAGTCGCTTGGAGTATCAGTTGACTGGGATAATACATACAAAACAATTGAACCAAGAGTGCAGAGGGTCAGCCAGCTCTCATTCATTGATCTCTACGAAAAAGACAGGGAATACCGGAAGAAGGCACCCGCAATCTGGTGTCCTGACTGTGAGACAGCTATCAGTCAGGTTGAGACAGAGGATGACGAACAAGATTCCCACTTCAATGATATAGAGTTCGGTATTAAAGACGGAGACTCATTCAGGATTTCAACAACCCGTCCAGAGCTTTTGCCGGCGTGTGTTGCGGTATTTGTCCATCCGGAGGACAAAGAAAACCAGCATCTAGTTGGAGAAACAGCAATCGTCCCGCTTTTCGACAGAGAAGTACCTATAATTGAAGACGAAAGGGTTGACATGGAGACAGGCTCAGGAATAGTAATGTGCTGTACCTTTGGAGACCAGAACGATATCGAATGGTATCAAGCCCACGATCTTGACCTCGAAGTTGCAATCGATGAATCCGGCACAATGACAGAGACAGCCGGAAAATACGAGGGAATAAGCACAGAGGAAGCAAGAGAAAAAATAGTGGAAGATCTGGAAGAAGAAGGATATCTGCTCGATAGGAGAGAGATTACTCATACGGTTCAGGTCCACGAAAGATGTGGAGTTGGAATCGAATTCAGAGTTACAGAACAGTGGTATGTCAAGATAATGGATCACAGGGAGAAGTATCTCGATGCAGGGGAACAGATGGACTGGATACCGGAGAAAATGCACACACGGTACAGAAACTGGATCGAAGGTCTTCAATGGGACTGGTGTATCTCAAGACAGAGAGACTCGGGAATTCCTTTCCCGGTCTGGTACTGTGAGGACTGCAATCAGGAAATAATAGCTGATAAATCCGATCTACCGGTTGATCCTATCGAGGACGAACCTCCTATCGAGGAATGCTCTAAATGCGAGGGAACAGAGTTTAAAGCCGAGGAAGACGTCTTCGATACCTGGGCCACAAGCAGTTTAACGCCACTGATCAACGCAGGCTGGGACTGGAACGAGGATGAAGAAGAATTCCAGATAGAGAAACCGGAGCTTTACAGCTTCAACTTAAGACCTGAAGGCCATGATATCATCAGTTTCTGGCTGTTCCACACAATTGTCAAATGCTATGAACACACCGGCGAAGTACCTTTTGAGGCCACAATGAACCACGGCCACGTGCTGGATGAAAACAGGGAGAAGATGAGCAAGTCGAAAGGCAACGTCATCGCTCCAGCAGAAGTTTTGGAGGAGTTCCCTGTTGATGCTGCACGGTACTGGGCAGCAGGTTCCAAAGTCGGCGACGACTTCCCGTTCAAGGAGAAAGAGCTGAAATCCGGAGAGAAACTAATGAGAAAGCTCTGGAACGCATCCAAGCTTGTTGAGCACTTGTCTGAAGGTAACAAACCAAGTT
>PXPD01000043.1:0-6705 GCA_003009815.1 Nanohaloarchaea archaeon SW_4_43_9 | reverse complement strand
CTTTTTGGAACACATTTTGTGACGATTATCTCGAGATCGCCAAGCAGAGGATAAAAGATGATGCAAACCTTTCCACAAAGTATACGCTTCAGGAAAGCCTTGAAAGATTCCTGAAACTGTTCTCACCGCTACTATCACACATCACAGAAGAAATCTGGAATGACATGTTCAAACAAGAAGACGATCCTGAAAGCATCCACAGGACAGAGTGGCCGGAACCGCTCGAAGTCGAGGCCGATATTGAAGCGGGGGAGACCTCTATGGAGGTTATCTCAGCACTGAGAAACTACAAGAACCAAAACGGAATGCCTCTCAACGAAGAACTAAAATCGGTCGAAATCTACGGCGATGTCCAAGGATTCGAGGATGCGATAAAGGAAGTAATGCACATAAAAGACCTAACAATGAAATCCGGAGAACCTGATACAGAGGACAAGATAGTCGAGATCAAACTTGACTACTCCAAGGCCGGGCCAGAGTTCGGAGATGATGTAGGAGAGATCGAAGACGCACTGGAGAACAACGAGTGGAACATCGAATCAGGAATGCTCTACGCCGCAGGACACCACATCCCTGCGGAGATGTACAAAGTCCAAGAGGAGAAAAAATTCCAAGGAGAAGGAGAAATGCTGGAAACCGAGAACAGTCAGGTCGTGGTGAAATAAATGAAACTTGGAACATCAATTGGACCGGAAGGAGACCTCAGAGAAAAGATTCTTGACACACCTGAGGAAATGGAATTCATCGAGTTCTCCATCGGGGAACATGAACGGATGCCTGAAGATATCAATAGCAAAAAATTGAAAGAAGCGCTGGAGGAGAAAGACTTTGATCTTGTTATCCATCTACCTTTCAGACAGAGACTGGTGACCGAGATAGACGAGTTCAATGAAGCGGTTCTTGACTACCATAAGCGACTGATCAAGTTCTCTGAAGAGCTGGGAGCTGAAAAATTTATCGTCCACGCAGATATGAGAGACAATGACTCAGAAAAGGAGGAAGAACTTATAGTGGAGCAGATCAAAAAGCTGGATGAGATAGGAGAAAACCTTGACACAGAAATATGCTTTGAGAACATCGGCCACTGGAACGGCCTGGAACTGTTTCACCTAGGAGAAGTACTTGAAGAACTGGATGCCTCAATGTGTTTCGACACAGGTCACGCCTTCTCAGAGGTCGGACAGGAAGAGATGGGGGAATTCTTGGAAGAGTTTTCACATATAATCTCACATCTACACCTCCAGGATACAAGAGAAGGCAGAGACATGCACCTCCCTATTGGAAGCGAGGAAATAGACTTCAAACCTGTAGGCAAAAAACTTTCAGACTTCAATGGAACAGCAACAATGGAGATCTTCACATCTGAAAACGACTATATCCGGCTTTCAAAGAAAAAAGTAAAGGAATACTTCTGACCAGAGTGAAGTTAAAAGAATTCAGCGTTATTCTAGTCCTATGACAGAAGAAAACCAAGATCAGGAAAACGGAGGAATGAATAAGTACCAGCTGAAGAAACTGATCAAAGAACTGGAAGAGATCAGAGGCAGGAACACCGAACTTGTCTCCCTTTATATCCCCGCGGGCTACGACATGTCGAAGATATCCGACTTCATAACCTCGGAACAGAGTGAAGCAGAGAACATCAAGTCGAAACACACAAGAACAAATGTTCAGGACGCGCTCGGAAAAATCGGAAGAAAGGTCAGTGAGGAACACACAACTCCTGAAAACGGTGTAGCATTCTTCGCAGGAAACATCAGCGATACCGAGGGAAGACCTGACATCGAGATCTGGGAAGTAGTACCTCCACGACCGATCGAGTCCCGACACTACAGATGCGACAAGGAGTTCGTCCTTGAACCATTGAAACAGATGATCATCGACGACAACATATATGGATTAATCGTGTGTGACAAATCCAAGGCTGCAATCGGCTACCTACAGGGCAACTCGATCAATACGGTTTACACTATGGAATCCAATGTACCGGGGAAAACCCGTGCTGGAGGTCAGAGCGCTCAGCGTTTTTCAAGACTGCGTAAAGAGATGCTGAAGACTTTTCTGGGAGATATAGCAGAGAAAGCCCAGAAAGCATTTTTAGATAAAGCCAGGGAGGACAAGCTGCTAGGTATAGTAGTTGGGGGGCCAGGATTCGTCAAGGATAAACTTCTCGACGATGATTATCTTCATAAGGAGTTACAGGATAAGGTCGTAGCAACAAAATCACTTGATACATCAGGAGAGGCAGGACTCTCACAGCTAGTGGAGAAGGCTAAGGAGTCTATAGAGGATTCTCAGGCCGTTATCGAGAAGCAGAAAGTCAACAAGTTCTTCAAGAACCTGAAAGAGGAAAACGGGAAGTCTGAGTACGGGCTGGAGCAGGTCATGAAAGCCATGAAGATGGGAGCAGTTGAAACTGTTCTGATCTCAGAGGACTTCAGTCAGTACCAAGCCAAGTATGAATGTGAAAACGGTCACGAAAAAACTGTCTACGAGAGAGAGCCGCAGATCGATGACTCGATAGAGTGCGATGATTGCAGTGAAGAAATGGAGCTTGAAGAGCTCTCCGATATAGTTGATGTGTTTGCGGAGAAAGCCGAGGAAATGAGTTCTGATATGGAGATTATCGGGACAGATCACGAGGAAGGAAAGAGGCTGATGAACATGGGAGGTATAGCAGCAATACTCAGATACAGGATAAGATAGATTAAAGTCAGGCATAAAGAAGTTTATATGACTGAAAAAGATACTCTCGGTAAAATTGATCTAACCGGTGACTTTTACACTGTAACGCAGAATCTGGTTAGAAACAAGTACACTGTCAAAAACTCAGATGGAGAGGAAATTCTCCAGGCAAAACAGAAGATGTTTAAGATGAAGGAAGAGTTCCCATTCACTGACCCGGATGGAAATACCGTCTTCACAGTAAAAGCTGAGAGAAGACTGGATATCGCTGGGGACTATGGATTAATAGATGAGGAAACGGGTGAAAACATTGCTACACTGGAGAAAGAGTTCTCAATCCTGACCCATAACTGGAAGATCAAAGACCCTGAAAAAGATGCTCTAATGGCGACAATTGAAAGCAGAGGAAAGATCATGGGGCTTCTGAGATCGCTGGTGAGTCTGTTAGAGTTCCTCCCACATAAATACACTATATACAACTCCGATAGGGACGAGATCGGGGAGATCCGGGAAAAATTCTCCTTCAAAGACAGGTACGAGATAGAGATCGGAGAACTCGGGAAGATCCCGAGAGAGGCAATAATAGCCGCAGCAATCTCGGTAGACGCACTGGAAGGCGAATGAAAGTAACAAACCTTGCCGAAGATACAGAGGATTTCACAGGCAATATCTGGCTGATGGAAAACGGGGAAAAAGTACTAATAGATACAGGTACAGGAGATTCATGGAAGAACATCCGAGAACTGAAAAAAGTCGACAAAGTCATTTTAACCCATTCTCATTACGACCACATCGATAATCTTCCAAAAGTTGAGGACGGGTACTCACCGAAAATATATGCTTTCCAGCCCGAGAATCTTCCTGTGGGAGCGGAAAAACTGGAAGAAGGAGATAAAATAGATCTGTGCGGCTCCAAGTTTAAAATTTTCCATTCTCCCGGCCACAAGGACGATTCAATATGTCTCTATTCCGGAGAAGAAAAAATCCTTTTCACCGGCGATCTGATATTTCCTGACGGCGGATTTGGAAGAACCGATCTGGAGGAAGGAGATCGTGAGAAACTAATTGAATCTATAAAAAAGCTGATCGGTCTTGAAGTAGAGGAGATGTACTGCGGACACGAAGAAGCAGCAAAAGAGGACGTGGAGAAGCAGATTAGGAGATCGCTTGAAGAAGCAAAGAAACGAGAATCAAAGTATTAACCTTTAAATTTTCCTGACAAGGTAATCTCCGAGATTCTTCAGCTTTTTGTATAGGATATAACCTAGAAATGTACCGAATACAAACAGCAGAATCCACGTGGAAAAAGCATCTATCCTTGAAGCCAGTACCCGGAAACTGTCCCGGGAGTACCAGCCGATCATCGCTAGCACAAAGTTTCTTGGAGCCATGCCTACAAAGCTCCAGATACCGTACTCTTTCCAGTTCATACGGAATAATCCTGCGCTCCCCGAAACTAGAGAAAGAGGAACAATGGGGATTGATCTGAAAAATGCAACATAATACTTCTCATTCCCGGAATCGAAATGACTCTCCATCCTTTGAACATCCTTCCATCTTACATCCAACCATTTACCATACCTCTTGATAGCCGGTTTTCCGCCATAGAAGGTGATTGCAAACACAAAGTACGAGCTGATAACGGAGGCAATTGACGCTGGAAGGGCGATCAGGAAAAAGGCCTGAAATATCACTTCAGTGAATGCTGTTGACTCAATCAAGAGAGCACCGGCAGCCATCGGTATAATAGGTGAGGGAATTGGTACGAAAACTTCTTCTAGCATCATTCCTAGCATAACCGCTATAACACCGTACTGCGAGACAAGCTGTATCAGCTGCAATCCGATCTCTTCAAACACTAAGATCACCCGGTTAATGATAGTAAATAATCAACAAAACCTTTCAAGAACTGCCGGAAAGTAACCTGTGTCCTCTCAACGGTTTCCCTGATTCCGGAACCTCCTCTGGTTCTGTTTGGAACTTTGATCTCCTCAAACCCTAAACTGGATCGTGAAGAAGTATCCGGCTTCCCTGTAACAATCTCGTAGTCGTGATCGTTTATTTCATCAAGACAGTTATCGAATCTATTCCTCGAATCAAAGTTGCATGGTTCCATAACCATATGACTAGATAAAAAGTCCCATTTCTGCTGCGGTGACTCGATCTTTTGATCTACCGCTATATTAGAGTAAAGATCTCTAACCGTTCCATTGTTGACAATGTAATATTTTATCAAAAGCTCTGAGTATGCATAGCCGAACTCTCTAGTATCTGCGTCTTCTCTTGGATCCCAGTTCTTCATGAACTCCTTATCTTGCCGGTAATAGTTCCAGAGCCGATCTCGATCACCTTGGGATTCAAGGGTGTAGACATATGTTCCATCTTCCTCTTCAACTTTGTACTTCTTCGATTCTCCAAAAATCTCTTTTGTGCCTGTCTTGGCCCTGTTTTTCCTGAAAAGCTTCTTTTTCATGAGATACTCAGCGTGCTCCGCAACCCCTTCGTCAATATAGGTTGAATCAGTTTGATCCCAGCGGAAAAACCTGTCATTCAGACCGTGAACTGTTTCATGGGTTAGAACAGGAAGATAATCTTTCTCTAGGTCATCTCTTAAATAAACTGTTCCTGAAATATACTGACCGGAACTCCACCGGTTAACTTTCTCATTGTAACTCCTATTATTCATAACCGCGACGGGAAATCTTTCAAACTCTTGAACTAAACCGGTTGTTCCAACCGCTATCTCATATGCCTCTGTTGAGTTTTCTCTTTCCTCCCCGAAAAACTGATAGTAACGCTTCTCTACTCCGTCTCCAAAGTTGACACGGATATTCGTCGGGCCTTCCCCTGAGAACCTGAACTCGTCATTGACAAAGGAACTGCCAAAGCCGAACCCTACCTTACCGGATACTAGATCTTCGACCTTTATCTCCCCCGTAGTTTTCTCTCCGCTAAAGCTGGGGATCGACATCTTCCTGTAGTATAAGTCGTCATGAATCTCCTGCGCAGGCTCATCAATCTTCATCCAGATCTGGACAGTCTCGTTGTACCTCTTCTCCGAGTTAGTCGTTATGCTCACTGATTTACTGGTTCTCTGATAATCTTCTATCTCTCCAAGACTATCTTTTATCTCTATTATTTGCGCTTTCTCCGGCAGGTTCCAAGTCAGACTCCAGCGAGATACCGGACATGGATCATCACATTCCAGCTGGATCGAGGTATTCATTCCGACCTCACTTTCATCCATAGTTCCCTGATACTGGATCTCAGCGGAAGCAGAGACCATGAAAAGTGCTACAAAAATTGTCAAGATTAGAATCCTTCTCATACCAATACATATACCGGGGAAGGAATAAAAGAGCTTTTAGCCAAAACTGCAACCATATGGCCATATTATCGGATAAGGATCTAAGAGAGCTTATAGAAGAGGAAAACGCTGTTGAAGTGAAAGAAGGACCGGAACTTAATCACGAATTGCAGATGGGGCCTTCTTCCTACGATTTAAGACTTGGATACGAGTTCGGAATTCTAAACACCCGAAAGATAGAGAAAATCGACACCAAGAACATGGAAAGATACAAAAACTTCATAGAGACAGAGAAACACTCAGCGGATGAAGGAGTAGTCATCCACCCTGGAGAGTTCATTCTAGGTAGCACACTAGAAAAACTGAATATTCCAAGGAACCTGGTTGCAAGAGTGGAGGGCAGAAGCTCATACGGCCGACTCGGGATTATAGTGCATGCCACCGCAGGCTACTGCGATCCTGGATTCTCTGGGGATATAACACTGGAGATGCAGAACCTTGGAAACGCACCTGTAAAACTCTATCCTGAGGACAGGGTATGCCAAGTAGTATTTGAGACAATGACTTCTGAAGCGGAAAATCCGTACGGCGAGAAGAAAGACTCCAAATACATGGGACAAACAGGCGCAACGGGATCCCGATTGGGAGAGGAAAAACGCTGATCACTAAATGAATCTTGATATTTCATACACCAAGGATCCTGTAAAGAAACG
>PXPD01000042.1 GCA_003009815.1 Nanohaloarchaea archaeon SW_4_43_9 | reverse complement strand
ATTTTAGTCCACCGTTAGCGCTAGAAACACCACGAATAGAGCGTTTATAGCAGGTATTATTACATGTACCCCTAGCCACATCAGGTCCTGAATAGCAAATCCCCCAATGGTTCCCCCTAGAAGGTTCATGACTGCGAGTACAACTACAAGGAAAACAGGTGCGGCGATCAAGATTGCTGTGTAAAAGGAAGCGTACGTACTTAATTTCTGGATCTCTCTCTGCCTCTGTTGGTTGTATTCGAACAGTGCTTCGTCTGATTTTTCCTGTAAGTATGATTTGAGGTCTCCTCCTGTTTCTACAGTTGAAACTATACCGAATAGGACTTCCGCCCAGTCTTCGCTCGGGGATTTCTCCGCTACCTGTTTCAATGCGGTTGTAAGATCTTCTCCGAAGACGTTAACCCTGCGGGAGATTTCTCCTGCTTCATCTGAGATTCCTTCGTACTCATCGAATGTATTGAGAAGTTCAAACATTGATTTAGGAGGTATTCCGGAGGTTGCAATAGCCCCGAGATGGTTTAGCGCGAAGGGCAGGTTTTCATCAATATTTTTCTTTCTTCTCTTAGCTTTTTGAGATGGATAGAGATACATGAAGCCAAATGTGGCGAGTGAGAAGGCGAGAGGTACGCCGAAAAGGTATCTAACTGCTTCAGGAGCCGATATACTTCCGTATATTATGAAACTTATTCCTGCTATTAATCCTAGGATGAATGCAAGGGAGCTGTATAGAAACATTTTAGAAACATATGTTCTGTAAAGAATATCCATATCTGCCTTCTGTAAATCATTTTTCAGGTCTTCAAGTTCTTCTCCATACTTGTCAACTGTGGGACCAAAAACTGCATTTGCGGCTGCGTCAAGGTTATCTGTTTCGAATGCCTGTTTTATTCTTTCTAGAATCCCGGAGTTGAATGGGTTTGAGCTCATTGGACCTTCAGGCCGTCACTATCGAAGACGTAGTTATGGACGCTGTGGTTATAATCTGAACCTCTCAGCTTTTTTATGTAAATTTCTCTCTTCACTTTTCCGTTTTCCCTCACTACTTCCATATTAACTATGCCGTCTGCTACTTCGTCTTCAATCTCTGTAGCCTCTTTGCTTTCTGCCAGAAGCAGGGATGTGGCTCCTAGGTTCCTAGCCTCTCTCTTTATAGATAACAGGTTTTTTCTTATGTCCTTTCTTGAGTCTATGTAGAGATCGAGATCCGTGATTGGATCTACTACTACACGGGATGCGTTGTTCTCCTTGATCATTCCTCTTACCATGTCAGGAACCTGTTCGTATCTGTAGGGATCCATTTTTCTTATATTGATATTTCCCTGCTCCACATGTTGATCAAATTTCCAGTCAAAGGTATTAGCTCGGAGTATATCGTCTTCGGTGTCTTGGAATGAGACAAACAGTCCCTTCTGGCCCTTTTTTGCACCTCTGTACAGGAACTCTAACCCGAGATTGGTCTTCCCTGCTCCTGGCTCCCCCTTCACAAGCACTGTTTCTTTTTCCGGTATTCCCCCTCCCAGTAGTCTATCCATATTTTTTATCCGGGTCTTGATACGGTTCATGATTCAGGCCTCGAAGGGGTCTTCTTCTGCATTTTTGGGATCGCTGAAGGGGTTTTTATCTCTTTCTTCAGGAGTCCGTGATCTTACTTTCTCGATTTTTTCCCTCTCAGATTTCAGTTTTTTCTCCAGCTCTGCTACGGGGTTGTTCTCGACTTTCTTCTTGGTCTCCACATCTGCGTTACTGTCAATATCATTTATCTCCTGTTCCAGCGATTCTCCTTTATCGTTTTCAACGGCATTGTCAAGCCGGTCAGGTCTTGAGAGATCGACCTTTCCTTCGGCTTCAATGACATCCTGTAGAGTGTACTTTTCATCCTCTGAGTTTATCATTTTCAGGATTTCATCTTTATTTTTGTAATACTCTGCCACTATGTCTGATACCTTATCGAAATCGCTTACACCTTTGTCCTGCAGCCATTCTAGCAGGTTTGTTCTTCTCTCCATTTCCTTCATTAGTTTCTGCTTGGCGACACCGTAATCCTTACTGATCTGGTCGAATAGGTATGGCTCTCCTCTCCTGCTGAATGAATCGTCAACTGCCGTCCAGGAGAATGCTTGATTGGTTCTGGCTGAAGCTGATTCCCCGACAACTTTCTGAAGCTCGTGGATGTTCTTTACTCTTCTGGCCGATTTCTCTACACCCTTTGCATGCGTCATTACTACCATAACATCAATTGCTTCAATTAGGGCCGGTGATAAAGATATTGGAGGTGTCGTAAGCCTTTTTACAACTGCATTAGGTGAAGAAGCGTGCATTGTACCCATTGAAGGATGTCCAGACGACATACCTTGGAAAAGTACTGATGCCTCTTCTCCTCTGACCTCTCCAACTACAACATAGTCTGGATTCTGTCTGAAAGATTCTTTCAAGAGTTGATCCATGTCTACGTCACCTTGGCTGGAAGTTCCAAACATCTCACGGGTAACGGAGGGTATCCAGTTCTCGTGAGGTAGTTGGAGTTCCCGGGTGTCTTCAATAGAGACGATTTTGTCTTCTGGAGGTATGAATGAAACTGTAGCGTTAAGATAGGAGGTTTTGCCGGTTGAGGTTCCTCCGCAGATAAGTATTGATTGCTGGTACTGCTGAAGTATCCATATGTACGCCATGATTTCGGCATTTGCTGTTCCCAGGTCCATCATATCCACGGCGGAGAACGGAGTTTCCTGGAATTTTCTGATTGAAAATGTCGGTCCGTGGGCTGTTACATCTTCTGTAAGTGATGCGTTAACTCTGGAGCCGTCAGGTAGAGCCCCGTCGAGCAGTGGATTGGCGTATGAAACATATCGGCCGGCTCTTTCTGCCAGTTTAATTACAAGATTTTCTAGCTCCTCTTGATCGTTGTAATGAACGCCTGATTTTACTGATCCAAACTCGGAGTGGACTGCGAAGATAGGTGTTCCGGTTCCGTCGCATCCAATGTCTTCAATATATGGATCGTGCATAAATGGCTCTACTTTTCCTAGTCCGACGAAATCTCTGTAAATGTAGTACAGCATTTTCTTGTGCTGCTCATCAGTCATTTCAATCCCGAGCTCTATCAGCAGGTCGTTGATCTGGTTCTGGAGGTAACCGATAATTTTCTCTCTTCCTCCCATAGAGCTCAGGGAGACATCGATTTTCTCGGAAAGATTCTCTTTAACTACCTCTAACAGTTCCTCGCTTTCATCGTCAAGTTCTGGTTCAATGATACGATATATTACCTCTTTCTGTTCCTCATCCCATTTGACATGTGCATATGCGAAAGGCTTGATTAAAGGATATTTTACATCTACGTCCGCCATTTTGTCGATCTTTCCTGTGATCTTTATGTCCTGCTTATCGCTGAGGGTGAAGTCAAGGCTTTCATCGTCCATTTCAAAGGATAGATCTCTGGAATCTCCTTCTTCTTGGCTGTCGGAGACCTTCTCTTTGATTGATTTAAAAATGGACATAGACAGTTTAGGATTGTCTCCGCTTGTTAATAAGGTCAACGATCCCAGAATTATTACTTCACATCTGCTCTAGAGGCTCTATTCCGAGTAGTTGCATTCCTTGATCAGTTACATCTGAGAAAAGTTTTACTATCTTCAGTCTTCTTTTCTCTGTTTTTTCGTCCTCGCCTATTACCTGGCTGGAGTGGTAGAAGCTGTTGAACTCTTCGCACAGATTTGAGAGATAGTTGGCGATCTTTGCTGGCTCTCTGTTTTCAGCTGCTTCCCCGACTTTTTTGGGGAACTCGCCCAGTTTCTTTACAATTCTATACTCTTCTCTAGTTAAAGCTCCTGATAATTCTGCTTCTTTCTCGGCTTTTCCCAGGATGCTTTTAGCTCGGGTATTGGAGTACTGGAGGTAAGGTCCGGAATCTCCCTGGAAGGATAGAGCAGTATCCCAGTTAAACTCCATGTCCTTTTTTCGCGAAACTGAAAGATTGCTGTACTTTACTGCGCCGATTCCGATTGCCTCAGCGTTCTCTAGGCTGCGGTTTATTTCTTCCTCAGCCTTTTCTTCAGCTATTTCAATCGCCCTGTCAAATATTTCTGACTGCTCTATTATAATGCCTTTACGGGTTGACATACTTCCTTCGGTGAGGTTTAGCATTCCGTAAGATATATGCTCTGACCCTTCGGTTTTGATCCCTGCGTCTTCTGCAATTTGGAAAAGCTGTTTGAAGTGGAGCTCCTGCTCGGAGGCCACAACATATAAGTTGTAGTCAAATCCTTCCTCATTCCTCTTCTTCAGGTTGTAGAGATCCCGGGTAATGTATAATGTGGATCCGTCTGCCTTGAGAAGAACTGCTCCAGGTAATTCATCCTCTTCAAACTCATAGAAAACCGAGCCGTCTTCATCGCGTTCAAGTTTTCCCTCTTCAACCCATTGCTTTACCAGTTCTCTGGCGTCCTCGTATACTGTTGATTCACCGGTTGTCCTGTCGAACTTGATTCCAAGTCGTTTGTATTCGTCTCTGTGGTACTCCAGTGTTGCGCTGCGGAATTTTTTCCATAATTTGATTGCCTCATCATCTTTTTTTTCTATCTTTTTTGCCCATTTTTGGGACTGGTCCTCAATTTCTGTGTTTTCCTCCGCGAGGTCGTGAAATTTGACATAGATATCGAGCATGTACTCTATAGGTTCTTCCTCGAAGTCTTTCTCGGATTCAATGTTTTTATGACCATAGATAACCTTTCCAAACTGTGTTCCGAGATCGCCTATGTAGTTCTCCGCAGTGACATCATATCCGACAAAAGAGAGAATTCTTCTTAGAGAATCTCCTAAAGCATTGTTTCTGAGATGTCCTACGTTCATCGGCTTTGCAATGTTTGGAGAGGAGAACTCTACAAGGATACTGCCTTCTCTCTGCTCAACACCCATATTTTCTGATTCCAATCTGTTCTCTATGATCTTTGCATACTTTTCTCTATCAAGATGAAAGTTCAGATACCCAGGTCCGGCAACTTCTACCTGTTCAGCGATGTCAAGTGCTTCAAGCTTTTCTGAAGCTTCTTCAGCAAGTTTCCGAGGATTTTCCTCCTTCTGTGATGCTGCCTTCATAGCCGGATAGGCAAAGTCTCCATATTCGCCCCCAGGGATTTCAATGTCCTTCTCTTTTACTTCTACTTCTAATATTTCTTCCAGTTTCTCCGCTAGTTCCTCTTTTACTGCTTTCATAGACTTTCATTGTTCGGAGAAGATTCAAAACAGTTATTCTAGGTAGTTTCCCTCACTACTAACGGAACCGGATGTTTCTCCCAATTTTTTCAACATCATGAGTGTCACACCGTTTGTCCAGCCGAAGCCTTCTTGTACGGAGTATTCACCGTCTTCAACTTCGTACATAGGATCGACAACATTGTATTTCTCGAACATCTTACCGGTCTCATGAAATATCTCCCGATTCATTTCAATCCATCTCTCTGCAGCCATCTCTGCTAACTGGTCGAAACCATAATTTCTCAGTCCTCGATAGAGTATCCACTGTAGAGGAGCCCAGCCATTCGGATAATCCCACTGATGTCCTGATCTAGTGAGGCTGGTGACAAATCCGCCTTTTTCCAAGAACTTTTCCTCCAGATTTTCAACGACTTGTTCTGCCTGCTCCTGCGAAGCAGCTTCCACATATAAAGGTACAGCCCCGGCCAGACTCCAAGTATCGGTCTGCTCCTGGTTCTCAAGATCGTAGTCAAAGTAAAAACCTTTTCTCTCGTTCCAGAAATACTTGTTTATCAGCTTCTTTCTTCTAGACGTTTTTTCCCTGTATTTTTCTGACTTCTCAGGGTCTGAGAACAGTTCTGAAAGCATTCTTTCGTTTTCGTATAGGAAACAGTTTAGATCAACAGGAGCTATGTCGACTATCCTGATTGATTCAAGTCCGTTGTTCGCCCATCTGCTGCTGAAATCCCAGCCAGATTCACATGCGGCTCTTATACCTCTAAAGTTCTCACTTCCACCGGTTTCAAAGTCTTCCGTGTAAGACTCCGGCCTCGGAACTGTTTTTTCGCTCCAGTAACGGTTCAACTTGTCTCCTTTCTCTGTCTTAACTGTTCTTCTCTCCATCCAGAAACGGTATTCTTCCTCCAGATTTTCCCGATATTTTGTCCTTTCATTTTCTGGCAAAAGATTGATCATGTAGGCAAAAAATGGCGGCTGTGATCTGTCAAGGTAATAAATTCTGTTTCCATTAGGTATGAAACCGAATCTTTCTATCAGGGAGGCGAAGTTTTCAACCATTCCTCTAACTATTTTTGTTCTTCCAGAAGCTTTCAGTCCCAGCATTGCGAAGTAGGAATCCCAGTAATACTGTTCACGGAAACGACCTCCGGGCGTCACGTATTTATTTTCCAAAGGTATGAGCGTGCTCTTGTCTGATGAACTCTTTAAGAGAGAATCCCATGAAGATTCGATATAGGATCTCATAGAGCTCCTATCATCTATCGAGATGCTTGGACTTTCCGGTATCTCAAAGTTTCTGTTTACTGCAGTCTTGATATCTTTGTTTCTAAAATCTTCCAGAGCTGCTTCCTTGTTGGTGGTTAAAGTGGCATCTGGAAAAGTCTTTGAGTCATCAAATATTTCCGATTTCTGTACAGCCTCAAATAGTTCTCCCTCTACCTGGAGTGACTTTTTATCCATTAACTATGTTTTGAAACTATATTTTGAAAAAGCCCAAATAAAATACCGGTCAAAAATTCTTTTGAAGTCTCTCCAGTATTATCCCTGCGCTACTTACTGTTTTCCCATCTTCATCAAATGGCGGCGCAACTTCTACAAGACCCGCAGAACTAGGTTTGACCGCTTCAATAACTTTTTCTGCATCTTCTACTGTAAGTTCTCCGTCAGGGTATCCGGTTCCGGGCGCTATCTCTTCCTTCAGAACATCAATATCAATGGAGAGATACACAGGAAACTCGTCTTTCTTGAACTCACGGACGAATTTTTCTACTTCATCAGCTTGATATATGTGAAATCCGGAATCTCTGGTAAACTCTTCCTCGTCGTGATCTACTTTAGTTACTCCTACGAACCAGATCTCGTTTTCATTAAATCCGCACTTCAGAAGTTCACGGACAACTACATCGTGTGAAATGTGATCGTCGACTTTCTCTTTTAGATCAAGATGAGAGTCAAGCCAGACAAGTTTAAGATCGGGGTGCTTCTCTTTCAGCGTTTTTATCACAGGAAAAGAGACTGAGTGATCTCCACCTATAGAGAGAATTGGTTTTTCATACTGTAGCAGATCCCCGGTATTATCTCTGATTCTTCTCTGGGTTTCTTCTAGATCGAATTCGTCTGGGAAAATTTCATCTATTAGAATTTCCCGGCTGAACTCAGTATTTTCTATCAGGATTTCTGGTGCATTAAGAGTTCCTTTCCTCGGGTTTCTGTGTATCCCCATGTCTGAGGGAATTTTCTGTATAATTACTTCTGCTTCTTCCAAGCTATTTGTCTCTGGCATTTTACTGAACCGGTCTAGTTGAGATTGGTTGCTTCTTTTTCATCTGATAGGGCCGGCGAAAATCAGAGATTTTCTGCCGCCCTCAAATCCTGATCCTATTTTTGAACGGCCCCGGGGGGATTTGAACCCTCGACCTACCGGTAACCTAAGCCAGTTCGCTCCAACTTCTGGTTCAACTGCGGTTCATTCTTGCAGCGCTCAAATCCAGAAAACTTTGAGCCAAGCAGACTCTAGAAGCCGGTTGCTCTGTCCAAGCTGAGCTACGGGCCCTTCTGTATAGAAACTGGTTCTTTGTAAAGTATTAAATAAAGTTTCCAGTCAAGCCAGAATTCTCATGTGAAGCGCAAGTTCAAGGATTACTACACCTACTGTAAAGGCTATGACCATCTTAGGATCTATCTCTACTCCTGAATCTGCATCGAAGTACTGTACAAGTCCTCCCTGGCTGGAGGGCATCTGAACTTGGTTGTCTTTAGCCATACTAAGAGGTTGGAGGTGAAACTTCAAAAAGATGAATGT
>PXPD01000041.1 GCA_003009815.1 Nanohaloarchaea archaeon SW_4_43_9 | reverse complement strand
TCTATGATCCCGGCTGTCAAGCTCCACGCTGAAGAGATAAGAGAGGAACTGAAAGACGACTTCAGAGTGGAGCTTGACAGCCGGGATCATAGAACACCGGGCTACAAGTTCAATGAATGGGAGCTGAAAGGAGTTCCTTTAAGGCTTGAAATCGGTCCGAACGAAATGGAAGACGAGGAAGTTACAGCAGTTAGAAGAGACAATGGCGAAAAGACCGGTTTCAACTTTGAATCACTAAAGCCAAAGACGGACTCCCTGCTTGAATCAGTCCAGAAAGGACTCTACAATGAACTCGCAGATTATCTTGAGGCAAATATTAGAGAAGCTGAATCCAAGAACGAGATTCTGGGCACAATGGGAAAGAATCGTGGATATGTAAAGACCCGCTGGTGCGGAAAAGAGGAATGTGAAGAAGAAGTGAAGGACGAGGTATCAGCGGAAATCGTGGTTCTGCCGTTCAGAGAAGACTCCAAGCCGGGAAGCATTCAGGAAGAAGACGAAGAAACTGATGGAAAATGCGCGGTCTGCGGTAAAGAAGCGAAGCGATGGGCATACTTCGCGAAAAACTACTGACCACAATTTTTCTAAAATACGCTCAAGAAAGCAACTGAGTTCGGCTTTATGTCTTGACCTTTCTCAGATCGAGTTCGTCTTTGTCCATCCTGGATATACCGTCTTTCTTTCTCTTGATTCTTCTGAACTTGGAGTGTTCATCGCTTTCCAGTAATGTGATCGCTTCTCCTTCTTTGCCCTGTCTACCGGCTCGTCCGACTCGATGAGTGTACGTATCCGGTTTATCAGGAACGTTGTAGTTGAAGACGTGGGTAACATTTTCTACATCCAGTCCTCTAGCTGCGACATCTGTTGCGACGACTACATCGAACTTTCCTTCCTTGAAGTCTTTGATTGTCTTTTCTCGCTGGTTCTGGCTCATGTCGCCGTTTAAAGTTTTCGCTTCTATACTGTTCTTCTTCAACTTGTCCGTCAACCAACGAGTCGTTGCCTTGGTTCGGCAGAAAACGATCGATAGATCAGTTTTCCTTTCTTTTAGAAGTGTGTAGAGCGCTGATATCTTCCTGTTCTCATCCACGTCAATATATTTTTCATCCAGGTTTCTGGTATGATGCGAAGCCTTAATTCTGATTGTCTCTGGATCGATAGAGTATCGGTCACACATCTTCTTGAGCTCCCGGGGAATAGTTGCACCGAACAGAAGGTTCTGACGCTCTTCAGGACAGAATCCGATAATTTGCTCTAACTCGTCCTGGAAGCCCATATCAAGCATTCTATCCGCTTCATCCAGCACAAAGTAATCCAGGTTATCAAGATCAACCTTTCCTTTTTTCAGGAGGTCGAGGGTTCTTCCCGGTGTTCCAACCACTATACTTGCTGTCTTTGCTCCCTCGATCTGTGGTTCGTAGTCGACCCCTCCGTAGATTGTTACAACATCGACATCTGAGGCCATCTCTATCTCTGCCGTAATCTGTTTTGCAAGTTCCCTGGTGGGAGAAAGAACTATCGCCTGTACCCCATTTCCTCCTTGAATATTTTCGATTATCGGCAGTGAGAAAGATAGTGTTTTACCTGATCCTGTCTCCGATTCTACAAGCACGTCTTTTCCATCAAATATTTCCGGTATTGATTTTTCCTGCACCTGTGTCGGATTTTTAATGCCGTTCTCCTTCAGGTTCTCTACAATATTTCTTTTAATTCCAAGTTCTTTGAATTTCATGCTACTAGTTCTAACCTTTCAAAAATTAGTTCGCCGGGTAAATTTTAGAAGCTGGTGGTTGATTTTTCCCCAAGCGGAATACCTATTTAAAACTGAAAGATATATACTGAAATAGAAGATTCGTCTTCCGTTTTCTGGATGTGATGACCAATGCAAAACACTAAACTAGATAATGAAGAGAATAAAGCAGAAGAGTTCAAAACAGGAACAACAACTATAGGGCTAACTACAGAGGACGGAGTAATACTCGCTGCAGATAGAAGAGCATCTTTGGGCCATCTCACATCTTCAAAATACGCAAAGAAAGTCTACAAACTAGATGAAAAAATCGGTCTAACCATTGCAGGAAGCGTTGGTGATGCACAGAAGATTGTCAGAGTGATGAGATCACAGCTAAAACTCCACAAACTGGAGACAAAAGAACTTACAGTAAAAGGAGCAGGAACACTCCTAGCGAACATCCTCCATGGTAACAAGATGATGCCTTTCATGAACCAGTTTGTCCTCGGTGGTATTGAAGATGGAAAAGGAGTTATCTACGATCTTGATCCGGCAGGTGGACTGATGAAAAATGAAAGATTTACAGCTACGGGATCAGGAAGCACAATGGCGTATGGAGTACTGGAAGACAGCTACGAGGAAGGACTTGACCATGAAGAAGGAAAGAAGATCGCTGTAAGATCAGTTCAAGCAGCAATGGAGAGAGACACAGCATCCGGAAACGGCATTATGGTCGCAGAGATCACGGAGGATGGATTTGAAGTCCTCGAGGAGAAAGAGGTTAAGTCACGACTTGACTAGAAGTTTTTATCCCACCTATCTGTTTCACTAATATCTATACTAGAATCAAAAGGATTGAATTATTATGTCAGCAGAAGAATTAGAAGAAGTCAAAGATTATATACCAGCAGGAGTATCTGTGGATGATCTGAGGTTTGAAGGGTCCGATATTGTTATCTACACTGACTCCGAAGAATTCTTTCTTGACAACTCAGATACTGTAAAAGAAATGGTTTCAGAACTCAAGAAAAGAGTTGAGGTCAGGCCTTCAAGCAAACTTTTCCTTGAACCGGAAAAAGCAGAGAAGAAAATAAAGGAAGTTGTAGAAGATAAATCAGGCCTTGAAGATCTGATATTTCAGCCTTCTCTTGGTAAAGTTGTAATTAGAGCAGAGAAACCTGGCAATGTTATCGGTTCCAAGGGAAGCGGTCTCCAGAAGATCAAAGAGGAATCCCTATGGGATCCACAGGTAGAAAGGGTGCCTGCTATCAGCTCAAAAGTCGTTGACAGAGCCCGAGAACTAACAGTTGAGGATCCGGAGTTCCGCAAGGAGTTTCTTCATGAAGTAGGAAAGAAGATTCGACTTGAGAAATCAGTTGGAGATGAATGGATTAGAGTCTCCGGGCTGGGAGGATGTCGGCAGGTCTCATGCTTCCTTCTTCAGTCCGAGGAGTCCAACATTCTGATGGATGCAGGAATAAATCCGAGTGCGGAGCCGGGAACACAGGAAAACTTTCCATATCTTGATGCCCCGGAGCTTGACCTGAAGGCACTTGATGCAGTAGTTCTATCACATGCTCACGCCGATCACGCTACAATGATACCTTACCTATACAAGATGGGGTATGAAGGACCACTTTACTGTACAAAGCCCACTCGGGACCTGATGATTATGAACACTCTAGACTATATAGGGATTGCTCATTCTGAAGGAGCGAGCGCACCTTACGATTCATCCCATATTAAACAGGCTGTAAAGAGAACTATTACACCGGATTATGGCGAGGTAACAGATATCACACCGGACATGAGATTAACCCTCAAAAATGCGGGGCATATCCTTGGTTCTTCACTTGTTCATATCCATGTCGGAGAAGGGCTTCACAACATTCTCTACACCGGCGACTATAACTATGACCAGTCCGAAATGCTGAGGCCTGCAGATACTAACTTCCAGAGAGTTGAGACAATGATCACCGAATCCACTTATGGTGGAAGAGAAGATGAACAGCAACCACGAGATAAAGCACAGAAAAAGTTCCTCTCTAAGATGAAACAAACCCTGAACAAAGGAGGAAAAGTGATCGTTCCGGTGTTTGCAGTGGGTCGATCCCAAGAGATAATAGGAATGCTCGCAGATGAGCTTGATCGGGATTACTTCGACTACCCTGTCTACCTGGATGGAATGATTAACGATGCCAACGCACTTCACACTGCTTACCCCGAATACCTATCCGAAAAAGTACAAGACAAGATACTGGAAGAAGACGACTCACCGTTCCTGAAAGAAAATCTTAATCCTGTTGGGAGCCATAACGAGAGAAAAGAGGCAATGGATTCTGGCCCTGCCGTGATTTTAACAACCTCCGGTATGGTTACAGGAGGACCGATCATGAGCTATCTCCAGAATCTGGCGATGAACGAGAAGAACACCCTGATATTCGTGGGTTATCAGGCAGAGGGAACACTAGGCAGAAAGATACAGAACGGTGTCGACAGCATCGAGGTAAATGGTGAAAAAATTGAGTTGAACATGGACACAGCCACAGTTTCAGGCTTCTCCGCTCACTCTGATAGACAGCAGATCATCAACTTCTGCAGAAATCTTCGTTCTTCACCAAACAAAGTATTGACAAACCACGGTGAGGAGAAGAAATGTTTCCAGTTGGCCTCTGGTTTACACAAGGCGCTACACATAGATACTTCGGCTCCTCAGAACCTGGATGTAACCCGGTTGAACTGACTTTTAGTTGCTCCATTAGATGTGCCCTGATGTTTCTAGGAGTTTCGTCAGCTATAATCCTGACCATTACTGCATAGATCAGTTTTTTAGTCGGGGAGCACTATTTATACTTTCATGGTATATGAGAAGAAGTGCTCGGAATGTGGAAAAGTACTAGATTTCGGCGGAGAAGATCCTGAGGAAGATGATTTTACGCCTGATGGTTTGCCTGAAAATGCTATGCGTTTTGATGGTAGTCTTTACTGTCGGAAATGTGTTAATAAATTTGTAGAGTTTGGAACCGGTAGTTTGCTGGAGAGAATGGAAGGCCTCGAGCAGAATTTAGATGACATCAGAAAAGAACTGGGTATGGAGAAGAACCTGAATACCTGATTTCAAAGAAGCATTCCAGGCGTTGTATAGTTTATAGGAAAACTGAGAAAGTCATCGTCGTAAGTGGCAATTACAGCATTTTCTTCATATCCAAATCCCGCGATTCTTTTATCTCGGTGGTCGGCATGGCCGACTTCCTTGAACCCTTCTGGGGTATCCACTTCATCTAGATTAACATAAGTTGAGTTGCTGTCAACTATTTCAAGTCTTCTGCGGATTTCATTCTCCTCCAGGCTTCTTCCAAACTTTCCGGTTCTGAGGTCTTCAAACCTTTCAGGAATAGCTATTTTGTTAGGAAAGTTTTCAAGTAATTTTTCAATATCCTGTGGTCCTTCAAAATAGTTGTCTCCAAATATCCGGGTTTCTATTTTTCTGCCTTGATTTTCTAAGTAGTCAATTATAGCTGATTCATCCAGAAAAATTACCGGCGGTGTTTCCTCATAGGAAACTCTAAGTTCGGGATTGTAGCCCTTTACTTCAGTTAGATTTTTAGCTAGAGAATCTATTGAATGACCCGGAGTATCAAAAAGATCGCTGGACATATAGAATCAAAGATAAGTTTGAATTCTTTTTACTGTTCTACTTTTTCACTGCTTCTTGCGATCTGCGCGTACTCAGGGCATGTAACGATCCATTCCTCGTCTACTCCAGCCATGTCACCTTCAATTGACTTGACAGTTTTTTTCAGTCTCTTAACTGCTCTCTTTAGATCCGCCATGTCCTTGTTTTTTAGTGGTTGGATGTTTACCCAGACGATGTGGTTGTTGCGTAGGTGTTCCTGAACATTTTCTACGTCATTAAATTCTTGGAGGGTTTCTGCTCTGATAATTACTTTCTGGTCTGTTTCTGTCATTTCTGCGTCGAGTTCGACAAAGTCGTCGTCGATTATATTGTCTGTTTGGTCGTTGTCTGAGTTAAGAAATCCTAGCGCCATGTTTTGATTACCTCTTAGTTAACACTGGCCGGCTGATATTTTTATAGTTTGGCTTCAGTCGTTAAGATTTTCTACCTGTGAGGCAAGGTTCCATATCTCTGTTCTCGTGTGCTGTTTAATATTGGGATCGTTGCTGATCTGATCCAGCAGTGATCCAGCGGTATTGACTCTTACTGAAAGATCTTTGTCTTTTTCCTCAAGCTTGTCCGCAGCTTCTTCCAGCATCTCGGAAACGTTGGAGGGAAGTGGTCCCTGGTCTGCCATGTCTCTCATTTTATCCGCAAGAGCGGAAGCGTTTTTCAGCATGTTTTTCACCCTTGTTGCTGCATCATTTGCTGCTGTGCTTCTTCAAGCTGACTTTGAAGCTGTTCTTCTTTCTTTGAGAGGCGTTTCTTCCTTACTTCAAGGTCCTCTACTCTTTCTTCAAGTTCGTCTCCAAGTTTGTCTCTATCCTTTGCGACAAGAATGTTGCCGACCTGTCGGTAGACCTCTCCTTCTTCTTTTTTCTCTAGTTCTTTGAGAGCTTTCTTTGATTCTTGGAGTTCTGACTCTGTTTCTTCTTTCTGCTGTACTATCTGTTGCATCTGCTGTTGGTTTTTCTGCATCTCCATCAGCATTTGTTGTGCGTCTTCGTTTTCCATAGTATCACCTTTCAAGTATTTTTTTTGATAATGTGGTCAATCTGAAAACTGTATCTGTGCATCCTCTTAACTGTCCTACTGTTTCGGTCTCTGTATTAACTGTAACTGATTCTTTGTTCTGTGTTAATCTGTGTTTTACTGGTCCGCTTGTTTCAAGGCTTTGATCAAGGATCTGCTTCAAGCTTTCTGGTTGCCTCGTCTCTATCTTTACTTCTGAATTCATTATATTGCTTTGACAGTTTTGCCCTGTTCAGGTCTTTGTTTCAGCAGTACTCTATGTGAGCATGATGGGCAGATGATCTTATCCTCTACAGGGTTGATCTCTACTTCTTCCTCACAGCTTACGCAGACATAACCCATTTTCATGTCTTCTTCCTCTTCAGGTTCTTCAATTGATTCTACTTTATCTTCTTCTATTTCATCTGTCATTTATCTAAACACCTTTGTGTTTCTGGTAACCCGAATTTTCGATTTTCATGCTATTCATCACCTTCAACTATTTCCTGTGCTTCTTCCAGTTCTTCTGTTCCAACTTGAAGCGCCTTGTCGAGCATTTCCTCTGCTCCAGTATCCGCTCTGTAGGCACCACCTGCAGTTTTTTTCCCGCATCCTGTGCATTTCCAGATGCCTGCTGCTTCTCTTTCAAGTTCTCCTCTGCATTCTCCGCAGACTGAGTCTCTTTTTTCTGCTTCGTCTACATTTCTTCTGGTCTTACTTCCGTATCTTGCTCCAAATCTCTTGGACGAGCTATTTTGACGTGGCATTTTATTTGTTCACCTTTATGGAAAGAAAAGGGGAGAAAAACTTTTTATTCTCCTGTCGCAGTTTCCAGTTGCTCTCGTAGTTTCCCGGTTTTGTTCTCTGCTTCGTCTACGATATCCATGATCTCCTGCTGTGTGAATGGATGGGTTTCTCCCTTCTGCATCGCGACAATGTTTTCGTGCTCGTTAATTGAGACTGTTAGTCTTGATCCCTGTGCATCTTCCTCTGCTCCTGTTGTGTCCCAGACTATTTCGCCGTTTATCTTGTGAGCTGTGACTGTTACTGGTTCTTCCTGAAGTGGAATTTCTCTTTCCCTATTGTCTCTTTTGAGAGTGTCTGTCTCTTCATCGTATTCTGGAAGTGTCCCTGTCTTGAGTGCAGCCATTGCTGCTAGCGAACATGCATCAATCAGACTTCCATCGTCGTTCAGGATGTGTGCGTCGATGAATACTGTCATTACTTTCTCTCCTGATTTGATACATAGCTCTTCAAGGTCAACTGCTTCTGCTTCCCTGATTCCTCTGTCAACGACTCTTGCGAGTTCTACTCCATCTTCCTGGGGTGGTCCTGACTCGTATTCTTTGTGGGCCATTGGAGCAAGTTCTGCGTTCGTCACAATTGTACCGGAGTCCGGTCTGTCAGGATATGGTTCTTCCAGACTGACTGAAAGACCTATTACGACCTGTGTATCACCGATTGTGACTTTTGCGCTTCCTGCTGCTGTCTCACTGATGTAGTCTGGGATGATTTCTATTTCTCTGTACTCATCAAGTTCTCTCCCATCAAGTCTTTCTCCATCCTTGACTATCTTCTGAATCTTCTTTTGATTAAGTTTCATTATCTGTTCACCTCTATTCGTAATCCTCCCGGATTGTCTCGTATTTTTCTAGAATGGTTTTTCTCTGCTGTTCATGTAGCTGTTTGCAGCCATCTTTCGCCAGCGAGAGGCATTCGTTAAGCAGTTCCTTGCCGATATCTCCGTCCATCTGGAGAAGCGTAATCTCTTCGCCTCCGTTGATCAGTGCGATCGGAATATCTGCGTTTCCTTTCTTGTCCTCTAGCCCATTGACATCGAGAACCGCCGTGTCTTCAACTACTCCTGCTGCTGTGGATGATACAAGTCCCTTCATCGGTATTCCTGCATCAGCGAGTGCGAGCGCTGCTGCGTTAATTCCTGTTACTCTTGTTCCCCCGTCGGATTCGATTACCTCCATTGAGATGTCGATTCCGGCTTTCGGGAACTCGTTAAGTTCGATTGCCGGTTCAAGTGCTTTCTTCGCAACTAGGCCGATTTCCTTGGCTCTCCGGTTTGGTCCAGGATTCATCCTGTCGTCAACCGAGAATGGAGCCATGTTGTATCGCATCTTGATCACGGCTCTATCTGATTCTTGAAGGTGCTTCGGGTGAAGCTCTTGAGGACCGAATACTGAAGCTACTACTCTTGTGTTACCTGTCTCGACAAGTGCTGATCCGTCTGCCTCTTCAAGTACTCCTACTTCCATGTTGGTAGGTCTCAGGTCGTCTTTTTCTCTTCCGTCTACACGTTTCCCGTCTTCATCGAAAAACTGTATTTCTTCTTCACTCATTCTGCGTCACCTTCTAGCTGTTCCTCAAGCCAATCGCTGATTTTGTCCGTTAATCCTTCTACATGTGCTTCTTCCTCAATTTTTCTGATTGTCTTTGCTGCCAGGTTTTCTTTCTCTCCCTGGATCCAGACAAGTCCGTTCTGCCCTACGATTATCTTGCATCCGGTTTTTTCTTTAATCTGTTTTATCATGGTTCCCTTCTTTCCAATTACTCTTGGAACTTTTGAATGGTAAATCTCGATTATTCTTCCGCCTCTCAGTTTTCTACATCTTTTGTCTTCCATTGAGAGATTGACATCGTATCCTGCTGTTACACTGGAGATTTCTACAACAATCGCATCACCAACATCAAAGTAGTCGGTTAGATCGTCTTCGTCCAGATCAATATATTCGTCTACCGCGACATCAATCCGCAGCATGCCATCGTAAGCTGAGTTGAGGTCTGCTCTCCAGTTGTTGTATCCTACGCTGGAGATCTCTGCGATGACGATATCTCCCTCTTCCGGCATGTATCTTCCCGACATGGGGACGACTCTTACAGAGTTCTGACCGTATTCTACAACTCCTATGTATTTTGAAATGATTTTATCGTCTTCTTCGTATACACCAGAGTTCGGATAAAGTTCATTACCACTGTAGATGGTATCTCCTGGTGTCACTAGTTCTTTCTCTTCTTTTACACGTGACATTTTAAATTTTACACCTATTTATTCAGTTTGAATCTATTCTTCTTCACAGAAAAATCTGCTTTTATATAATAGAATAGTGTGGAAAAACTTAAATACGAAATTGTATTCGTTTTTTAGACTTCCTTCATCTCTGTTTTTCCCGAAGTTATATCCTGCAGTTCATCGATTAACTCAGAAAGAACTCCTGCTGGAAGTGTAACCCGGGCTGTAAAGTATTCATTACCCCACTGCTCTTCCTCAATTTCCGCGGCTTGCTGAAGCTTGTCGTATGCTTTTCCGGCCTGATCATTTGGAATCCTGATGGCGACGGTTTTCTTATCTAGCGATACAGGGATGATCGGTCTCAACTCGTTGATTGCATCTTCAAACTCTTCCTCGAGATCAGAGTCCCAGTTGATGTTGAAACCAGCTTCTTCCAGACCGTTTTCGACTCTATCAGGTGGGTGTGGATTACCTGTTTTTGGATTTTGGACTCTGCGGGAGATCATGCTGATCAGTTGTTTCCATTTCTCCTCTCTCATCTCAGCTTTCTGCTCTGTGGTCAACTGCATATCCCCTTTCTCAAATATTTCTTCCGCAGCCTCCATGATCTGTCTGGTTCCAAATTCTTGGTCTATTTCCTCTGTTGAGGCTCTTTCTCCTTCTCCTGCATCAGTGAATATTTCCTGTACGAAAAGCATTCGCTGGATTTCGTGCTCTTTGCCTTCCAGTTTAGATTCTTTCGCCAGATCCGGTTCAACAAGAATTTCGAACTGTTTGTTTCCGCGGTACTGTAACTTGATTGCATCAGAAGTATCCATGTTTAATACTTATTAGAAAGAAGTTAAACGGTTTTCGACTGCAATGCTGGAATCAAAGGAAGGAACAAAATGATAGTATGATTGGAGGATTCTACTCGAGTCCTCTTTCCTCAAGTTCCCCCGGTTCTACTCTGTGGTACTTGTCTTCCTCTCCCACGATTGCTAGTTCAATGTTTTCGACTCCGATATCTTCTTCCCCTTCTCTAAGAGAATTTACTGCTAGTTCTACTGCGTCTTCCTCAGATATATCCTCTGACCACTCTTCTTCCAGGTGTTCTTGGGTCTCCTGACCTCCCTTTCCGATTGCGACCGCATTCCACTGGTTGAGCGTTCCGGAAGGATCAGTCTGGTAAACCTTTGGGTTTCCATCTTTAATTCCACCGGTGATTGTGGAGACTCCGTAAGGTCTCACTCCTCCGTACTGTGTGAACTGTTGGCATCTATCCGCGACAAATTTTGCGAGAACCGGTGGAGGAATTTCCTCATCGTATGTCATGAGGTATGTCTGTGCCTCATTTCTTGTTTCATCAACCAGTGTTCTTCCATCAGCTACAAGCCCCGAGTTAACTATTCCAAGATGGTCTTCTATCTTGAATACTTTTTCCGGGTTTCTGACTTTTAGCTGGTTGTTTGATCTTGTTGCTGCCAGGACGACACCGTTTTCGTATGTCAGTCCCAGTGCTGTTGCTCCTTTTTTGACCGCTTCCTTTGCATATTCTACCTGGAAAAGTCTTCCATCTGGTGAGAAGATAGTGATTCCGCGGTCATACTGTGCCTGCTTTTGGTTAGTCATCTGCATTATTTAGAATTCACCTTTGGTACTTATGTCAAAGTTAAGGTTTGGAAGATTTATTAACCTGTTCCGGAAAAATCCTGGTTATCAACACTGATGCCTCCAAGAGTTGGAAAGCCTTTTTTAGATTACCAGGACAGATGATTTTACAGGGAATGAGAACCGGTTAACCGGTCGACCCTCACCGTCCTTATACGGATCTTGTATCGAAATAATTGCTGAGATAAGCCGATACAGCGGCCTCCTAAGCGAGGCGGCGGTCCCGGGTTCGAGTCCCGGGTGGAGCAATTATTCCCTATGGAACAAATCAAGAAGCAGGAACTGAGGAACGAAGTGGAGAAGGTTAAAGATTTCCATGGAAGAAACTTCGCACAGCTGACCAATAATTTTTACATCATGAGAGCAGCTATTAGATACTACTCGGTAAAGCAGGGACGTTCCATGACCTCTGCCAGGATTTCTGAAGACTTTCCTTTAACAGCTCCGGTAGCGGGTTCATGTCTGACAGTTCTTGAGGCTCTGGAAATCGTTGAGAAACGGAATGAGTCCAGCTCCAAAAACAGATATCTTCCAGGAGATGTCAACATGGAGAAAATGAAGGAGCTCGAAAAGATTCTCAAAGAGAACTACGAAATAGAGAGCTTCTGATTCCAGATTCTTCGGTGATCGATGACCAGGTAACCCTGTATTTAGGAAACTGACTTTAAATAGAGAAATAATCTTTCATACATGAAGGAGTTCGATCTAATTGTAGTTGGTGCGGGCTCCGGCCTTGATGTGGCTTCAGGTTATGCAAATAGAGGAAATGATGTGGCTGTAATCGAGCCTGAACCATTAGGCGGTACATGTCTCAATAGAGGCTGCATACCATCGAAAATGTTGATTCACAGAGCCGATGTTACAGAGGAAATACGAGGTTCAGAAAAATTTGGTGTAAAAGCTGAAATTAATGATATAGATTTTAATTCCATAATTCAAGAGGTAAACTCTGAAGTTTCCAAAGATGCCGAGAACATTAGGAAAGGATTGGAGAACTCAGACAGACATACTCTTTATGAGGAAGAAGCCGAGTTTGTCGATAAGAAATTAATTGAAGTCGGAGATAAGCAGATTACTTCTGAAAAGATAGTCGTTGCTGCGGGTTCAAGGCCTTTTATACCGCCGATTGACGGTTTGGATAAAATTGACTACTGGACCTCAAAAGAGGCTTTAAACCCTGATCATCGCCCAGAGAGACTAGTTATGATTGGCGGAGGCTATATCTCATTAGAACTAGCTCACTTCTATGATGCAATGGGAACGAATGTAACTATACTTGAGAGAGGAGACAAGTTACTGAAAAGAGAGGATCGTGATATATCTGGAAAAATTACAGAGATAGCAAAAAGAAGATACAATGTAAATCTTGGGCTTTCAGCCACTGAAGTTGGAGAACGGGATGGTGAAAAGATTGTAGTTGCCGAGACCGAAGATGGAGAGGAAAAAGAGTTCAATGGAGACGAAATTCTAGTCGCGGCCGGACGAGTTCCAAATACTGATAAACTGAATTTAGAGGAACAAGGCTTTGAAACTACGGATAGAGGCTTTCTGAAGACAGATGAACATATGGAGACAAATGTTGAAGGGGTCTATGCTCTGGGAGACATCGCTGATAACTGGATGTTCAAACATTCAGCTAACTACGAGGCAGGAACTGTTTACCGAAATATTGTAACCGATAATAACTACGAGATTGGCCAGGTAGAAATGCCTCACGCAGTATTTACATCTCCACAGATAGCCAGTATAGGTAAGACAGAGCAGGAACTGAATGAAGATGGAACGGATTATGTCAAATCTAAATACGATTACTCTGACACCGGTATGGGAATGGCGCTGAAAGAAGAGGAGGGATATGTGAAACTTCTTGCATCTGAAGAGGGTGAAATACTTGGCTGCCATATCATCGGACCGGAGGCCTCAACTCTAATTCATGAAGTAATTGTCTCCGTACAGTCTGGTTCCGGCAATATCTCGGATATAAAAGATGCGATTCATGTGCATCCTGCTTTGAGTGAAGTGGTGCAGAGGGCTTTCAATCAGATATAGTTCAGGTTTTGTGACTATTGATGAACCGGTTTTAAAACAGCAAACTGTTTTCTCAAGGACCTGATGTTCCCGAGGTAGAATCACTTGTTGATGAGATTGAACACTAGTTTTCTGATTCAAACATATCGCTGTATTCTCCATAGCCTTTCTCCTGCAGTTCGTCAGCAGGGATAAACTCCAGGGCTGCACTATTCATACAGTATCTAAGATTTGTAGGAGTATCAGGATGCTCGAACAGATGCCCAAGATGGCTTCTGGCATGTTTGCTTGCGATTTCAACTCTTACACCGAAAGGTCCAGGATCTTTTCTTTCAACAATATTATCTGGTTCCAACGGTTTGTAGAAGCTCGGCCAACCGGTACCGCTATCGAACTTATGTTTGCTGGAGAATAGGGGTTCTCCACTAACTACATCGACATAGATACCTGGTCTCTTCTCATCGTATAGCTCGTTTTTGAATGGTGGTTCTGTACCGTTCTGCTGAGTCACATAATACTCTCTCTTCGAGAGACTTTCTATCTCCTTACTATAGTTGTTCTTAACCTGGAAATTACTGTTATTGGAGCTATTGCCTGGCTTTTTGTCGCTAAATCTTGTGTCTTCAAGGTTAATATCCTGAGTACCTGTCATCCACGCTATTCCTGACCCCAGTTGTTGGTGGAATGCTCCGATCACTGAAACCGTAATTATCAGAACCAGAACTACCGTTATCTTGAAAATGTGACGGGTTTCTATCTTTTCCATTTCTTAAAAACCACATTTGATTTAATTCTGTTTAAGTCTACTGGATATTCTCGGGCCATCATCTGTCTGTTCTGGATGATGTCGAGAACCTTTCTTAGTACGCTGTTCTCCGTCTCCATTTTTTCTATCACGCTATCTGATTCTGTTTGATCTCCGCTGTCGCCTTTGTTATTATCTCCGGTTGAAGCTCCCTGATTTGATTCTTCTCCTGAAACATATTCTCTAGCTGATTCTATGTCTATGTTTCCGTCTCCTTCGGCGTACTGATCTTCATCCAGTGTAAAAGCTGTCTCGGTCATTGCCTCGTAGTATTCGCTGTTGGTTGTATCTTCCTCTTCCATTAGAACTGCTACAGCCCCTGCCATATAAGGCGCTGACATGCTTGTCCCTGATTTACTGGTGTAGCCGTCTCTGGTTTGTGCCTCTGCTGCCATAATATTCTCACCCTGTGCCACCATATCCGGTTTTAATCTCCCATCATCAGTCGGTCCTCTACTTGAGAAATCTGATACGTCCTCTTTCATATGAGATGATCCGACTGTAAAGGCTTTTTCAGCACAGCCAGGTGCAGTAACTGTTTGCCCGTCAGGTCCTTCGTTTCCTGCCGCTACAACAACTGCTACGCCTTTCTCCGCAGCGTTGTCAACCGCTCTGCTGAGAGGATCGGTGCCGTCACATTCATCGACTTTTGCTCCCAGGCTTAGTACCATTATATCTGAGTCTTCGGATGCTTCTTCCACACCTTTTATTACAACGCTCATGTCGCCTCCACCGGTGTCGTCAAGCACCTTGTAGTTCCTTAAACGTGCCTCAGGCGCAACTCCTACGTACTCGGAGTTGCCTTCGCCCGTACCTGCAACTATTGACCCAACATGGGTCCCGTGTCCATGGCGATCCTCGGGATCGTTTGAACCACTTCTCATATCTCTGTGGCTTATTACCTGTTCTTCAAGATCGACGTGATCATCGTCCACGCCTGTGTCCAGAATCGCTACAGTACCTGAACCTCCGTAATTTTTCCTATCGCTGTCATCGCCGTCTCCATCCATGACCGGGAGGAAAACCGGTATATCAGGTTGAACAGATTCCACAGAATCTAAAGACTCCATATTACTGGCAGTTGTCGGATTCGTCCTGAGCGCTTTGCCGTCAATAATTGTGTAATCGAAGACTGTCTCGTATTCAAACTGGTTAAGTGCGGATTCATCAAACTCTGAGCTATCGTATGTAACAATATAGGTTTCTGTATCCTCAGAATCTGTTAGCTGTGCTGTTCCTGCCGATACAAGCATTAAAAATGCTAGAAATATTGCGACCTTTTTCATACTTCATAACTTGAAGGCCGTATTTCAAAAAGGTAACATATAGTTCTTGAAGAAGTTCCGGATTGCGGTGTTAGAAAAAACCTTGATTTTGAAGCGACTACATCAATAATTATTCCGGCAGATCATTATAACTTTTCGGATAGCTTAAAAATGGGAAAACAGTAATACTTTTGTCAGGGGTTAATCTGAGCACACAAGCTTTAACTACTGATAAGTCTAAAACTGGTTCAAAACCTATTTCTGAAGAATACGGTACAGAAGCGCTTATCTACGGTCGAAAGCTCGCTCGATGGCTTGTTGATGGTGATGAGGTTTATGTTAGGGACAACACCGATATAGAGAATCTAACCGATTATACAGTCGAGTATCGGAGAGGAAGATTTGGTCCGGAAGCTCTGGCGGAGCTAGAGAATCTCGAAGACGCGCTTGAAAAGGGAGAGGAGGTAGCCGAACAGAAGATATCCGGATACCTATCTTGATTTTTCTTTTTATTTTAGTTCTTCTAATATTACTTCATGTCTTCGCCTTTCGACAACGATCATATGCATTCTGCCAAGAAGTTCCGTGAAAACTCTGAGAAAATGATGTCTGACTACAAGGACTGGAAGGAATCGATACAGGAAGAATCAGTTTTCGACAACAAGATGAGAGAACTACTTGGGTTAGCTGCGGCAGCTGCTACACAGTGCCAGTTCTGCGTCCATACACACGGGCAGAAAGCAATTAAACATGGAGCTACTGAAAAGGAGGTCTCCGATGTTATCCAGATAGCTTCACAGGTAAGAGCCGGAGCAACAATGAGCTACGGACTTGAGGCCTTGGAGCACTCTGAAGATTAAATCCAGAGAGGAGCTTTTAAGACTTTCAGTGTAAATCCTAGTATATGGGTCTTAAAATACTGGTAACAAGTGACTTTCACCAGAAAGAAGACCTTCTTGAAGCAACTCTTAAGGAGATCGAAAATGGTGATTATGATCTCTATGTCAACTTAGGAGACTATATGAGTGAGAGTTATGCTGAAGAGCTTTTTGACAGGATAGACATTCCTGCTCTAGGTTGTACGGGCAACCGGGACATGATGTTCAGCGACAAGTTCTTGGACGGAGAAGTACCCGTCTACAACTTCTTGGAGGCGGATATAGATGAAGAATACCTAATGATATTGATTGGCGGAGACTTTCCGAATAATGTTAAACAGAGGGTGTCCAATCTTATCGAAGAACATGGAGACTCTTCAAAAGTTATTATTGGGTCCCATTATCCTCCACATAAGATTGGTGACAGGATTCTCTCCGGTAGAAGGATAGGATTTGAACAGTTCAGAGAACTGATTATAAAGGAAAAACCTGCCATCTGGATGAACGGCCATGTACATGAGGACTTTGGTGAAAGAGAGCTTCTCGGAGTCCCGGTACTTAATGCAGCAGCCGAGGAAACAGGAAAAGGATTCTCCGTAACAATCGGAGATGAAGGCGGAGTTGAAGAGACAGACATAGTTGATCTTATCAAGTAGAAAAACCCGGAAATGTTTAACTTCTGAAGTTAAAGTTTGTGTACATGGACGAGACAGATCGCGAAATACTTGATAATCTGAAGAAAGACGGCCGAAGATCTTTCACCGGCATAGCTGATGAGCTGGATGTGTCGGAGGGAACTGTCAGGAGAAGGGTTCAGGAGATGAAGGATAAAGGTGTTATAGAAAGGTTTACAGTTGAACTAGGCTCAAGCGGTGCAAAGGCTATAGTGATGATAAAACTTTCAACTGAATCCGGGATTAATGATGTAATCCAGCAGTTCTCAGGAGATATGGAGATAAATGAGGTGACGGGAGAATATGACCTTGTAGTGGAGTTTGAAAGGGAAGACACCGAGAGGATTAATAGGGTTCTTGATAGTATTAGAGGGATTGACGGAGTAGAGGAAACAAAGACTTACACCGTGCTGAAGCAGAGAAAACTATAGTCCCCGTTCTCTCTCAGTCAGTGCTTGGTATATCTCGCTCACAAGCATGTTTTTCACCTCAGTCCAGTGCAGCCTTTACCTGATTTAATGATTCGGCGGTTTCACGGTTTCCTGTTCTATCAGCTATCTCTTCAGAGTATCTCTCAAATAGATTGTCATAACTCTCTATTACTTCGTCAGTACTCATATCTTCTTCTATGTAGAAGCTGTTCTCCCATCCAGATCTAAGCCTTTTGCGGGAAATATTATCGTACTCCCATTCATCGAAACTTTCACCTACAAAGACCTCAAGATAATCTTCCTCACTCCTGATTCTGGCGGGATAGGCTTTTTCTCCTTCCAGATCAAAGTTGAGGTATTCTTCTCCGTCTTGGATAGTTCTACTTACGAGTTCGGTTTCAAATCTCATTTTTCCATATTTTTTCTGGTTTTCAGTTTAGTTTAAACTCGTCCAAAGCCTCTTCGATTTCTGTCTGATTTTGATGGACTTCACCAGTAATATCTCTTTCATTTTCCAGTGGCTGGTAGTTATTGGGCGGTCTTGGCGTCCCAAAGTCGAACCCTATCTGGTTTAATGCATAGTGAACTCCGACAGGATTCACTTCTCCCTCCTATCTGTATCTTCTTCTAATAATGCCGTTTCCCATACGTCCATAGATTTTTCCGGTGCAATATTTCCGGTTACTGAGATGGCTCCTGATCCGCCTACATTATAGACCAAGTCGTTTCTCGGATCATCTCCCGACAGCAGATAGAAATCGTCTCTATCCATGAATCTTTCACCGAGCTCCTTTATCTGGTCAGGCATGTTGGATGCCTCTTTCATACCGATAACTCCAGGTATCTCCGAGATTTGTTCCTGTGTCTCAGGCACGAGGTTTCTCCCTGTTCTGCTTGGAACATTGTAGGCGATTATCGGTTCTTCAACCTCCTCTGCCACTAGCTCATAGTGCTGTATGTTTCCTCTCTGCGCTGGTTTGTTCTGGTAAGGTGAGATCATGAGATGGGCGTCGATATCTGCGTTTTCCTCAATTCGCTGCGCCAGATCGATAGTCTCGTATGTGCTATTTGTTCCGCTACCTGCTATTACATCTAGTCCCCGATCATCCGCCATTTCAGCTACTTGGGTAACATAATCTATGTGTTCGTCGTGAAAAAGAGTGGCAGCGTGACCTGTACATCCTGCAGGAACTACTCCTGGAATACTGTTCTCTGCAAGATATTCCAAGTGTTCTCTAGTTGCATCGTAGTTGATTTCATCCCTCTCATTCATTGGAGTCGGTAATGCAGGAAAGACCCCTTCCGGTTCAAAATCATACTCTTCTGTCATATCCAGTAGTTTCCTCCATGCCATATGCGAGGTTTAGATCTGCATCTGATATTATTTCTTCAACTCTGGAGTCGAACTCATCTCTACTCAGGTCTTGTTCGATACTTCCAAGGTAAACTCCATCTTCGGAGGATGCTCTTATCCGGATATTCTTACCGGTTTCAGTTACGGCTAGATCGTATTCTTCTCCCCCGTATGTTGCAGTTCCTTTAGCTTGGAGGCTTGAATGACCTACAGTTTGCCTCTCATTCAGGTTTATATTTTCGAGATGACTTTCTTCTGGTTCTAGTAATTCTCTCATATAGTATTTTTCACGGGAAAAGCTTATAATGATTACGAATATCTTCGGTATTAGGCTTATTTGCTACGAATTTCGTAGACAACAACGGGTTGCTTAAGGAAAGCCAATCAATAATTCAATTAAAAGAGTTTGTCTAAAATTTTGAGACATAAAAATGGGCTCTTAGTTCAGCTTGGCAGAACGTCTCCCTGGCACGGAGAAGGCCCTGGGTTCAAATCCCAGAGAGTCCATCTTGCACTAAATATTTCTGTTTGGAAGGATGCTGTTAATTTCGGAATAGTATCACTGCTGTGGCTGTGATGAAGATGAATGCTATCTGTAAGAATGTTATTCCCGGGACTTCATTTGTTGGTTGGCCGCTTTTTGAGCTAGATTCTCTTATTTCTGCTTTTAGAGAGTCTGAGCCGATTTCTTTTGAGTTAACAGCTTCTGCTCTAACAAATAGTTCTGATCCTCCGTCGTTAAAGTCCAGTTGTTTATTACCGCCGAAGATCTCAATTTGGAAAGTCTTCGCGGATTTAGCTGGAACTGCTGTTGTGAAGCTGGTGCCTGACCGATCAACTAGATCTGTGAACTGGTAGGTGGATGGAGTATCAGTCTCCTCTTCCATTTCAACGTAGAACTCTCTTTTCTGGGACTGAGTGTTCACCACCTGGAAAGATACTGTCCTGAATTCTCCGAAAGGGACAGAAACCTGTTTCGAGTTAAAGCTGATCGGGAACTTTGAATACCAGGTTCTATCGAAGCATGTGATTCTAGGATCACCTTGAATGCTTCCAAAGGTCACGCTCTCTCCCGGATCGAAAAGTTTTCTCTCATCTTTATCGGTCTCGTACGGAGTTGAGTCTTCATCGAATATGCATCCTCTAGGATTGTCGTGTACACCTATTACAGTACGGTTGGTATCACAGAACCGTGCGTTACAGTCTTGAGTCACCAGATATTCACTGTCATCGTCTCCTCCACAGAATCCGTAGTCTGAGCCATCGGGTACAGCTACTTTGGAATAACCGGTTCCGGTAGCTACAGGGCTGTGTGTAGAGTTGTAATCGCCACTTTCAGGATCGGAGAAAAGACTGCTCTGACCCTGTTTTTCAAAGTAATCGCTCCACGAATCATCTATTCCACCCGTAACAGCTTCAGGATGCTGATCGATGTAACTGCTGTCAAACCACGTCACACCTTGCGGACCGTACAGAATGTTCTCACGGCATAACTCGGCCTTATAATCCTGGTCAAACCACATAGCTTCCTCTCCAGATCTCTGATAACATACTTCCCTATCCTGTTTCAGCCTTCCGCTTTCTTCCCCTGGTTCTCCTGCCTGAGCGTAATCATCACGCTTGAAAAGCGGTCCTCCACCTGCCTCATATGAAACACACACAGCGTTTGTATCCGCACATACAAATCTTCCTTGCCCTTCCTGCGGGTTCACCGACTCTCCCTGCTCCTCCAACAGGTATTCGCTCTCATCATCTCCGCACATCGGAGGATCAAGTTTATCCGAATCATTGAATTCGATATCTCCTACGAAAACTCTCTCATTATCATAGTCTGTGAACTGCTCCGGGCCGTGGTTATCTGTTTCTCTAAATCCTAATCCTGAGTCCGGTCCTGTGATATCTATGCCAAATCCTTCATTGTCCAGTAGGTCCGTCCAGTTGTCATAAGCTCCGTAGCTGTGTTTACCTGAAATATTTCCCTGTTTTAGGTTGTCCGGGTTTATCCATACCCCGTAACCTGTGAACATTGTCTCTCCTCTATAGTTCTGGTATCCTTCCGAGATAACACACAGCGAGTTACCCATAGCTCTGTCAAGTTTACTGACGGTCGGATCATCAGGGTTTGATCTTTCTACTCCAGTATAGTCGTACCTGTAACCTGCGGTAGAAGTGTTAAACGCCTTACCTCTTCCAGAGACACATTTTGAAACATCCTCAGTTATACCCCACTGATCCGATCTATCCTCCGTTCCAACTGAATCATTCCATAGATTAACCGTGTTTGGATCAGAGTCTTCAGGCATGTTATAGACTGTCGTGTTCATCCCTGGTTCCAGTTGTTCTGAATCATCAAATATTCGGTCAATATACCCCCTGTAGTAGGCATTACTGACATGGCTATCCCCTTCGGTATTATCTCCTTGAGGATTGAAGTCCTTGTCCCGATCTCCAAGATTAAAGAAACTGTAGAAAAGACCGTCCGAGTTTACAGTATGCTCGCAGCCGACCAGTTCCAGGTCACAGTCGTCTTCAAGTGCAACTCCCTCCATGCCTCCCCGCGGGTTGAACTCTGAGTTTTGAGGGTTGTCGTTTTGCCTCCAGTAATACGCAATATCGGATTTATCGAAGCTATCTCCGTTATCAACAATATTCTTATTATTTCTCAGGTATTCGCCAGCATCGCTATTGTCCAGAGAATACCATTTTCCTCCGGGATCGCTGTTTCCATCTGTATTAAGGCAGACGCTCCAGTCGGGAGAGTTTTCAGGGTTCTGGTAGTCGTCAGCTCCATTATTAAATTTCTGCGCAACATTAGCCATAGTGCCTTCAGGTACTTTCTCCGTTCCATCTTCACCGCTTGGTAGAACACAGTAATCCTGTTCAGTTGAGTCTAGACAGGCATAATAGTGCGACGGGTACTGACTGATTGCAGGTTCATTTACTGCAGGGCCCTTTACATGCGCTCTATTCTCACCAGCTTCATCTCCACAGACATCGTAGTTTGGTCCGGGGCTACAATCAAGTGTATCATCGCCTACCCCAGACAGTTCTTTGTATGATTCACATGCCCCGGCTGACTCGTCCGCACCTAGGGGATTAGCTACAGCTGTGGAAATAGAAAAAAGTATAAGCAACAATACTAAACCCGGATCTACAGGCTTACGATTCATATAATTAACTTACAACTAAAAATCAAGTAGCCCTCGTATATAACAGTATGCTCAAGGAGGGAAGCCAAAGTATCATTTGACAGTAATTTAATAAAGATTGAAACATAATTAGCTACTAGTTGGTAACAATGACGAATGGGGGGTTGGACTCGGAGCGAAGACGAAACATATTGAAGACCGGTGCAGTAGCTCTAACGACAGGGCTTGCCGGCTGCCAAAACCTGCTAGACGGCGATAATTCTACTTCGACACCGACCGATTCTCCGAGTGCAACAGATGAACCCACACCCACAGAAACAAAGACTCCAGAACCGACAGACTGGGAACAATTACTTGAGGATAACGTCGAGCATCGAGATCAAGCCTGGAACAATCAACCATTACAGAAAAGATATATAGGGTCATCTATTGATGTGTGGAATACCCAAAGAAGCATAGC
>PXPD01000040.1 GCA_003009815.1 Nanohaloarchaea archaeon SW_4_43_9 | reverse complement strand
TATTAGCGGTGCTACATCAAAAAGGTCTTCCAGTTCTTCATCAGCTTCTTCATGTATATTCGGTCCTTTTGCGAAGAAGATTCCTGTCTCGTGGTGGGTGAGTGCATTGGTCTTGGAGAAATTTCTGTGAGCGTTAGTTGTTCCAACCACATATTTGTCTGTGGTTCTAAAAGCGATCTCTGGTGATTCTCCGGTGTAAAGTTCATCTCCTCTCCACACTTTTTCAATAACTTTCTCTCCGTTCCTCTCGACATTTCTGAGCTTTTCTATAACGGTGTCGACTATCTCTTCTTTCTTGCTCTCAGTGACCGTTCCGTGCTTCATGTCTTCGGTATGTATTTTCAGGAGGCAGTCCTTTCCCAGTCCTTTGTGGTAAGGTATCACAGTTGAGGATTTTTTGATGTTAGAGAGGTAGTTTCCGGACTTGCCATCCAAACGATTGCCTGTGAAGCTACTGTACGCAACATGCAGTTTTCTCAGGTATTTCTTGATCGGTGTGTCAAGGAGAGGTTCCGCCAGTCTGTAGGCCAGAGATGTTTCTCCCTCAGCTTTCTCTACATCTATCAGATCGTTTTCCGCAAGGAAGCTGACTATATTGAACTTTTTCTTGACCCGGAAGAATCCGTGATCCGAGGCCACTATCAGATTTGCGTTCTCTCCCTCAGCTTTCTCCAGAGCTTTCTGAACAGCATCGTCAGTCTTCCTGTATGCTCTGAGAATATTTCCTTTCGACTCTGTTATGTGGCCGATGGTATCAGTCATCTTTATCACGGAGACAGAGACTCTGGCATCTTTCTCCATTATTTCATCCGCCACCTTTCTCTCCAGCTCGTAGTTCTCGAACTCGGCCTCGATCTTTGCTCCAAGAGTATTCTTTCTCTTATCCTTTTTCTCTAGGTTGAACTTCTCGTTCATCTCCTGCTCCAGTTCCTCAGGGTAGAAATCGAAGTCATGAGGAGAAGGGAAACCTCCCTTCATCCATCCATCGATCTTGTATACAGGTGAGGTTCCTGGAATGTTGTGCAGTGATGACCTGCCCTTTATACGATCCCAGAAAAAGGTGTTTGGGAAAGATGTTTTCCGGAGGCCGGTCTCCCAACTATCGAAATCAGGCTGTGTAAGATGGAATGCTCCGAACTTTCCCGCGTCATAACCTGAGAACATTGACACCCATGCCGGTATAGTTACAGCCGGTACACAGCTCTCAAGATCGGAGTAGAAAGCCTCATCTCTCAGCTTCTCCCATCCAGGCATATCATATTTTTCCAGGGCCTCCTCAAGGTAGTCAGGTGAAACGCCGTCAACTCCCAGAACTACGAGATCCATTTCACTACCTCTCAACGTTTTTACCGTAGTAATTCAGGACTGCTTTTGCAACGTCTTCTGGCTGATTGATTTCAAAGTCAACATTTTTCGTTATGAGAACTTTTTCGTTATGAGAACTGCGTCCTCGTGGTGATCACCTTCCAGGGTTCCGTGCGGTGTTTCCTCTGGTAAGGTCTGCACTCGGCCTTCTCCATGTTCCGCGAATCCGTGGTCTGAGAGAACGATTAGAGGCTCATCAGACTCGAAGTCATAGTATTCAAGTAGTTCTCCAAGTACTTTGTCCATCTTCTTGTACCATTCAAGGATCAGTTCCTTGTCGTTCCAGTAGAAATGGGAGACACGATCCAACTGCATGAAGACAACCGCAAAGAACCCTGGATCTTCCTCGAGAACATCCTTGGATTTCTCCAGTAGTTTCTTTCTGTCGGCCTCGAGTTCGTCCAGGTCGCTGGAGACGCCGAATCCTTCCGGCTCATACTCTGCGTTGTAGTTTATCGGCGGAATAACCGCGGGAATCTGTAGAATTTTTGTGTCGGTGTCATCTAGTTTCTCCCAGACAAATGTCCCATCAATATCTCCTCTTTTCTGCAGCTCATCATCAACAACGAAGTCTTTGTGACCGTGTTCACTCTGTCTCAATCCGGTGAATATCGATGTCCAGAGCGGGGCGCTTTTCGGTGTTTCTTCGACCGTGACTGTCTTGTAGTCGCATTCGTTCATTAGACGGTCAAAGTTTGGTAGTTCGTCTCTATGTGGTTTTATCATGTCCCATGTGGCCGCGTCTATTCCGATAACTTTCATTTTTCGATCGTCCAAGTTTAGTTTGTGGTCTTGAGACCCCATGAAATGTTTGTCCAGAGTCTCTCCCATGTGTAGTAAAGTAAGGTTTTAGCTACAGCCGCTGTCAGGCCGATACTTGCTGCAGAGGCGAAGCTTCCTGTGTATGCGAATGAAACGAGGAAAACGGTCATCGTAGCAAAGATTCGGTAGCTTGCCGCTTTCAAAACTGTCCTTTTTCTTTCTTCTACCACTCATCTTTCACCTGTCAAGATAGCCGAGGTCTTCCAGTTTTTGGGCAATCTCTTTTGCCTGGTCCTCGGAGAGTTCTTTCTTCTCGTTTTCTGACTCTGCCAGTTCTCTCAGTTTGTCCTGAACGAATCTGGAGAGGTTGATATGGTTCTCGTCCACGAACTCTGCGAGGTCTTCTGGCAGGGAGATAGTTTTGTTCAGAAAAATTGCTTGAGTTAAGGGTTGAAGGAGAAAAAGGAGGTTGACATACAAGCTTAGACAGGGATCTGGAGAAGAGTATAGAGAAAAAGAGCGGAAAGTAATTTTGGAAGGATTTCTACAGGGCATATGCTAAACTTTGCTAAGTCTTTATCTTTCCTAACTCAATCATTCTCTAAGTCTACGAACCGGGATTCAGCTCGCTCTCCGGTGTTATATCGATCTCAACAAAATATCTTTCACCGTACTTCTCGAAGTAAGCATTCTTGTACGGCTTCCAGGTCAGACCTCTCAACTTCTTCAGGAACTCTCCTGTCTCGACCTTTTCGCTAAGGTCTAACTCGCTGATCTCCTCCAGCTCTCTCTCGTAATGTGTTGTCACTGCTCCGGTTTGTTCCTCCCCCTCAACTCCTTCTTTAATATCAGGCCAGTTCTCCTTGAACAGCTCAAACATTTCATTTTGAAGCCTGTCGTACAGCTTTCCTGCGGTATCGGAAGGTTCTACTCTAACCTCTTTCCTGTCGATGATCGGACCTTCATCAATCTCCTCAGTCATATAATGGATGGAGACACCCGCAGGAGTGTCCTCAATTATGCTCCATACATTGGGGTGAGATCCTCTGTTGTGTGGGAGAAAAGATGTGTGGAGATTCACGATTCCCTGTTCCGGGCCTTCAATTATCTCTTTCGGTACTTTGTACTCGAAGCCAGATGAGACCACGATGTCAGGCTCGATTTCTTCAATTAAAGGAAGCTGTTCTTTCTCAGTCAAAAGTGCTTTAACCTCTACATCATCCCTATCATTCAGCCAGCTGTAGACTTTCTCGCCGGCATCGTTCATTCCGAGAAAAACGGCTTCCAGAGCCATAAATCCTAGTTGTCGGGAAACAATAAAATTCTATTTATAGCCAAGCTTGGAAAGCTTCTCCTTAATCCCATCATCGTTTTCCCGGAAATTCCCGTTTTCGCTCTCCGAAGCTTTAAGCGCTCTCAATCGCCTCGTCAATATATTCCTCTGCTGCACCATCCATTCCGAAGACAAGAAGGGTCATTATACCTCGATCTCATCAACTTTTTCCGCCCGGCCGAACTCGACTCTTTCCAGGAGTCTAAACAGAATATCTGTTATTTTAACCGGTTCTTCTATTTCAGTGTTCACGGAGTAAAACGCCTCATCTCTGTGGCCACCGTTTGCCAGTCCGTGATCCGAGCAGAAGACAACCAGAGTATCATCATCAGCTTCTTCCAGTATCTCTCCTGCCAGCTCATTCATTTCATTGTATACTTCCCCATCTTTCTCCTCTTTCGAGTAAATATGCTGAATCCAGTCAGGATAATGTAGGTGCTGCATAACCAGTTTATGTTCGCCGATGTTCTCGAACAGCTGTTTTTTCCTGTATAGATGTTCGGCCTCGACATCCCTTACTACACGATCCCGGGAAACAGGAGGATATTTCTTGTAGACAGCGTTAACATTCATTTTGCCCGCAATGTAAGGATAATGAGAGTGCCCGGGAACATCCAGCGGCTTTGAATCTGCAACCTTTTCAAATATAGAATCGACCTTCATATTTTCCTTTGTAGGTGCGGATATACTTGAATCGAAGAGGTAATGCATTACTGTTTCTCTTAACTTTAGGGCGCTCCAGCCAAATCTGTTGAAAACCTTCTTCAACCATTCATCGTATTTCCTGACTTTTTCTCCCTTGAACTTCAGCATCGAGTCAATACCGTGTTCCTCTGGTCTGACACCCGTTATCATTGAGGACCATAGAAGTGGTGTCTTCAGCGGGAGGTTCTCGAGATCCAGTTTCCCGAAACTTTCGAGCATCAGGTTTTCACAATCATATCGCTTTATTTTCTGGTAATCAAGCCCGTCGAATCCCACGACAAGCATTCTCTCAAACTCTGTCATTTGCTGTAATCAAGGATTTGATTCCAACCCTCTTAAATCTGAAACAGAAGAAATATCCATTATGGATAAGCAAAAAGCGCTGAACTCTCTGGCAAAAGGAGCCGGCTGGGCAGCCATCGGAATGGTTGTCTCGAAGTCCATNNCGCTTTCACTGGTTAATACCTTAACCCTTATGGCAATGGCTCCTGCTATAAAGAAATACGTATCAGAATACCTGGCAAAAGACGATAAACCATCTTTAATAGGTGTAATTTACTCTAGTATTGGAATTGTTCTGCCCCTTTCAATACTCGGCTCTGTTTTCCTGTTTTTCTCCTCTGGTTTCATAGCAACGGAGATTTTCGATTCACAAAATCCCCAACAGTTGAAGACTATCATCCAGATTCTTGCGTTTGTACCTATTTTCGGCAATATGCTTGATCTGTTCGACGCTACTGCTCTGGCTCATAAGAAGGTAAAGTACGAGGTAATGACAGAAATGATCTTCAGGAATATCGTCCAGCTGGTAGCTACTGTGATATTCCTACTTCTAGGATTCGAGATCCTGTCAGCAGCATTTGGATGGCTTCTAGGAGTTGTATTTGGCATGCTATTTATCGGCTACATGATTGAGAGAAATCTCGGCCCCATATTCAGAGCCAAAGTAAAGCCTAACTACATTCCTGGCAAGCTGTTAAAGTTTTCGGCACCCCTGATCCTCGGGAGCATGATTGGAACCCTGCTTGGTCATATAGATACTATTCTTCTCGGTTATTTCATGTCCGACAGCCAAGTCGGAATCTACAATGTTGCATTTCCAACCGCCGCGCTTATTGTAATTCCTTACCAAGCTCTTAGTAAACTGGCTCTGCCATCAATTTCAGACCTGAAGGAGAAAGACGAGAAAAATATACCTGATGTGATCAAAACCCTGACCCGGTGGAGCATCTCAGTTTCACTGCCGGCTTTCGCGTTGATGATACTTTTTTCGGAACAGGTCATAAGGCTTCTATTTGGAAGTCAGTATGTCGCAGGAGCAACCGCATTGATTATACTTGCTTTCGGAAGATTTGTAGAGACTGCTACCGGACATCTAGGATCCATTATCCAGAGCTATGAGGAAACCCAGATAATCTTCAAGAACTCTCTCCTCAAACTAATTCTGAATGTAGGCTTTAACATCATATTAATCCCTATTCTTGGTATTGTCGGTGCTGCAGTTGCAACAGCTGGTACGACCGCATTTATGAATATTCTACTGGCTGGAGAGGTCTATTACATCAAGAGAATACATCCATTTAGTATCGATAGCCTGAAACCTGTTATAGCATGTGTGCCGGCGCTTGGAATAGTCTATATTTCCCTAAATGCTCTGTTTGAAACCGTGCCAGTATGGAGCCTGGTTCCTGGAGGCCTAGTATTTGGAACAGTCTATTTTACCACACTGGCATATATCAAAGGCGTTAATGAAGAAGATCGGCCTATCATCGTGGGAATAGGAAGAAAAATGGGAGAGGAAGAAAAAGCAGAAAAACTTGCCGACCTGATGATCAGATAGAAGTGAGAAAAAAGTGAACATACTATTCATCTGCATCGATTGCCTCAGAGACGATCATGTTAACACTGAACATGCCGACACTCCTTTCTTGGACAGGCTTTCTGAAGAAGGAAAACACTTCAGAAACATGTACTCGACAACAACCACTACAACTCCGTCTATTGCCAGTTTGATGACTGGTCTTTACTCCGAGAGAAACGGGATCAATTCGCTTAGAGAGGCAGAACTTAGAGAAGACATAAGTACTCTGGCAGAAAAGTTTTCGGAAAATGGCTACAGTACTCATGCAGAAGTATCCGGACCTCTGGTTGACAAAACTGAACTGGATAGAGGATTCAATACTTACAATTATAGGAACAGTGGCGAGGATCTCTTCTCAGGATGGAAGGACAATCTAGAAAGTGAGCTAGAAAATATAGAAGAACCGTTCTTCTTTTTCCTCCACCTGTGGGAGATGCATACACCTGTAGAAGTTCCAGAAGAATTTGACAGCCCGGAATACGGCAAAACGCCTTACGCAAGAACTCTATCAGCTCTTGACAGGGAATTGGAGGAGGTAGTTGATGATGTATCCGATGATACTCTTATCGTTCTTCATGGAGATCACGGCGAAAGCATCTCATGGAGAACCAGTTTCATCCAGAATAATCTGAAGAAAGGAAGAACATTATTCAGGCATCTTCACGGTGTTGACACCCGGAAAGCTGAGGGGATTTTAAACAGAGCAGTTGAAAATCTATCATCAACCAGATACAAAGACCATTTCCTTGAGGCAGGTCACGGCGAGAACATCTACGATTTCACAACTAATGTGCCTTTCATCATTAAAGGAACTGATATAGAATCTGGAGAGAACTCGAAACAGGTAAGACAGATAGACATTTTTCCGACCCTTCTTGATATCGCAGATATCGACTACAGCAACCGGATCAATGGAGAAACACTGCTCCAGAAACAGCTGGAGAACAGGAAAGTCTACATGAGAGCCTGTGGTACTTCACTTCAGTCGAAAAAGAACTGGAGCCGTGGGGTAAGAGTTAACAGTTGGAAATATATCGAGTATCCTCACAGAGACTGGGAACCTGAACTCTATAATCTGGAGAAAGATCCAAACGAACTGAGAAATATTGACAATAAAGAAAAACTAGAGGAATTGGAGCAAGAATTGCCGGACAAAAAGTTGCTGGAATCAAAAGAGATGGAGATAAAGGATAAACTGGAGGAACTGGGATATGTTTAATCCATATATCCCAGATCTTTCAACCGGTTCTTGACCTTTTTCTCCTCTTCCTCGGTGTACTCTGCGTTTTGCTTCTCTCTCTTGATCTTCTCAACGATCTGTTCAAGGAGGTATTGAATGTACTCATCTGTTTCATCAAAGTCTTTTTCCTCTGCCCGGGCCTCTAAAACATTGTAAATACCATCATCTATCTCGATGTTTGTCATTTTGAATCACACCGAGAACTTGGACGCCCAACAACTTAATACTTCCCGCTGTTATTCACTAACTATGTCGGAATTCAAAAACATCTTTATCTATGTCTCAGATGCGCTGAGATATGACTACGTCCCGGATTCAATAGCCGAGGAAGGTAATGTAATTCCTACACTGACACCGGGATCCTACACCCCAATATCTTTCTCGTCTATGCTTTCTGGTATGAATCCTTCTGGACATACCGTCAGATCATTCTACGACACTTTGGAGAATGAAACTTTCTTCGATATCTTTGAGAATCACTGTTATTATGATCACCCCGACTCAGCTATGGCGAAGAACGTTTTTGGTAATCACATCACTTCTAAGGAGCTGTCGGAGATGGAGGAACCGTTCCTCTACGTTGAGAGAGCGCTGGATACGCACACCCCTTATGGAGAGGTAGGGCATGGAAACGATATCCCTGATGATCAAAGCCAGGAAGGTGATAACAAGAAGCTCTATAAAGAAGGAGTTGAAAGCACCGAGAAACATTTCCGGGATCATGTGGAAGAACTGAAGGAACTCGGTTTGTACAAAGATACATTAATCATTTTCACATCTGATCACGGCGAACTTCTCGGAAAGAAAATGCTGGGAAAAAACCGTTACGGCCACAACAAACCGGTCTGTAGAGAGCTGAATGTCGGGCCTACCGTATTCGTAAACTATGAAGAGGATGGCTGGAACAGAGCTCGGTTTATTGATCTAATACCGACAGCTCTGGATATAATCGGAAGAGAATCTCTGGAGAGAATAGATGGTAAAAGCCTGAATAAGGAACTTCCGGAGAAAGGTGAGACAATGATTCAAGTGAGTATGAAACCGCCTATCATCGCCAAGAATAACTGGTACTATAAGGATGGATGGAAACCTGGAATTTCAAAGATAAAGACAGACATAGCAACAGTGGTATCAGACTACCTAGATAATTGGAAGAGAAAATACAGAAACCGGTATCGAGATAGGAATAATAAAAACGAAGAAGTTGAAGATGTAGAACTTCTGGACGGCCTAGAGGTCTAGTAAGCTCTGCGCCTTCTCCTTATAGTAGCCATAGAAATGAGCCATTGATTCCATTGGGATCATTGTCAGCCAGTAAGGAACTGTTCTGAAGCCTTTCTGCTTTACACAAGAGAGTAGACTTGGAAGCTTGTTTGCGTACTGGGGAGCCAATCCTATGAAGGTTAAAATCAGTAGCCTCAGATCATACAATGCTAAAGCTATGCCTGCTAATGCCAGCGCCGTTGTCGCAGTTCTGACGAATACTTTTGATAATCCGAATATTTTTCCAGGGTAGTCGAACATGTTGCCGGCTCTTGCGTCTCCCTCTCCGTACTGCCGGAACTGTTTCCAGTATGCTTTCCAAGTCGGCCTCATCTTCCATTCAACCCATGCATCTCTAACTACGTACCATTCATAACCGGCTCTTCTCATATCCGAGTTGTATTTTGCATCTTCGCCAGTATAGAGATGTTCCGGATATTTTCCTGCGTCTTTCCAGGCCTGTCTTGTGAATTCCCTGCACAAATTCGAAAAGGTTCTCGGAATGAGGTTTCCATAAACCTGAAAGCGCTTCATGACCTTCTTGGAATGCTCCTTCCATCGCCTCACACCACTCCTTGTCAACTATACATCCTCCATCTGTTCCAACAATATAATCATATTCGGCGTTTTCTACTGCAGTATTTCGACCCTCTGCGATATTACAGCCTTCATCAACGATCAATCTTATCCAGTCGTGATCTTCTTGGTACTCTTCGATTATTTCTCTCGTTTTATCATCAGAACCGGCATCAACGAAAACGGCTTCATCTGGAACTCTCGTCTGACTGACTATTGAATTCAGAAGATCTCGGATCGATTCTCCCTCATTGTAGACCGTGCAGATCAGCGATATTTTCATTCTTTCTCCTCCAGTTTCACCCTGTCCAGCCCTACATCGTCAAATTCTATATCAGAACTTATTATTTTCTGTCCGGCTTTAGCAGCTTGAAAAGAGTCAAAAGTGTTTAACCCTCTTTCCTTGTATTCTAAAGCTTGAAATACAACGTTTTCATCAAAATCTGTTTCCGCTATCTCCATTATATCAGCTACAGCTCTTTCAAGATTGATCTCATACCGATTGGAGAGGAGAAATATTTCTATAAAAGTTACTATAGACGTCTCAACTTCCTTACCTTCTCTTATCAAGTTCTCTGCGTTATCTTTTAGCCAGTCCTCTTCCTTAATCAAAGCAGTAAAGAAATCTGTATCAGCGTAGGTCATCTTTTATCTCCTTCATAGCCTCTTCACTAACAGTTTTCTCAATCTCTTCTTTCGAGACATCTTTTAGGCCTTTCATAGCATGCTTCAGCCCTTCAACCGGGTTCTCATCAACCGGTATAAGCTTTACACTATCTTTCAGCCTCACAATTCTGAACTTTTTCCCATAATCCTCTCTAACGTCCTTTGGGACATAGATTCTACCTCTGTCATCCACATCAACAGTTGACAATTTTAACCACCAAACAGTATTTTAACGTGTAGATTTTTAATTCTTCCCGTAAAATGATCAAATTACGGGAACTCTACTTTCAAATACACCCTTCCAAATTGCGAATCTCTTCACGAAAAGAGTTAAGGGGACTAAGAAGAAAAGTAGAGCCGAGTCCCTAGGGCAGAAATCCAGATCCCGCTTACTCCACTCTCTTCTGAGATACATAGAATGGAGGAGAAGCATTATCGATAAAATTCCGGCTAAAGATATAACGGCGTTATACTGAGAGAGTGCTGCGAAAAATATGAAACCGGAGAGAACAGCCAGCTCTTTCGGATACAGTAATCTTCCGAAATGGCTTACCTCCTGATCAAATCTTTCGTGATCTCTATATTTTTGGAAGAACTCTGGATCGCCCTCGAAACGCATTCTTTCCCTAACAAATTCCTTTGCTGAGAACCTGCCAGCATCATGGTATATCTCCGCCTGCTCACCGTAAGTATAGGAGTAATTATTCGAGAGGGCCTCTAACCCGAAAGCAGTATCATCGTGGAAACTAATATCTTCATCAAAAGGCGAGTCTTTCCAGACCTCTCTCTTGAATGCTAGACCTGCACCCAGAAAACGGTAACCCAAGCCATCATTCTCTATTACCCTATCCATCGGACAGTTCCTGTCCCTGTCAGAAACATACTCGACATTACATTCTACAATATCATGGTTCTCAAAGTAATCCAGAAGATTCTCCAGCCAATCAGCTTCAGCTTTACAGTCACCGTCCATCAAAGCGATGATCTCTCCCCTAGAATTCTCAATTCCCAGGTTCCTGGCGCCGTTCAGATTCGGCTTATGATCATGATTCGGCTGGTAAAAATAATCAATATCATTCGAACTACAGAAACTCTCCAAGCTTTCCTTCTGGGAACCAGTAGAAGCATCAACAACAATCAATTCAAAATCATCGTAACTCTGCCCTCTCACCGACTCAATAGCATCAAAAACGCCGGGATCATCCCTAGTCGGGATAATTACGGAAGTTATCATCTCTCAATTCGGACTTTAACAAGAAGTAATAAGAATTTACGGTAAAAATCGGGGTCTCAAATATTTATTTCCTCAACCACATCTCCAGCACTTTCACGATCTGTTAAATCCAGAATTTTATCATTGAAATCAGTTATATGCGGCGTTTCATCTCCGAAGAGCTCATGATTACATGAGTAGAAAGCATTCTCGTTATGCCCTCCATTCTCAACGTCTGGTAGACCATGATCGCTCATAAAGATGACTGTATCAAAACCGTTCTCCTCTGCCTTCTCTAAGATTTCTCCAGCAAATTCATCCATCTCATGATATGTTTCTTCCACCTTATCCATCTTACCTACTTCCCAATACCAGTGATGAATATGATCCGGCTTATGGAAATGCGCCATAATTAAATCGTGGTCTTTTTCCATTTCATCGAATAGTTCCCAACGCTTCCAATTAGTAAATCTGTCAAGTTCTTTCTCAGCCTCCTTTAACCCATATTTCTCTAAAATAGGCATAAGCTCTACAGAATAACCTAAATTATAGGAAGGAACATCAATTGCCTTAGAGCTAGCAATTTTCTCAAAAAACGTTTCCGAATCCAAATCCTTCTTGTTATATCTACGAAACTCTCCATCAATCAAGGGCACTAAATTATAAAGCTTCTTTCTAACCTCATTTGTTCTCTGGAATAAATCAATAGATCTCAAATTTTCCAAAGAATTCAGAACATTGTTTTCAGGCCTAGTTAATCCTATAACACCATGATCCTTCCATGTTCCCCCTGTTATGAAACTTGCAAAAAGCTCGTATGTGACTATAGTCGTAACATCCGTTGAATTATCAATAGTTCCAAACTCTTTCTGAGGGATGTTGTCCAGCTTAAATTCTTCAATTAGTTCTTTATCCACCCCGTCAAAGGCAACAACTAGTACCTTGCTCATTTTTGAACCAACCCCAAATTACCTATTCTATACTTTGCCAATTCCTTCTCTTCAGCAAAGTCATGGAAGGCATTATTCCAGTTATGATCATCACAGACTAAATACCCTCCTTTCTTCAAATGCTTCCAAGCCAAACAGAATTCAAACATCATCATCTCATATGAGTGTTCACTATCATGGATAAAGATGTCTATCTTTTCTAAATCTTCCAATAAATCAGGCAGTTCATACATAGAGTTTCCCAAGATTAGTTCCCAATTCTCTCTCAAATCCTCCGGTATTATCCAGCCAGGTGACTTATTTGGCGGTATCACCGAACCTCCTTTACCGCTCCAAAATTCATCCTCACTACTATTTGGCTTCTCAGGCAAATCTATTGAACAAAGTTTGCCAGAAGCATCTAAACTTTCAAGTATAGCTAAAGTAGACATCCCGTTACATACTCCAGTTTCAACAACTATATCCGGCTCTTGTTCCTGAATTAATCCTTTCAAATTTTCTGCATCTTCTCTTGATACTACTCCTGGAGAATAATTCTCACCGCGCGTCTGCCCAGACAAGCTTTGGAATTCTAACTCAATTTTCTCCCTAGCTTGTTTATAGTTGCTCAGAACCTGTTCATCAACCTCTAAATTCTGAAAATCAAAATAGTATTTGAACTCTTTCATTCTATGATAAAGGTATTTAGGCACTTTACAAGGATTCTTCAAACCTGTTATTATATCAGTCTTATTCATACTAGCGTGCTAAAAAAGTCGGTAATTTTAGGTTTTGAAGAAAATAAGGGCTCTTTTGTAGAATGAAATGCATTCTTGTTATGTTCATTTCCTTGAGGCAAACCATGATCGCTCATGAAAATTATTCTTTCATATCCTTTGCTTTCTGCTTTTTCTTTGATCTCTCCGGCTAGTCTATCTGTCTCCTCATAGAGTTTTTTGAGTTTGTTTCTGTCGAAGTTCCCTGTGTCTTTGTCCCCATACATATGCTGGTGAATGTCAGGCCTGTGAAAGTGACACATCAAAAAATCTCTGGCAGGAATTATTTCAGATTCTAACTCTCTGAAAAGCATCTCTTTTCTATGTCGATACTCTCGTGTGTCCCATAGCTCTATGGTTTCTTCGACGGAGATATTATAGCTCAGCGGAGACATATCCCAGCCTAACTGCCAGTACCTACTTGGATTATATCCGGGTACAAACATAGCTCGTGAGTTCTCAACTTCCTCAAATATAGTATCTGAATTAAGAAATCTCTTATCGTACCTTATTTTTTTAGCAGAGAGAAAAGACAGAGACTCGTAAATCGCCTTCCTTAATTCTGCAGTTTTTTGTGAATAAGGCATTTTCCCGATAACCTCTTCTACTTTAGATACTCTGGAATTAGTCCATATAGATAACCCTTTTATTCCGTGTTTAGAGTAGTTTTCTCCTGTAATAAATGATGCAAATAGCTCAGAGGTCTTAATCGATGAGGTATTTGAATAATTATCTATTTGGCCATGTTCTTCTTGTAAAATACTCTCAAGACCAAATTCCTGTATAAGTTCATAATCTAATCCATCAAAGGCTATTACTAGAGTCTTTTCCACTACTTAAACACCTTGAGATATCTCTGTGACACATTTTTCGGATTTAATTTCTTAACATCCTTAATTGCTCTTTTCGAGAGCCGGTTCATATTTTCTTCTTTCAGTTTCTTGCTATTAAGTACTTGAACTAATTCTTCGGAGTTTCCAGGTTCAAATAGTATTGAGTTTTGTTCATTCAAAATATCGGTTGGTCCTGGTATGTTTGATGCTATTATTGTGCAGCCGTATTTCATGGCTTCGAGTATTACTATTGGGAATCCTTCGCTGTAGCTTGGGAAGAGGAATATTTCGGATTGCTGGAATAGCATTTCTTTTTCCTGTTCTGTTATTCTTCCTGTTATTGTCAGATTTTCCAGTTTTCTTTCTTCTTTTTCTTCTGTTATTTCTTCTTCAAGCGGCCCTGTTCCCGCTATCACGAACTCTATGTCCTCTCTTTCTACAGATTCTATCGCATCCAGAAGCGTATCAAGACCTTTTTTCGGCACTAGCCGGGAGATGAAGAATGCCTGTTTCTTGTCTTGATCTAGGTCGAACTTGCTGTAGACCTCTCCAACTTGGAATTCAGTATATTCTCCCTGTTTCAGATCTATCGCGTTGTTTATGACTATGTATTGATCTTCAGATAAAGCCATGTCTTTTGCTTCTTCAATCAGATTGCCTCCGCACAGTATTAACTTATCAGATGCTTTGGCCGCCCTTTTAACTAGCTTGTCTTTAACTGGGTTTGCTCTTATCCCATTTCCCCATTTGCTTTCCCTTCTAATGTCCTCTGCGTGAGATGTCAGATAGACTGGTGTTGGTGAGAATTTCATTACCGGATATAGCCAGAGACCTGTTGGATAGACATGATGTCCATGGATTACATCCGGTTTCTCTTTCCGCCATAATCGCAGAATTTCGTAATATGCCTGAGGTTCTGCTGTACGACCTTCCTTGATAGTCCGATAAACCTTTACGCCATTTTCCTTACTTATAGCTGGTTTCTCATTTGACTGTTCAGTGAGAAGCACCACCTCATGACCTTCCTCAGCAAAAGCTTCGGAGAGCCATTTGGCTTCAAATTCTGCTCCTCCATATGTATCAGGAACGAATTTTGGGATTACTACCATTATTTTCATTACATCATTTCTCTGTATAGTTGTTGATACTGAAAAGATATATTCTTCCAGTCTAGTTCTTCTGCAAATGCCCTGGCATTTTCTGATTTCTGATCTAAATCAGATTCAAGAATTTCTACAATCTTTTTCTGAAGATTTTCAGTATTATCTGGTGAGAAAGTCTTACCAGCTCTCGACCTCTCTATTATTTCTTTGTTATCCCCTATGTCTGATACTAGTACGGGAAGACCTGAGCTTAATGCTTCTAACATGCTTAGGGGTAATCCCTCATTTTTACTGGGCAGACAGAACAGATCGGCCGATTGGTAGAGCTCAATAAGTTCTTCTTTAGAAACTGTACCGTAGAACTCGGCATTTACATCTAATTTCTCTACTTTCTGCTCTAAATCCTGTCTAAGTGGGCCGTCACTAGGGATCATTAATGTTGTTTCCTGTTCAACTTGGGAGACGGCTTCAATAAGCTGAGAGTGGTTTTTTGCTTGCACATGTTTACCAACTATCAGTACTCCTTTTCCTTGAATATTCCATTTTTCTCTGAACTGTTCTTTTTGGTTTTCCGCAGGTTTGTATTCTTCCGTGTTGACTCCGTTCCTTATTATTTCTATATCTTTGAACGTGTGAAAAGGTCGGAGATGGGCTTGTGTTATCGAAGTTACTTTATCGGGTATATTGAGAGATATTTCTTCTAAAACCCAGTAGAGGCCTGCACCGATGTATTCTTTATCACTCATTTTAACATCAAAGGTGGTGCCGTGAAAAGTCAGTATTGTAGGTTTATTTAGACCAAATGCGGGGAGAATAGGAGACCAGTTATGGAAATGGAGAATATCAAAATTATATTGGTTATTTTTCAGAAATTTCCTGCCTTTAAGTAGAAAATCCTTATAGTTTTCTGTTCCTTCTATTACATGTATTTTTTCGAACTCAGAAGAAAATTCTTCAGTGTTGATCGCCCTTTCTCTGGTAATAAGATGCACTTCATTCTCGTCATTTAGTTCTTTAGAGATAGATCTAACTACATTTTCAACACCTCCTGTATCTGCAAATTGCGTTGTAACCATTCCGATCTTCATATAGTATCTATACATGCAGTCAGCAGCAACTTTCTTTACTTTTTTTAATAGCCGGGATTTAGTTAAACTATGAGAAAATATTTTACCGCTTTAATAATATTTTTATTTATTACAACAGCTTATAGTATTCAAACAGATCATATAAAGAGTCTCAGCGCTGAAAGTAATATTTTAGGTATTAATACAAATTCTAACTCAATTTTTACAGCAACTAAAAATAAATTTTTCTCCGTTTCCAAAGAAGGGGTCTGGTCCAAAAATCCAGGACCTACATTATCAAAATCCATTGATTCCAACGGAGAGAAAGTGGTCATTGGGACAAGAGTTTCTGACAACTCCATTCGACTAATTAATCTTTCTTCAAAATCCGTTATTAGTAAAATTCAACTCTCTAATTATGTAGATAATACAGGTCTCTATCACGGTAATTCAAGCTATATAGCAGGTTCCTCACTGAACGCACTAGTAATTCACAATGTTGAAACAGAGAACTCCTTTAGACTAAATACGGGCGGCTACTCAAGATCTGTACCAAACAACCAGAAAGACATTGATAGTGATGATGAAAAGGAAATACTTATAGGAGGAAGTAGCAGATACAAAAAAGCGAAATTAGAAGTAAGGGAACTTGATGGCGATCTAGACTTTGAAAGCAATAAAAAATCAGACTTGGTCAGTGGGATTTTCTACAAAGATAAAATAATAGAAACGACACATGAAGAAATTATCCTAAGATCTGGTAAGGGAACCCTGCTCTGGTCTAAGGATATCGATGACTTCAATAGGCCTATAGTCGCAGAGGATTACATCATATACTCTAAGGATGGCGAGTTAATATTCCTGAACGGTCAGGGAGAAAAATTAAGGAGCGCCGAAACCGGCGATCTAGAGAATCTTTACTATATAAAAGATCATAGCCTAGTCGCTGGTTCGAGGGGTTCGGAGATTGTTTTTACAGACATTGATTCGGGAGAGGTTTCCAGAGTTAATGTGAATGACACTGTTCACAGACTGGACAGTACTGATTTTGATGAAGATGGGAAAGACGAACTGGTTGTTCAGAAGCAGAGCTCTATAGAGGTTCACGAACTAAGCAATGGAAAACCTGTGGACGAGGACTCCGTTATCTACGGCACTTCAAAGGAGGTTCTGAAAGCTAACAGCCTCAACATGACGGTCTTCCCTGGTGATCAACCTGCTGTTCCAGAAAGCATTGAGAACGCCACAAAGGCGAGAAATGCGGACTTCTCCAACCTAAGTGAAGGAAAGAAAAAGTATTACACTAATTCGAGAGAAAAGATGGTTTATCTGGCGCCGATTGCAGCGAGAAACAATGCAACCATAACTTTTAGCGAAAACATGGCGGACAGAGATTTCAGCAACTACTCTGTCAGAGACTTACAGAATTTATTCATCGAAAAATTTGAACCTCACCACATAACCGTTGCGGACATAGATTCCGAATCCGGGCTCTTAGCCTCTCACATGGCGACAAAGCAGTCTTCTCTGCCTATTCAGACCGAGTATAACGCCGTTATACTAGAAGATAAGATCAAAAATACTTTTGACAGGATAGGCGAGAACAGGAAAACGGTCTTCCAGGGGAAGTATATTTCTCTCCTAGATGCGCCAGCAAAACAGAAATCTGATCCTGTTGAGAAAGGCTTCTTCTATGATTCCGAGGACGGCGACACTTACAGGACAGATCTTGAATACGGTGATTTGGATAACGATACTTTCATGGAGACTGGTGTAGGAAGATATCCAGCCTGGCCTGTCATTCTTTCTACCGGTGGCGCAGGGCTGAGGTATGGTTCAAGTCTTGAATCGGTTTTCGAGAAAGAAGGCTATGATACAACTCATTTAGTGGAGTATCGATCCGACCCTGTAAAGTTCCTGACCAGTTTAGCCCCGGTTGAGATCACTGCATTTCTGGGAGAGGTTGAGGATATGGGCGATATTGTCGAGAGGTTTGTATCCGAGACAGCGGCTAACGCGTTGGAAAACTTTCTTATAATCGTCAAAGCTCTGAACTATACCGAGCAGTTGATGGAGATGTACTTCGAGTTTCAGTGGAGCACCCTCGAATTCAACTCGGAAAGAGGGATTGACAGAATGAAAGAGCTTGACATCGATCCACTGAGCGAGGAAGGAGCTGTCCAAAAATCGATTATGAAACTGCTCTACGTATTTATATGGCCAGACAGGCATCCGAATCTTAACCAGACATCTCTACAAAACAACATAGAAGACACTGATATACTCTACTACCAGGGGATAGGTGATGAAGACAACTGGGTTCTGCCAGAGGAGAATAAATCATCAGGTAGATACAGTGGCGGGAAAACATTCGAACCTGAACAGATTCCGAGAATGCAGAAAACGATTATCTGGGATAACTCCAACTTAGCATCAAAAGGAGAGATGAAAGAGAAATTCCTGGAAAAAGGAGCCTCCAGCTATCTCGGTTACTCAAGCGTAAACTACCCTGCCTACTCTTCAATAACAGGCTACAACTTCTTCCTTCACAGGAAGACACTAGGTAACTCTCTCAAAGCCTCAGTAAACCAGCTGAAGACAACCGATCTGATCTACTCTCCAACCACTATCCATAGATCTGGTATTAGGGAGAAAATGGAGAGCTCGCTAAGACTTTATGGTAATCCGGAAATGAAGAAGGATCCGATCCAGAACAAAAACTTTGAAACAGAGAGAGGCTGTGAGGAGAACATCTGCAAACTAGAAATTTCATTTGAGACACCCCAGAAGATAGTGGAACACGGAGATCGGAAGACTGTTAAGTCGAACGCCTCAAACTATCTCCTTGAACCAGGAGTAAGTATAACGCCGTTATATTCATTCAGTCAGAGACTGCCAAGAGGATCCAGCATTCTCAACAGAAATATCAACCTGACAACCCAAGACTACGAAAACATCAGTACTGAGACCTACCAACCGATTACTTCTGGAGGGAAGACCTTCAATACTAGCAAGAGAAACATTGAGATACAGAAAGCAGATCTATCGATGGACAACAACCAGCTTAACTTTGTAGTCTCAGGATTCAAAACAAATGATAACCTGACCGAAGTAGTTGAATCAGCGAACGCTGAGATAAAGTACCGGACACCGGTCAACATCAAACCCGATTTAAACAACAGAACTCTGGAAGCAAAAATATTCTCCCAGAAAAGTCTCGATGGAGATATTATTTACAGAATCGATAACAGAACCGGATCAAGGGATGTTCGTATAGAAGAGGGAAGTAACAGTATTGAAATTGAGAACCTTTCGTATGGAGAAAAAGATGTCGAATTAATCCTAGTTGAAGATAATATTCTAGCCCAGACTCGAGAAACTGTCAGAGTTGGGAAACCCCTGAAAATAAGCTTTTTCAGTCCGGAACTTAGGAAAGGAAGTACTAGAGAAGTGACTGCGATAATCGAGAACCCGAACAGCTTCACGACCAACACAAGCCTCAGACTGAGGACAGGACAAGGAACAGAGCTCGGGATGCTAGAAAATCAGACTAGATCAGTATCTATTCCAGCCGGGGAAGAGAAAACACTGAACTGGAGAGTCTTAGGAACTGAAACAGGCAATCAGACAGTGAAGCTCAATAATGAAAAACATAACATCAAAGTTAGAAACTCGATGAACTCCACAAGATCAATCTCTATCGGAAACTTCTTCAGAACATTTTCATCCCCTACTTCCGATATCGAGATCGGTATGGAGGAGAGGGAAACCAGTATCGAATGGAACACAGTGAATGGAAGGGTTAAAATTGAGAGAAGTATCGAGAGCAGTAATTCTCTACTTGAAACAAAAGAATTCAAGGTTTCTAGAACACAACAACCTGGATTTATTACTGAAAAGTTGGAGACATCTAAGGGAAGTTTCATCCGGAGAACCGAGAAAGGTCTTACTAGGGAATCTGGTAACCTGGAGGAATCAGAGCTAGAAAATAAACTAGAGTTACTCAATAAAGAAACAGGAAAACTGGAGAGATTTTTGGAAAAAGAGCTTAACCAGCCATAGCCGAGAGTATGCCAAACACAGCTTTGAAGACTGCTCTCACCATAGCTATTACAGTAAGCAGTACTGATGCGACAATATTAGCGCAGATTCTGGCGGTTTTAGAAGATGGTGACTGATGTTCTGTTCCGCTGTGATATGACATTGTGATGATGGAATCGGTGTTTTTATCTTAAATAACTGGAACAACCTGAATCTTGAGAATAATATAACAGTGTTATATAGATTAATGTCAGATCTCTAGCGAGAGGATTTAACCAGATTTCAGGAAACACTTGGTTCCACTTGAAATCAGGGGGTGTTGAAGGTATTTTACGATTCTTTCTAGCTCTAAAAAAGATTTTAAGAGCTTCAAACAAATAAAAAGAGTGCTAAAAGATATTCAATAAGTTATAGATACTTTTTAACACATAATATGTTCTAGGACAATCTGAAATCGTTCCGATAAGCTAAAATACTAAATCGGTTCTAGGCTTCTCATAATCAAGTTTCGGGCCAAAATCGGCTTCTAGACACCGACCCCTCAATTTCGACTGGAAAAATATTTCCCAGAGAAAGAGTTGACTATTATAACACCATAATATAATATAACACTGTTATATCGGTAGATGTGTGGTTAGATAAGTTCCACTCGAAAACAAGGGGTGGGGGTTAATCCGTTTTCTCAAAACCTCGGCTTCGACTGGAATACTAATATAAACCTTAATTTCGAATGGAAATAACACAGATGAAATCAAGGTACAGAAGGGAGGGTAATGAATGAGTCAAAGCAATTTGCAGTCGATGTTCTCAAACTATATCGACCAAGATACATTCTTCAAAAACAAGGACGCGCTCACAACTAACTGGGTTCCTGACAATATTCTCCACAGAGATGAACAGATAGATGATCTTGCTTCAATACTTGCTCCAGCTCTCAGAGGAGATGATCCGAGCAACGTCTTTATTTACGGATCTGTAGGAACTGGAAAATCGCTTATTACAAGGCATGTTACAAACGAGCTTCATACAGTAGCTAAAAACGAGAGTAAAGATTTAGAAATTGTTTATATTAACTGCAAGATGAAGAAAGTTGCAGATACAGAATACAGACTACTAGCTAAACTGGCCGGACAGCTAGGAGATGATGTCCCAAGTACAGGTCTTCCTACTGATGAAGTCTACAATAGATTCTTTGAAGCTCTGCAGGAGCAGAAAGGAGTCGTTATAATTGCATTGGACGAAATTGATGCTTTAGTAAAAAAGGTAGGAGATGAGTTCCTCTACAACCTTACAAGGATAAACGATGATCTAGAGGAGACCAAGGTTTCTATTGTAGGAATTTCAAACGACCTCAACTTTACGGAGTACATGGACTCCAGGGTCAAATCCAGCCTATCAGAAGAAGAAATTATATTCCCACCGTACAACGCAATTGAGCTAAGAGAGATACTGAAAGACAGGGCTGATAAAGGGTTTAGAGAGGATGTTCTCAAGGACGGAGTTATCTCAAAATGTTCTGCACTAGCCGCCCAAGAACACGGCGATGCCAGAAGAGCTCTTGATCTTATAAGAGTAGCGGGAGAGCTGGCTGAAAGAAGTGAATCTGAACAGATTGTAAAGCAACATGTTGATAGAGCACAGGACAAGATTGAGAGAGACAGGGTTGTTGAGACAGTAAGATCTCAGCCAAAACATTCGAAACTAGTGCTTTACACTATCCTAAATGCGACCGAGGACGAAAACGAGATCGCTACAGGAGATGTCTACTCCGAGTACAAAGAACTCTGCCAAAACGTAGAGGTATCAGAACTAACGCAGAGAAGGGTTTCAGGACTAATCTCAGAGCTTGATATGCTGGGTATTATCAATGCGAATGTCAAGTCTAAGGGGAGGCACGGCCGGACCAGGGAGATAAGTGTTGACCTATCCAGCAACATTAAAAGCCAGATTCGGGAACTGGTTGAAGAAAAATTCTACATATAGAAAGAAAGGGGAAACGGGGAGGTTGAATGAACAAGCACGCTGTAAAGAAACTGACGAAAGAAGGATGTATAGTCGGCAAAGAAGCCGCTGAAGATATCACTGATAAAGATATCGAGGCAATCAGAGACCTTGATATCACACCTATGTATATTTCTGAGACCATGCTGGAAGAGCTTAGAGAGAAACGGGAGGAATCTAACAGCTCCGCTTTAAACAGTGGTTCAAAGCCAAACGGATCTTCACCTAACGGACACTCAGGGCAGAAAGCTGTTCAGAAAAAAGATGAGGCTTCAAATGGAGAAACGCAAAACCCCCGGCAATCCCGAAAGCAAGAAGAAACCTCTGTAGAGCAGGAATCACCATCCGAAAATAGTGAACCAAAACGAATTTCTACTGATAACGCGAACAGTTCTAAAGCTAACCAGGAAATTGAGATACTGGACAAGAGAGATAGGAACGAAATGGATACAAAAGTCGAGATAATGGATGAGAAAGAAATCTCTAAGGACGAAAAAGATGTTCCAGAGTTCCTGCA
>PXPD01000039.1:1725-6638 GCA_003009815.1 Nanohaloarchaea archaeon SW_4_43_9 | reverse complement strand
ACATGTAGTACAGGGTCGTCAACGTCTCCATTGTCTGAGCTGAATACCTGTGATCGGTCTCCTACTCTAAGATCGTGCTCTAGTTCTACTTCTTCATTGTCTTCAGATCTTACAGTTGTTGTTTCTAGTGCGTTGATGTCCTGTCCATCAAACCTTACTTGTCCTGTTGTTGTTCCTTCTCCGAAAAAGATGTCTGAGTTTCTTCTGTTCAGTGTTTCTCCGTTTTCTGCGCTCCATGAAGCTGTTGCTCCTGATACGTCTACGTTTACTTCTTCTTCCATGAAGGCTGCGTTACCGAGTGATCCGGCAACGTTAATTGCGCCAACAACGTCTGCTGTTGCTGCCTGTTCGCCGACTACAATTGTTGTGTCGACTTCGCCATCTTCATTTACAAATGGCATTGGATAGTCTCCGAGATCCATTGATCCGGAGTCCATGTTGTGTGATGAAGCTGAAGCTAGACCGGCCGCTCCTGTAAGAGTTGCTCCTACGAGAAGTGCAGAGCCTGCTACAGCTTTACCTGTTGATTTGAGTTTTTTGATTGATTTCATAATTGTGTGTTCACCTGTGTGGTGAGTGTTCTTGGTACTTCGTCTTGGTTTTTGAGTGCGGCACTCAAGATGCGTGCCTCACTGAAGCCGTTTCTCGGGTCACAGGTTCTCCGATCGGAGAGGCCTGTCGGAGCACACATTAATAGAGTGTGCGTTATCGGAGGAGGCTTCATTCCTCCGCGGGATCCCGATTCCCGAAAAAAGCCATTTCCACACGTGCGTGGATTATATACTAATGGGTCGTGGATCCCAGCGTTACTTTTCGCTGTTCCTTATTCCTACATTCATCATTCACCCTTTTAAAGGGTTTGGTCAAAACCGGTGTTTAACCGTTTATGAACGGATTCTAACGGTTTTCCAATCGTCTTTGACAGTTTAGAACTGTTTAAAATATCCCATTGCGACAAAAAAGGGTTTTTAATCCTTCAAAATTGCTATTAACCCGTTAAAAATGGTTTATATACAAAAACTTTTCTAGGTCGCTGAAATAACCTGAAACCTGATCTCTCGGTTTTATCCGACTAGAGAAGCATTTTAGAACTTTTATGAACTATCTGCAGCGATCTCCTAATCAGCGTTCATTCGTATCAAACCGAACAAAACCGGGTTAGAATGTTTATCGAATGGATTTTCTGATTTTGGAGGTATTTGGAAATATTATAATAAGTGTTGTTGTCTAAATACAACAGTAGGTGGTAAAGTTGCCCACAGAGAAAAAACTATCTAACGAAATACAGATCGCAAAAGACCTGGCAGAACAAGGTTACGAAGACGTGCTAATGCTTAACAGAGAAACCGCTCAAAAGGTTTTCACCGAGAAAAGAATGGAGCTAATAGAAATAATCAAAGAGGGAGAAACCGAATCAGTTAGAGAACTATCCAGAAAAGTAGGCAGAGATGTCAGCGGAGTATCGAAAGACTTGAAACTACTCTATGAACACGACCTCATAAAATTTGAGAAAGGGAAACAGAATCGGAAAGCGCCAAAAATGCGGCACGCAAACATATTCGTCAAACCTATAATAACGAAAACCAAGACAAATGAAAACTAGTCAAAGTTAACCACCCATTACTTTGTTTCATTCAGAACGGAGAAGGCGATAGAAAGGAACCAGTGATGAAGCATGAGAATGTCTTCGTAGAGCAAGTACTTAAGTCATAATAGCAAGACCTAATAAGACTGCATAAAACGCTATGAAAAGCGAAACTGCGCTTAAAATACAAAATGCTATTCTGCCTAGTTTTCGAAATTCATCTTGGCTTAATTTAAAGCCGGAATACAGTATCAGGGCAAATCCGCCAACTGATAATAAAACATTATTTAACGCAAATGCCGTTGTAATAAAGAACCATCCTGCGAGTATCGGATTTAGAAAAACGTAAGTAAGTCTCAACTCCTTTTCAGTGTAGTAATCGGGTTTTTCAGAGTCTTTTCTGAAATTATTGTCTATTAGGAGGATAACGAGAACTGATAATAGATAAGTAGCTGAAAGTAAGGTCGTTTCTGTTATTCCAATAAAACCTGCTAATCGATTTATTGATCCCGGATATCCCGAATCAAAAGCAAATGTGAATATAGTCAGAATAGTTAAGGCAATGGCTGAAGAAGCTGAGATCCTCTTCAAACGTTCTCTAATATCTCTATACACTTGATTAATTTGCAAAACATGTTTTTTAATCTTAATTAAGTTGACTGCTACAAACATTTGATATGGACAGTCTAAAGGTAAAAGCCGGTGGAAAAGTATTTGAGGCCGATCTTGCCGATAGCTTTCTTTCCCGGGCAAAGGGTTTGAGCTTCAGTTCGGATAAGGAGGTAATAGAGGTGCAGAAAGCCGAGCCATGGAGCTGGAGTCCCAGGACTTGGAGTCTTTATTATCCGGGTCAAAAATATTCCTATCTCCTGGAGAGTTTCGAGAATCTGGGGATTGAGGAAGGCGACCGAATTGAGTTTTAGAATATAAGTTTTCCCACATGAAGTAAAGCCATGGAGCTTTCAAAGTTCTGCCCAAGATGCGGAAGAGAAACAGAAGAGCTTTACGGCGGGGAGAAGAAGCTCTGTCCAAATTGCTACCCTGACAAGAATGATCTGCTTGAGATACCGGAAGTTGTGGAAATAGATGTCTGCTCTACATGCGGAAGAATGAGGAAAAAAGGGGAATGGATCGAGGAATACACGCTGGAGGAGCAGTTAGGGATTAAATTTCAGGATTTTGCTGAAGAGGATGTGCAGATGGAGCTGCAGTACTGGGAGGAGGATAACAAGATGTTTGTCAGAGTCCATGCATTCAAGGATGAGATGAAAGGTGAGTACGATACAGAGCTGAGAGTCAAGAAACACCAGTGTGAGAACTGCTCAAGATTCCACGGCGGTTTCTACAAGGTCAAGATGCAGCTTCGGGGAGAACAGAATGGCCGATAAAGCCGCTGAAATAACGAACGAGGATAGAGGAAGCTTCCTCTCCAACATTGAGAAAAATGATAACGTTTTCGACTTCTACCTGTCCACGGAGAAGATAGCCGGAGAGATTCTTTCAATGCTGAAAGCCCAGCACAACCCTGATGTTAAGAGATCATACGAACTGATAACCGAGAGAGATGGCCAGAAAGTCTACAGGAATGTCATCTCGGTCCGGCTTTAGAGAAAGTAATGAAAGAATGAACAAGGGTAATCCGTATAAGTCTATGTCGCCAACAATAGCATGTAGGTGGAACTGGGATAATGCCGGTATTCGAGGATGCTGAAGATATAATCGAGGCAGGAGGCAAGGTAGGCTCTTACAGAGATAAGGACGAATTTGTAAGAGACGCAATAAACACCTTGCTAGCCGCCAACAAAGAACTCAGACTTGAACTAGCCGTAGAGCTATACGAGGAAGAAAAGATTTCCCTAGGTAGAGCGGCCGAACTAGCCGATTTGAGCTATGAAGAGATAAAAGAAGAGCTCTCCGGCAGAGGAATAGAAATCAGGAGAGGCCCCGAATCAGTAGAAGAAATGGAAGAAGACTCAGAAAATCTACTGGGTAAAGCATGAAAGTCATAGCAGATACAGGATTTCTGAGTTCACTGGCCAAAATCGACAGGTTAGAGCTTATAACAGAATTCTTCGACACAGATGAATTTTCTGTCCCTACCCAAGTAATAGACGAACTGAAAGATTCCAAAATATATGAAATAATATCCCGTCAGATATCCAGAGAAAATAGTGAGGGCATAATAAGGACCGAAATTATCGAGATAGATTATTCCCAGCTCGGATATAGCAGGGAAAGATACGGTAAAGGAGAAATAGCCTGTATAGAACTCTCAGAAGATAAAGACATACTACTTATCGATGATAGAGACGCCAAAAAACTGGCAAAAGAAGAGGGAAAGAACTGTTACGACCTGCCGACTTTCCTGCTCTCCTGCAAAAAGAAAGGAATCCTAAACAGCGAGCAACTAGAGCACGTTATAGATAATCTGGAAAATGAAGACTCCTATCATTTCACAGATGAAATCGAAGAAAGACTTATCTCTTGAACCACCCTACTTATCTGTCAACTTCCACAAGATTGAACCTTTCTCCTCCATCTTCTTGAGATCTCTCTAAAGTTTCTTCCAAATCTTCTAAGAGAAGTTCTCTGCTTCCTCTCATCATTCGGAATTTTTTGCTTTAAAAAACTGGGCTGTGAAATAGTTGCTATGAGCGATGAAGAAGATCAAGGAGTAGGACGTGTACGTGAACCGGAAGGAGATGAAGTACTGGGAATCGTACTCAGGAAAGAAGGAGGCGGAAAATACAGGGTTTACTGTACTGATGATAGAGAGAGAATCTGCCGTATTCCAGGTTCAAAAAAGAGAGGTATATGGGTGAAAAGAGATTCTGTAGTACTTGTAAGTCCATGGGATATTCAGGGAGACGAAAAAGGTGATATAGTCCAGAGCTATTCACAGGCTGAAAACGAATGGCTTGAGGACAACGGTTACCTCGGCGAAATTTCAGAGTTCCTCTAGAGAAAGATGAAAGCAGAAACCGTGATTGAGGGTTTGATTCTTTTGGTCGGAACTTTTCTTCTGGTTAATCTACTGTTTTTCGTGTACAGCCAGTACAATGTCCATTACCAGACAGAAATATGCAATAATGTAGATTCAGGTAATTTCTCAGCGGGGAACCTGGCTCATAGCCAGGAATACTACGAGAAATCGTGCGATTCTATTGAAAAGGCATGGAAACATATCATGGAACCCCCTGTGAAACTGAAGTACCATATTTTACCGGTTCTAGCGGGTATAGTGGCACCCCTACCACTGGTATACTCCCGCGTTCTTGAATCCGAGTTCCACAGTAAAGGGGTGCAGAACTGGAATGCAAGAAGACCG
>PXPD01000039.1:0-1671 GCA_003009815.1 Nanohaloarchaea archaeon SW_4_43_9 | reverse complement strand
CGAGGCCAGAAAAGTTTTCCAGAATGTCTTCGACCATGAAACCTCTAAAGCGTTGATGAAACTGAGTGAGAGAGAGGTAGTCGAGAAAGTTTATGGGGTTGTAGAGTCCGGAAAAGAGTCTGTAGTATTTTTGGCTGATACACCTGAAGGCGAGAGAGTTATTCTCAAGATATACATGAGGCGAGCGGGAAGCTTCCGGGAGATGAAAAGATATCTCAGAGGCGACAAAAGGTTCAGGAATGTCAAGGACGACAGACGATCAATCATCAATAAGTGGTGTAAAAAGGAGTACAGGAACCTGAAAATAGCCCGCGATTACGTTAACTGCCCAAAACCGGTTAATGTCCATGAAAATATCCTTATTATGGAGTTCATAGGTGAAAACTTCTCACCTTACCCCAAGATGAAGGATGTCGAAGTGGAAAATCCGCAGGAATGAAGGTCTGGATAGATTTCTCACAGGGTGTCCACAAATCCCATCCCGAGGCCGAGGAACTGCTAAGAAGGGATGTGGAGAATGCGGCAGATTTCTTTGAGAGACAGGGAGCAGAGACCGAAACACAGAAACGGTTTAAGTCAATTATTTCGGGCTAAGAAGCCCTGAAGTAGAGATCTTAGGTATAAAAAAGTTGCAGAGACTTGGTATATTATATAGACAGAATGAGGGAAGTAAGAATACCGGAAGACAGGGTCGCCGTGCTGATAGGAGAGGGCGGTGAGACAAAGGAAAGGATCGAGGAACGAACTGAATGTGATCTTGAGATCCAGGACAACCTTGTATCTATTGAAGGGGATCCAATAGATGAGATGGACGGATCAAATATAGTGAAAGCTGTTGGAAGAGGTTTTAACCCTGAAAAGGCGTTAAAGATAGCTGAGAAAGACAAGATGCTGCATGTAATTGATATAAGCAACTTTGCCTCAACCGAGAACTCCCGTGACAGATTGAAAGGTCGGGTTATAGGTAGGGATGGTGAGACAAGGAGACACCTTGAAAAAGAAGGAAATGTGGATATTTCAATATACGGCAAGACTATCGGAGTAATAGGTTTCGCCCAGAATATTGAAATTGTTTCAGAAGTAATCAAACAGCTTCTGAACGGCAGATCACACTCATCAGCTTACGGTTATCTGGAAAAGAACCAGGGCAGCATAAAACGGTAAGGTAAAAACATGGTAGATATCAAATGTATTCAAAGGTGTAATTAGATGGCGAACGGAATAAACGAACAAACAATTGAGCAAACAGGTGGAGATCACCAGGAAATATCGGTGGCGGAGTTCTTCGAAAAGAACAAGCACCTACTAGGATTCGAAAACCCTCAGAAATCAATTATAACAGTAGTAAAGGAAGCTGTAGACAACTCTTTGGACGCATGCGAAGAAGATGAGATTTTGCCGGAAATACATGTTCTAATAGACGAGATCGGTGATAAGAAATGCCGGGTTGAGATCAGAGACAACGCTATAGGGCTTGACAGGGAGACGATTCCCAAAGTGTTCGGAAAGCTTCTATACGGCTCTAAATTCCATTCTCTATCTCAGAGCCGTGGACAGCAGGGTATCGGAATCTCGGCCTCCGCTATGTACGCACAGCTTACAGCAGGGGAACCTGTAACGGTCTACTCCAAACAGGAAGGAGAGCCCTGCCACAAGTTCGTGGTCAGAATT
>PXPD01000038.1 GCA_003009815.1 Nanohaloarchaea archaeon SW_4_43_9 | reverse complement strand
CTGTGTTGGTAGAGATCCAGTCAGCATGTAGACACTGAACAGTTGGAAAATCCCATCCAGAATCCTGTAAATCATATGGAAGAGCATAAAAACCACGGTTACCACCCAGAGAGCATTGATCGGTATTATTATGACACCAAGGTTTCCATACCGTGGATTAAACCAGAACTCCCGGTATTTTATTGCATTTCTTATATAACCTCCATACCATCTCGTTCTCTGATTTATCAAACCCCTAAGGGTGGCGGGAGACTCCGTGTCAACATATGCATTTGTGCTATTTTTGATAACTGCGCCGTTTTTGAACATCCGGAAGGCTATCTCCATATCCTCCGTCAGTGTTTCCTCGTCCCAACCCCCCAACTCTTTAAGATATTCTGTATCATATAGACTTCCCGGTCCCGGCATTACCCACTGGGAATCAAATATAGCGAAGAGTTTTCTCAGGAATACATTGTAGATATACTCGGCCCACATAACCTTTTGGGCCCAGGTTTCCGGGTTTCTGACCTTCATAGCAGTTGTAACACCTTTCACATCCTCCTGTTCCATGTAACCTACCATTGAGTTCAGCATGTCTTTCTCCGCAAATGAATCCGCGACCCTTTCAAGCGCCTTATTTAGCGAATTCGTCTTTCCGCTGTTCTCCTTATCTATTATCTCTATCCTATCATTGAACTTCTGCATTTTTTCCAGAGTAGAATCAGCTGAACCATCATTGATCGCTATTATCTCCAGTTTATTTGATGGATAGTTCATGTCCAGCAGAGAACGTATGCACTTCTCAATATGCTCTTCTTCATTGTAGGCCGGTACGAGAAATGTTACGGACGGAAATCTGGTAGTTTCAGGATCTTTCTGTATCTTGCCTCGGTTGAGATAGTATACAAGCAACCACATTGAGGCCGAAAATATCATTACTCCAAATATGCCTATATAGAGGATTTCAACCGGTTCCATTCTGCTTCACCGCATCAAAGAAATCAGTCCCAGACTAATAAATAGGGTCGGTAGATACCGGTCAAGCTATCGGCTGTTCCAGATTGTAGACATAATAGCTCCTGCAATTATTGGAGAACGATTCCATTATCTCGTAGGGTTCTTCCGAGGATAGGACGGCATACTTTACATCTTCCTCATCTCTCAGTTCAGAAAGACTCTTCCATGGCGACATCACAGGCTTATCAAGCTTGTAACCTGCTATCCCCCAGCTATCGGAGACAAACTTTCCCTCCAGATCCGAGGAGTAGTCCAGAGCATTTTCAAGCGGTGCCTCACATCTCTGATGGTTTATTCCATCTGTTACAACCCCGAAGCCCGAGGTTGTTATCATAATAGCAGAGGCAAGGTAGAAAAACTTTCTATCCAAGCCTCTATATGCTATAAGTAGAAGGAAGGGTAGAATAGCAAGCCAGTACCGAGGATAGGAGTTACCTGAAATAAATACGATAAAGATTGTGTATGCAACGATCATTGATTTCTCAGTTAAGCCGGTATCTTTCCATCCTGAGTACAGCGCCGGTATTAATCCTGAAAGTGTGAATAGGCCTGATTTTACACCGGGTATAACTGAGGCCATAAATCCGGAATCCGACCAGCGTGAGACCTGTGTCAGATACATTATGATTCGAGCGAAAAATCCGCCGTAGTAAATCCTGCTGTATAGAAGAAATGGTGCGGAACCCACTAAACCGCCTGATATTAGCTGTGAAATCCTGTTTCTCCTCTCTAGAATATAGCCTATTCCCATTCCTATAGCAAAGACTAGGAATATATACCTGACAGTGGCGGCAACCGAAATCAGGATCCCCGCTAAGAAATGTCTGTCTCTTTGGAACATATAGAATGATCCGAGTAGAAACAGTAGGGCCGGAACATCCGTGTAGATATGAGCGGACCAGTACAGCAGAAGAGGTGAGAAAGCAAAAACCGCGGTTATCGGAAGCGGTTCATCAAATTCTTCCCGCGCTATTCTGTGAAAAACTACGATGCAGCCAACTCCTGCAAGAATGGCGATAAAACGGGCCGAAAACGTGCTTTCCCCGGTTAAGAGCCATATTCCTGAAACTGCATATGATAATGCTGCGGGTCTACTTTCCTCGAAGTTGGAGCTGTCACCAGAGAAGTATTCAGCGTTCGTCAAAAACGAGCCTTCATCCCATTCAAGAGCAGCTGTGTAAGCGATAGATGAAGTGAAAAGGAGAAAAAGCACCAGTAAAAGTCTGATATCGAATAATTTTTCCAGCTTAGTACTTTTGTCTGGAATATTCATTGTGGTAGACTCAGTCGTTTTTCATTATCTCTCTCAGAAAAACGGTTGCGTAAGCTCCCTTAGGCAGGTCGAACTTGACTGTCATTTTGTTCATGTTCATGTTGAGATTATCTTCTCCAATCTCGAGAACATCAAAATTCCTGAAATCGGCGAATGCCCTTCTGTAGGTCCCTTCGCTTCTGAGATCCGGAAAGTTTTGTAGTCTGAAATCTTCCTGTGAGACATTTTCTTCCTCAAGAATTTCCTCAATTAGGTTTTCAGGTTTTCCGTCTTTGAGATCGGTTTTGTACCCTACTAGAGGAACTTCATACTCGGGCTCATACCAGCCATCCTTAATCAACTGGGAAAGCGCACGGTTGAATACCCATGACTGGTAAGCATGTATGAAAAGCTGCTGGAGACCATCCGGAAGCCGCTTGATAGCTCCTTTGTAGTCGCCGGGATTCTTGGTTAAGTGATATAGGAGTGCTTTCTCGTACCGGTACTGTTCCGGGAATTTCTCTGCTGCATCCTCTACTTCACGTGTCTCCCAGAGCTCGTCCCTTATTTTTCTTATACTCTTGTACTCTTGATCATATGGTTTGGCTATGTATGTCCATACCGCCTCCTCATAGTTTTCCTGTAGAATAAGTCGTCCGACCTGATGTGTGATAGGTCTTGCGGATCCAAATCTTTGTTTCCCGAAATAGTTAGGAAACTTGCCATCCATCTCTTCAACTATTTTTAAGGCACGGTTCCTGATATCCTCTATAGGAAGTTTTAGCTGCCTTAAAGCTATCTCAAACCTGTTTGCATCAAGGTTTCCCAGACCGATATGTCCGTTTCTGCCTACTACCTCAAGTTCAAACTCATCTGTAAATACCTGGTTGACATCCTCTTGGGATACTCCCTGGATTGAAATATGCTGTTCAGTTACAGCTCGTTTGTCCTTGTTTCCTGCGTAGCCTATCCTATTCTTTGATATGTGAAGCATGTTGGAGAGCTTGGAAACAGCCTCCATAGTTGTCATGTTCTGTTTTCTCAGCTTCACTATCAGATGATCTCCGTCTTCATCTGTTTGATGTGAGGCTAGTTCTTCTACTATAAAATCGTTTACCTGTTCCTTTATCTCACCCTTTATTCCAGGGATCTCCGTGTTATACTCCCATTCCATCAAGTTTTCCATCATTTTTTTTACCTACAAGCTCCAGTTCTCCTGTTATGCTATCGATTTTGTTTTTCTCATCGGGACCGATTCCAAGTGCTGTCACAGTACCAGATTGGACTTCTGTCAAGCCTGCATCACTAACTAGGTAAGCAGGTATATCTTTACTTTTAGTCTCTGCATATAAATCTTCCAGCTTCCTTTCTCCAGATGAAAGCACTACTTTTTTGCCGCCTCCAGACTCCCAACTGGAAATAGTTTCAGAATCCGCTTTTCTATAGGCGCCAACTGATGCGTGACATGATTGGGAAATCTCTTTTCCGCGGCTTATATCTAGATCATCTCTAATTACTATTACTTGTTTCAGTTGGCTGGACATGGTTATCTCTTGCTCCTGAAAGTTTAAGTACTTAGTGGTGACAACAGTTTGAGGTTTTGGTCTAGATGTCAGCGATATATGGGTTCGCCCAGATTCGAACTGGGGATCTTCGCCTTGTAAGGGCGACGTCTTAGTCCAAAGATAGCTGAGCTAAGCCTTGGATAACCAACTAGACCACGAACCCATTAACCGGCATAAATAGATGGTTCAGCCAATTCTTTTAATTGAACTGGTGGATTAGACCTCTTTTTTTAGAACTGGATCGTATACATTTTCACCACTCGAATAATAAGGATAATAGACAAGTTCTGGTTCATTGAGCTCAACCTCTTCTGGCTTCTTACCTATATCTATCAGTTTTTCTTTCTCTACTCTCTCTTCAATAATATCTTTGTCAAATATACTTTCCATCGGCTCCATCTGTTCCTTTTTCACTCTCCCTTTCTTCTTGAGAGACTCGATGATAGAGGTTGTCTTCGACAGTGTTACATCTAGTTCCTCCATAATCTCACTTTTGTTCATTCCATCTTGAATATGATCCAGTACCTCTCTTTCCTTCTTCGATACCTTATTCATTTCGGCCTTTTCTTCGCCGCTTACAGCGTCATACAGAATTTTTTCATTATCTGTTTCTTGAAGGTAAAGAGGATAATAGGTTTTATTGTATTTCTGACCTTTCTCAGTCTCGACTTCCTGCAGCGATTTCTCGGTCTTGAACATCTTTACCTTCTCCTTCTGTTCATAGGTCTCAGATGTCTGAGTTCTCCCTCCATGTTTTGAATTCCTTAACCTGATATCTGTCATAACAGGGTATTCGTTCCCGAGAACAAAGGCAACACCTGGCGGCAGCGATTTGATCATTGATTCGACCTCGCTGGTAATACCCTCAAACGACTTCGAAATGGCTTTGAGATCGTTTGGATTTGTGACCCTGAGGATGAATTGAGTATTACACTGACTAAGAACATTCTTGTCGATTCTGGCCGGTCTCTGGGAGATAACTCCGACTCCAAGACCAAACTTTCTGCCCTCTGAGGCGATCTTCCTGAGTATCTTGTTGCTCAAAGCCTGTTCAAATCCTTTCTCCGGAGCAAAATTATGTGCTTCTTCTATCACCATTATGAATGGCGGAATCTTGTTTTCTTTTCTCAGCTGGAACATACGCTTAGCGATCATAAACATCGTCATTTCGGCATTTTCAGGCTCTACAGCTTTCAGGTTAATTATAGTTGCCTCGCCCGGCTCTAGTAAATCCTTGAGATTTATCGCATCCTCGGAGAAAAGCCCGGATCTCTCCAGCTGTTCCAGCGAGTTCAAAAGGTTCCATTTGGCGGTTGAGTCCTCATTAGAGACCTCATCCATTACATCGTTCAGATTATAATCCTCATTCCTATCCCTGAGCCTCTTCAAAGCATTATAGAGCACACCCATCTGGGAATTAGTCAATGAATCAGGGATCACATCCAGAAGCTCCTTCTTTTCCATATTGATTGAGGAAAAAGACAGAGGCAGTGCTTCCTGGTTTATATCAGTATTAGGCGAGTACTCATTTACATCATAGCCTTTTCTCTGGCTTTCATCCTCTTTATCCAGGTTAGGGCGGGAAAGAGAATTAAACTCACCATGAGGATCAATCACCATAACCGGTAAATTCTTGTTCAGCATTTCCTCGGTTAAGACACCAACTGTATACGACTTTCCGGCTCCGGTTTGAGCTAATACAGCAAAATGCTTGTAGAAATCCTCTTTGTTCACGTGAATATCAATATCCGGGTTTGTCTCAAGATTTCCAATCTTCAGGCCGTTCTCCTCAAGACCGAGAGTATCCGAGATCAGTTCCTGATCTGCTGCGTAGACAATGGAATCAGGCTCAATCACTCTTCTCGGCGCCTTCGTAAGGCCTTTATTCCGATATCCAATTATACTTGCTTTTGCTATCGTTTCTCCATCCGGTTTCTTCTCCACTTCTTCTACCTGAGCCAGTATCCATTTGCCATCGCTCTTAACCGATACAAAGTCAAATTTCTTCACTTCCTCTGTGGCCCGAAACTTGAATGTAGAAGTGTTAACCTTTCCTTCAATTGTTCCTAGCTGCATCCCTATTTTGAACTTCTCCGTGAAGATTGATAAATTGACTCCCGAGGCAAACACAATTTAAAAGATACCTAACTCAAAAATTAATCATGAATGTAGAGCTTTCCGAGGGACTGAAAAAGAATCTGTTTTTCATCGGCATAAGCATTCTAATTGTCGTAACCGCGGTGGGAGCGAAGAATACTACAGTCCCCGATGAACCGGTCAAAGTTGGATATACCGAAGTCAGGACGGAATGTGTTGGGATAGAAGCCGGTGTCTGTCTCGGACTGGAAAAAAGAACTCACACCACTTACAACTATGATAACTACGAGAATCCTGAGCCAGGTACAGAGAATTATTATCGAAAAGTTGAATCCGAGCTGATGCTTCGAGCATACAGAACTTGTGATTCCTCAATGTCCGGCATGGAATGGACAGAAGAGGTAGAGTACCAGAATCAGACAGCTGCAGAATGGGCTGAGAATGATAACATTAATGTTCTACCATGTCAGAAAACTTTCTACCGCAGTTTGAACGCCAAAAGCTAATTTAGTTTAAAAAGCTTGCAGAGACCTTCTTATTTATAAGAAGTGATCAAAAATGGAAGACGCAAAATACATTGAAAGGACATTTGTCGCACTTAAACCTGATGCTGTAAAGAGGGGTATTGTAGGAGAGGTCATCGAGCATTTCGAGACCGCCGGGTTCAAGATCTCTGGCATAAAAATGGTTCAGGCAACCGACCAGTTACTTGAAAAACACTACGAAGAACATGTTAACAAATCTTTCTACGAAGGACTTGCAGAGTACATGCAGGAAGGGCCGATCATAGCTATGGTCCTTGAAGGGGTGCACGCAGCAGAGAACGTTAGAAAAATTGTAGGAGACACCTCTAATAGAGAGGCACATCCATCGACAATTAGAGGCAAATTCGGACATATGTCAATGGATCACGCAGATGAGGAAGGAACACAGTACAAGAATATAATCCATGCCTCAGAACCAGGCGAAGCTGAAAGAGAAATTGAGATCTGGTTTGAGGAAGACGAGCTTCACGACTACCAAGTCGTTTACGGAGAAGAGATCAAATAAAATTTTTTCTCCTGCCTTTTCTCATCTATACCATTACTCTAAAAAGCTCAACTAATAGATTATTCTGTATGGCAGAGAACAGACTCTACCGCTCCGAATCCGATAAGATGCTCGGAGGAGTTTGCGGGGGAATCGCTGAAGTATACGATGTCGATCCAACACTAGTAAGACTGCTGACGCTGTTTATAGCTCTCACAACAGGCGCAGGAGTACTAGTTTATCTTGTGGCATGGCTAATTATGCCGTTAGAATCAGAAGTTAAAGGATGATAACTCGGAGGTAGCGGATGACGAGCCCTGCGGGACTCGACGAATCGAAGATCTGGGTTTCGAGAAAGTCTTTGATTCTCGAATTTTGAGTACCGACGCTACCTTTCCTCTCTAATTTTCTCTAGATCAAGTTCGAAGCCAGCGGTTTCCATCTCCAGTTCCCAGTTTTCTAGGACCTCATCTGAAAACTCTCCGATAAAACCAATTTTCTCACTGTCTAACATCAATTTACCTGAACGACCTGCTCTAAAGAATGGCTTATCATCTTCCTCTACTTCAAGTTCGATACCGAGATCTCTCTCAAGAACCTGAAGCTTTTTTCTCACATCTGTAAAACCGATGTCGGAACCGGATTCGACATATCCCAGCTTCCTCTTCTCGGAAGCACCTACATCAGAATCATCTACTTCCACCACGTCACCGGTTTCAAAGAAGTTCTGTGGATAACTGTTATGCCTGTTTTGTTTCAGGACCTGAAGCAGTGAGGGAAACATTAGATGTCGGACAGCTGAGTACTCCTCTGAGAGCGGATTCTCTATCTTCACATAATTACCGTCATCTTCTTTCTGGATCATCGAGGTGAGGTTCTTTTCATTCTCATGTAAGTATGTCAACGCCTCGAGCGCGCTTATTCCAACCATCGAATCTCTGACTATGTTTGACAGATCTTCTATCGGCTGTTTATCCCCGATCTGGTCTATATTCGGGATTTCTGGTTCTATATTTGTATAGCGATGTGCGATAACCACATCTTCGATCAAGTCGTACTGATGCATTATATCCGCCCTGTAACAGGGAACTTTCACCTTGATTTCATTCCCTGCCTTTGCGCCAAATTTCATCTTCTTCAGTCGGTTGATGATCTCTGTCTTAGAAAGATCAAGTCCTGATACTTCTCTTAAGTACTCTGGATTAAGCTCGAATTCTTCAGGGGATAGATCCGGCATTCTCTCATCACCAACTTTCACAGAATCAATCCGGGCGTTTCTCTCTGCCAGTGCTGTAACTATTATATTCAATGCTTTCTGTACTGTGTCTTTGTCCTTACCCGTGACATCGATGAATATATCTGTTGTTCTACTGCGGACCTCTGTCAGCTGGTTGTTAATTATTGGTGGGAAGCTGAGTACCTGGTCCTCTGAGTCGACAATGATGGGGTATTTGTCTTCATCCTCAAGTATCCAGCTGTATTCTCGGCCTTTTTCGTGTTCATCCAGAATCTCTCCGAGCTGCATTTCTTTCTCATTTTCCAGCGGCGTAAAGGAAACTTCTTCAGCCTCGACTGCCTTATATTTGAAAGGTGGTTCGATTGCAGAGAGATCGTGGAGTCCGATCGCCAGCTTGTCTCTTCTTCTTCCCATTGTTTCATGCATTTTCTCCTGCAGCTGGATAAGACCGTTTATCATTCTTTCACTTAGATCAAGATCACGTACAACCGCACATCCAATATGAGGTCTTACATGTTCAACGGATCCATCTACTTCGACGTGGATATCTCCTTTGTTCACATTGTAGCCTTCCAATCCTGTATCTATATCGAAGAAACCTCTATATGCTCTGGAAAGACCTTCTACAGAGAGAAGATCGGGCCGATTAGGGTATACTTCTACATCCCATTTATCTCCCTCAACATGGTTCCAGTGTGCTCCGAGAAAAGATGCTTCCTCATCTAGTTTTTGATCTGAAAACTTCTGACCAACTAGTTCTGTAAACTCCTTCTTGTTGATCTTGATATTGCTCATTATTTGAAAACCTCTGGTTTTCTGCTATTCGAAACAATTGACGAGATTTTTGTTTTCATCATCTTTCAACCTCCGGTCTCCAGACCGGTGTTTTATTGATTATATCGATGTCGTTTCTGTAAAGCTCTCTGATATCTGATAATCCTGCTGCCTTGAAGGCAATTCTCGGAATTCCCAGTCCCCAGGCCAGAACTTTTGCCTCGAAGCCTAGCATCGGTTTCACCACTTCTGGACGGAACATTCC
>PXPD01000037.1 GCA_003009815.1 Nanohaloarchaea archaeon SW_4_43_9 | reverse complement strand
GCCACTATCACGTACGAGACCGCTGTCAGTGACGCGGAGAAGAGGAAGGGATTGATGTTCCGGAAGGATCTGGATGAGAACCATGGAATGATTTTTGTGTATGATAAACCTGAGACAAGATCTTTCTGGATGAAGAACACCCTGATACCCCTGGATATAATCTTTCTAGATTCGAACAAGTCAATAATCAATATTGAGAAAGCGTACCCTGAACCGGATATGGCCGACTCCGAGCTTGAACGATATCGAAGCGGTGCTCCTGCACAGTATGTCATTGAGGTCAATCAGAACTTTACTGATAGAAATGATATTGAAGTTGGCGATACTGTGAAATTCTCTGTTGACTGAACCACAAGAAGTATAAATATTGGTACATGTACACATACTATGGGGTCGAAAACTATATCTTTGAAAGATGAGGCCTATGAAAGACTGAAGGCTCTGAAAACTGATGATAAAAGCTTTTCGGATGTAGTTCTGGAGCTGACAAAGGAAGAAACCAAAAATTTTGAAAATCTAGTCGAAATAGGAACGGATGCCTCCGTTGAAGAACTCATAAAAATGAGAAGAGAGGAAAGTTTTACTGATGAAGAGCGAGAAAAACTGCTTCGCTGATTCTACTTTTCTTATAGACCTTGCTAAAGGAGTAAAAGAAGCTAAAAGTATAAGAAAAAAAGCTAAAATTATCTCAACGAGCAAACTATGTGTTTACGAGTTAGCTAAATTCTCTGGATTTGATTTAGATAAGGTCGATGAGAACAAAACTGAGCATCTGGAGCTGGGCGATATTCGAAAGGCGGGAGATATATACAGAGAGCTGCGAAGAAAGGGAGAGATGATAAACCAGATAGATATACTCATAGCCTCACAAGCTATTAAAAGAGATAAAAAGCTTCTCACAGCCGACAGCGACTTCAAGAAAATAGAAGAAGTGGAAACCCGGTTCTACCGGGAGATTTAATTTATCTCGATTGTTCTACCGTTCTCGCTGATGAAGACATCTTTTTCCAGAGTGTATCCTTCTTCCCTGGCAAGTTCCACGTAACTTCCTAGCTTCTGGACTGTTCCGTGTGATGGAACAATACTGCTGGGATCAAGCATCTGTATGAAGTCTCTGTGGTCTTCTTTTTTGGCGTGACCCGATGTATGAACATCTTTGTAGAGCCTTACTCCCTGACTCTTCATCTTCTTTTCAAGGCTGTACCTGTTTGCCTGTGTGAGAGGTGTCGGGATAACCTGTGAGGAGAAGATTACATGGTCGCCTTCTCTAAACTTGAATGGATAGGTCTGGGAAGCAATCTTGTCCATCTGTGCACCAGGTTCTCCCTGGTTTCCTGTCGCAACGACAAGCCATTCTTCCCTTGCTCCTTCAACTTTGTCCATAACTTCTTCGCACTCGTCGAAATAGGAGACAACCTCTACATCTGAGAGATCTATAAGGCCAAGCTCTTCGGCTGCCTCTGTATATTCTCTCAACGATCTTCCGACAAAAGCAACCTTTCTTCTTCCATCGTTGGCTTCAAGAACTGTGTTAAGCCGTGAGATCTGTGAGGAGAATGTGGAAAGGACTACTGCTCCGCCTGCATCGTAACACGAATCAAGAACATCTCTAAGTTCTACTTCAACAGACTCTTCCGATCTACACCTTCCTTCATCTTCAACCCTTGTAGTTCCGGGGATCATCAGTTCGATTCCCTCTTCTCCTGCCTTCTTCATCTTCTCTATATCAGTTGTCTCCTCGATTACAGGTGAACGATCAATCTTCATGTCATTGCCGTAGATTGCTCCTCCTTCTGGAGTTTTCAGCCAGGAAAGGGTTGCCTGGGGAATTGAATGGTTGACGTGGATGAACTCTAGATCCAGTGCGTCAGAGATCTCGTATTCGTCTCTTTTTTCTACTGCTATTACAGGGTTTTGAATATTTTTTCTATCGTCTTCGATCTGTTTCTCAACGATCTTCTTGGTGTAAGGCGTACAAAGAATTGGACAGTCGTATGCGCCAGCAAGCTTCGGAATTGCTCCAACGTGGTCCATGTGTCCGTGACCGATTACGATAGCACGTACGTCTGCATCACTTTCGTATAGAACCTCATCCTTGGGGATCGCCCCGGTTTCGAGTGTCTGGTTGGTTGTCATCTCGTTTACTTCTCCTTCTGCGTTAATTACTTCCTCCATCTCATAGCCCATGTCGAAGATAACTGCTTCGCCATCGACTTCAACTGCTGTCATATTCCGGCCAACTTCTTCATAGCCGCCTAAAGTGTGTACTTTCATACTGTTTATCACGTTCTAATAGGAAAGAAATCGAAGATGAGCTTTATAAACGGAAGAGGAAGGCGTCCTCTCAGCAAAAAATCGATAGATTGTGTAGACAAAAAATAATTTATTCATTCAGTTTGCATTTTAATCCATGACAGTCGCTGAACAAGAAAATAATACTCTTCGGATCCTATGTAACCGGGAATATGTACCAGGAAGCGACATAGATTTAATAATTCTCGTCTCCAAGAAGAACGAAGAAGACGAGAAAAAACTATGGAATATAGTTGAGAAATACCAGAGTTCAAGAGACCTTCAGTTCTCGCCCAAGCTTTACAAGAAAAAATACTTTGAGAAAAAAGTTGAGCAAGGATTCAGCTTCTACAATGAAGTAATAGACCAAGGTGTAGAAGTGTGAAATTTCTTTCAAAAGTCAGGAATATTATCCAAAAAAATTAATGCTCATATCTCCCGACCAGCCAGATACTGACCTGATAAAGCCCTAGGACAGGTAATGTAACAAGAACCTGGGTAACTACATCAGGTGGAGTAGCGACCGCTGAAAGTAAGAGAACGGCTACCACAAAATAGCCTCGATGTTCTACCATCATCTCTTTATCGATGATACCGGCGCTGGCGAGGACAACTGAGATAACCGGGAGCTGGAACATTAATCCGGAAAAGGCTGAAAGTTTGACCGCAAACCCGATCGTGTTTTGAAGTCCCCAAACCGCTGTAACATCAGATGCTCGGGTCATTGTCGAGAAAAAGCTGAGAGCTGATTTAACGACAAACTGGTAAGAGAAAACAGCCCCGGCAGAGAAAAGAATCAGGGAGAAAGGAAGATAGTTTCTTACAACCCTGTACTCTCTCGGCTTCAAACCGGGCTTGGCAAACTTCAACAACTGTAAAGCAATAAACGGAAGCGCCATTACCAGGCCGAAAAGCAGAGCGATACTGATCCTGGTATAAAACACTTCATAAGCGGTTAATGCATGGAGACTGAGTGATAGATCATCTTGAAGCCATGAAAGAATTCTTGACGAATAAATAAAACCGGCGACTGTGGTAAAAGCTAGGGCTAACAACGAGTTTCTCAACCTTTTCTTAAGATCAATTAGGTGCTGCTCAACAGGCTGCTTATTCATCGTTATCTACTTCAGTAACTTCTTCCGCAGATTCATCAAGCTCTTCATGAACCTCATCAGCCTCCTTCATCGACTTCTTAAACTCCTTCTTCGACTCACCTAATGAGCGGGCCAGTTGAGGAAGCTTCTTAGGTCCAAGAACTAAAGCAACTATAGCAGCTACAACAAGCAAAATCTCCGGCGGTCCAAGGAAAGCCATAACTAGATGTTAATCATCCTCATTAATTAAATGTAGGGAAGACTAATCAGTGAGTCAAAAACTATTGTTTTCCAATACTCTGAGATCAACCGTCTATCTTCTGATCAATACTTTCCAGTCGCTGGTTTATCTGCTGTAAAAGATTTACAACCTCTTCCATACCTTCTCGGTCGTTTCTCTCTTTCTCTTTGTACTCTGTCCAGACCTCACCGTTCTCCGGGTTGTAGAACATTTCAGCAACTTTGCCTGGTTTACTCTCCTTTTCGGGAAGCTGTTCTATTAGAATAGAATCCTCTTTCTCCTGTTCAGAAAGCTTCTCAGGACTATTGTGATATGAGACAATTCTGTGTTTGCCTTCCTCAACTTTCCTAGTTCTAATAGCAACTGGCATATTCCCCACTTAATGACATAAAGATTTAAAATCCCGCCCAGTTACTGCCATCCCAGTAAGCCACTGCCCCCTCATCAATGCTACTGATCTGATGCACCTCCTCATCCCTAGAACTACTATACACATAGTCGCCCTTTGGGCCCACAGAAACATCATCCAAAGTGTTAGAATGACTGGTGTACACCCAGCCCTGACTACCATCCGACACATCAATCTGATGAACCTCCTGATCAAAACCCGCGCTGTACACATAATCGCCATTTGGGCCCGCAACAACATCATTCACAGAGTCAGAATGACCGGTATAAGTCCAGCTCTGACTAGGACCCGAAACATCAATCCGATGAACCTCATTATCATTGGCGCCACTATAAACATAATCACCATTCGGAGCCACAGCAACACCATACACACCGCCAGAAT
>PXPD01000036.1 GCA_003009815.1 Nanohaloarchaea archaeon SW_4_43_9 | reverse complement strand
GGTTTCAGGCCTGTTATAGAGATGCAGTTCTCAGGTTTCTCTTACCTGGCTTTCTATCAGATGAAAGAGCATGCAGCCAGAATGAGGATAAGAAGCAGAGGTGATTACAATGTGCCTCTCACGATGAGGGCGCCTTACGGCGGAGGTATTTCCGCACTGGAGCACCATCAGGAATCACCTGAAGCATATTTCGCTCACGCCGAAGGACTTCATGTAGTTATACCCTCAAATCCACAGGAAACCTACTCTCTCCTTAGAAAATCTATACAGACTGACGACCCGGTTGTATTCCTAGAGCCGAAGAAGATTTACAGAGCATTTAAGCAGGAAGTCGACAGGGATAAAGAGGTCGAGCTGGAAAAGGCTCGGGCGGTTCAAGAAGGAGAAGATGCAACCCTTATTGCATGGGGCGCAATGATTTCCGTCGCAGAGGACGCCGCAGATGAAGTTGATGCAGATATTGAGATAATCAATCTGAGAACAATCTATCCTACAGACTTCGAAACAGTATTTAAATCTGTAGAGAAGACAGGCCGAGCGGTGGTTCTGCACGAGGCCCCAAAGAGCGCGGGTTTTGGAGCGGAGATCGCTTCAAGGATACAGGAAGAAGAGATTCTGCACATGGAGACACCTGTAGAAAGGGTGGCAGGTCCAGATGTACCTTACCCTCTCTATACGCTTGAAGACTACTATATGCCGAATAAGAAGCGGGCTGTGAAAGGACTTGAAAGAGTTCTGGAATTCTAGGTGATGCAAAATTAAGTTTGAATTTCCTGACACTGGTGAAGGAATTACAGAAGGACAGTTTCTCGAATGGAATGTAGAAGAAGGAGAAAAAGTAGAGGAAGATCAGATAGTTGGGGAAGCAGAAACAGATAAAGCGGTAGTAGATATCCCGGCACCTTCGGACGGAACTGTGGAAGAACTCAAGGCATCCCCGGGCGACAATGTTCAGGTCGGCGAAGTTATAATGATACTTGATGCCGGAGATAAAGAGGGGAGAGAAAATAAACCGGAAGAAAGCAGCAAAAAGGAAAAGAACTCTGGAACTTCGGAAGAAAATGAAGAAGCTGAAACAGAGCCAGAAGATGTCGAAGACAGGGAAGACGGATCAGCGGAAAGACGAAGCAATCATGAAGGAAAAATACTGGCACCTCCAAAGGTGAGAAAACTAGCGGAAGAAAAAAATGTTGATCTGGCGTCAATCAAGACAGAAGAAAGAATCACTGAGGAAGAAGTACTGGCAGCTGCAGAAGAAACAGGGGGAGTTGCTGATGAAGAAGACACAGAGGAAAAGAATGCTACCGGAAAACGGGAAATAGAAAGCGAGGAAAAAGTCCTTGCAGCCCCCTCGGTTAGAAAGCTAGCTCGAGAGAAAAATGTCGAGGTAGGACGGATTGAAGGATCGGGTAAAGGTGGAAAAGTAACACGGGAAGATGTACTTGAAGCTACAGATGACGGGAAAGAAGATCATGACTTCAATGAGCATCACGTGGAAATTGAGGGCGATGAGAAGAAAGTCGAGATGTCGCAGGCAAGAAAAACTATCGCTGATAGGATGGAGAAATCACGTTTCACGGCTCCTCATGTAACACATTTCGACACCGCTGATGTTACAGAGCTAGTAGAGCTAAGGGAAGAAGAAAAGGATAAAACAGAAACTCATCTAACTTATCTGCCGTTCATCATGAAGGCGGTCTGCCTCTCTATGAAGAAGCATCCGAGAATAAACTCGGAGCTTGATGAGGAGAACGATTCTGTGGTTCTAAAAGATCACTACGACTTCAATATCGCAGTTGACACAGAAGACGGTCTGATGGTGCCATTGATTGAAGAAGTAGATGAAAAGAATATTGTAGATCTCGCCGAAGAGGTCAACGAGAAAGCAGAGAAGGCTCGTGAAGGAGAACTTTCACAGGACGAGATGAGAAATGGAACATTCTCTATAACCAATCTGGGTGTAATAGGTGGGGAAGAGTTTATACCTATAATAAATTACCCGCAGACAGCTATTCTCGGGATTGGGGAGATACAGAAGACTGCCGAGGTAGTAGAAGGCAAAGTAGAACCCCGGATGACAGTCAAGCTTTCAATAAGCTACGACCACCGGGTAATAGATGGAGCGGACACAGCCCGTTTCACGAATACTGTTATAGAAAACCTGGAGGACCCAGAGAATATGATATTGGAACTTTAGGTGGTAAAGATAGTTGTTGGAGATATTGAGGAAGGCACGGATCTGCTGGTGATCGGGGCAGGACCTGGCGGATATACAGCTGCGATTAGAGCAGCACAGAACGGAAAGGAAGTTGTACTGGTTGACAAGGAAGAGGTCGGTGGAATATGTCTCAACCACGGATGTATCCCGGCAAAATCCCTTATACACGCCGCAGGTTTTCAAGAGGATATCCAGCACTGGGAAGAAATCGGAATACATACAGACAACCTAGAAGTTGACTTCGAGAAGATACAGGAATGGAAGAACAGCGTCGTGAAAAGGCTTGATAACGGAATAAAATCCCGGTTAAGTAAGCACGGAGTCGAGTTCAAGAACGGTAAAGCCTTTTTCCAAGACTCGAACACTGCACGAATCGAGATGGAACACAACGCCGAGACAGTTAAGTTTGACAATGCTATTATTGCAACCGGGTCAAAGCCGATTGAGATACCTGGACTGGAGTTCGACAAGAAGAAGATAATCTCCTCCCGCGAACTACTGGAACTAGACGAAGTGCCGGATGAGATCGTTGTCGTCGGCGGAGGATATATCGGGATGGAGGCGGTCACAAAGTTTTGCAAGTTCGGCTCAAAAGTCAAGGTGGTTGAAGCTACAGAAAACGTTCTACCCGGATTCGACCAAGAACTAGTTGATCGTATACAGGAGGTAAGCGAATGCTACAATGATGAAATATATACCGAGACAGAAGCAAAGAAAGTGAAATACAAAGACAATAAAGCCATTCTTGTAGCAGAGAAAGAAGATAAAGAGATAGAGATTGCCGGAGACTACATACTGGTAGCCGCCGGCAGAACCGCTAAACCCGCACTGGAAGAACTGGAACTTGACAATACAGATGTAGAGATTGAAGACGACTTTATAACGGTAGACGATCAGCTAAAGACGGATGATGAGAATATATATGCTATCGGAGACGCAGCAGGACAGCCGATGCTAGCGCATAAGGCATACCGGGAAGGCAAAGTTGCAGCAAACGTAATCTCTGGTGAAAATGATGCAATGGATAATCAGTATATCCCAAAAGTTATCTACACGGATCCAGAGATAGCCGTGGCGGGTATGACTCCGGATGAAGCGAGGGAGAGATACAGAAGTAATATCAAAATCGGCAAATTTCCGTTCTCTGCATCCGGCAGAGCGCTAACAACAAATCAAGAAGATGGTTTCATCAAAGTAGTAGCAGAAGAGAATGGCAAAATTCTAGGGGTTCAGATACTAGGTCCCAGAGCCTCAGATATGATAGCAGAGGCAACGTTAGCCCTTGAAATGCAAGCATACCTAGAAGATATAACAAGAACAATACATGCACATCCTACTTTCCCTGAAGCATTTGCAGAGGCGTGTGAAGACGCAAAAAACGAGAGCGTGCATGTTTCATAGGCAAAAATTATGACAAAATGGTTTAAAAAAGATCTCAAGCAATTATTTAACAGTCTAGACAGCAGTAAAGAAGGACTCAGCTCCGAAGAAGCTTCTGAAAAGAGGAAAAAGTACGGTAGAAACGAAATTAATGACAAGGAAGCAACCTCACCATTCAAAATTTTACTGGCTCAGTTCCAAGACTTCTTGATTTATATACTTATACTTGCAGCGCTTTTATCTCTTGGAATAGGTCTACTGCCGGGTCACTCCCCAGAATACACCGAGGCAGGGCTTATACTTCTCATACTGGTAGCAAACGGTCTTTTTGGATTCATACAGGATTATAAAGCAGAAAAATCTATCCAGGCTTTGAAAGATCTATCAACGCCGAAAGCCACGGTTCTACGGGACGGCAAAAGAAAAGAAATTGATTCGCGAGAACTAGTTCCCGGCGATATAATTTTCCTCGAACAAGGAGATGCAGTTCCTGGCGATGCTCGAATAATAGAATCGCACAACCTGGAGACAGATGAATCAGCTTTAACCGGAGAAAGTAGCTCTGTATCGAAGACACCAGGAAAGCTCAATGAGGAAACCAGTCTGGCGGATAGAGAGAATATGATCTATATGAATACTCATGTAGTAAAGGGTAGAGGAAAAGCTGTAGTAGTTGAGACAGGAATGAAAACACAGGTAGGTGGTATCGCCACCCAGATAGAGGAAGCTGATGAAAGAAAAACGCCTTTCCAGAGAGAAGTAGATGAACTTGGAAAGAAGATAGGATACGGCATATTCACTATAATTGGACTGGTGGCGCTGGTACAGTTCGGATTTACGTCCGCAGGACCCCTTACAGTCCTACTTGTAGCTATTACACTGGCAGTAGCAGCAGTTCCCGAAGGATTGCCTGCTGTGGTAACGCTGACACTTGCTCTTGGATCAAAAAAGATGCTTAAAAAAGGCGCACTGGTCAGAAGGCTTCCTGTTGTCGAGAGCCTCGGATCAGTAGACTTCATAGTTACAGACAAAACCGGAACTTTGACTGAAGGAGTAATGACAGTGGAAAAAGTCTTCTTCTCCGGTAAGGAATACAGCACCACTGGAACCGGTTTAAATACGGATGGAAGGTTCCAGAGAAACGGGAAAACCGTGAATAAAGATCTTAGGCCACTGCTTCAGTGCGGTCTTCACTGCAACAATGCACAAAAAGCACCGGAAGATGATGAGAAGGAGTTCTTCGGCGGGCCAACAGAGATTGCCCTACTTGTATCCGCATATAAAGCAGGATTGACCGAGAAAAAAGGGAGGAAGAAAAGTATACCTTTTTCGTCAGATCGGAAAAGGATGACAGTAGTAACAAAGGATAACAATGCTTACATGAAGGGAGCACCGGAAACAGTACTAGAAAGATGCAACCGGATAATGATAGATGGTGAAGAGAAAGAGCTCACAGACGAGAGAAAACAGGAAATACTTGACAAAAATAACGAATTTGCCCGCGACGCTCTCAGGGTTCTGGGATTCGCAAGAAAACAGGAGATAGACCTGGAAACAGAGGAGGAAATAGAATCCTCTATGTTATTCCTCGGGTTGCAGGGAATGATCGACCCTCCTAGAGAAGAGGTTCAGGAAGCCGTGGAAGACTGCCGTAGCGCCGGTATAAGAGTTGTAATGGCGACCGGTGACAATATCGAGACAGCGAAAGCAATCGGCGAAGAGATAGGTTTCAAATCAGATAATGCTCTTACAGGAAACGAAGTCGAGGGAATGACAGAGGCGGAGCTAAGAGATGAAGTGGAGAACACTGAGATATTTGCCCGTGTCTCACCCGAGCATAAGGTAAGAATACTGCATGCTCTGCAGGATAACGGCCATAACGTAGCGATGACAGGTGACGGAGTAAACGATGCTCCAGCCCTGAAAAACTCGGATGTTGGAATTGCCATGGGACGTAGAGGTACCGATGTAGCCAAGCAGAGCAGCGATATGGTACTGCAGGACGACAACTTCGTGACAATAAGAGACGCTATCGCCGAGGGACGAGGAATATTCGACAACACCCGGAAATTTGTCAACTACCTGCTTTCCGCAAATGCCGGAGAGGTACTGGCCGTCTTTTTCGGAATACTGATTGGAACGGCTTTCTTCCCAGACATATTCAGCAGTTCGAACTCCGGGGCACTGATACTGACACCAATTATGCTACTCTGGATCAACTTTGTAACCGATGGTCTACCAGCTCTTGCACTTGGAGCTGACCCGAAATCAGATGGAATAATGAAACGAGATCCAAGAGGGAAAAACGAACCTGTGATAAACAGGAGAATGATGGCCTCGATCGCAGGAATAGGAATCATAATGACACTGACAGGGCTTCCAATATTCTTTCAGGCTCTCAGCACAGATCTTATAGCTGCACAGACAGCTCTCTTTACCTTCCTCGTACTTGTTGAGATGATCAGAATCCAAATTATCAGGAAACGATATGGACAATCCATACTATCAAATAAATGGCTGACAGGAGCACTCGGCTCATCAATCCTACTCCAGTTACTGGTTCTATACACTCCGCTTTCGGCTTACTTCAAGACAGCTTGGCTCGGAGCCGAAAGCTGGATAATACTTGTTTCCGGGATCGCTGTCTTCTGGATTCTATCGATTGGGATGGGAGAAATACTTGACCGGTATCTTCCCGGACAAGTTTAATAACCAAGCTCCTACAACCGATAGACATGGGAATACACAGTGGAAGTGGCGAGGAGGAATGCTCTCTATGCGGAAAAGAGGTAGATGAAGACTCTGTAGAGAAAGAAGGAGAAAAGTTCTGCTGCAAGAGCTGTAAGGAAAAGTATGAAGAGGAAGAAGAGCAGGAAGAAGTCTGTCAGTTCTGTTAATTAACGAGATGATAACGTGAATATTCCAGATAGGATGGCCGGAGCAGTAGTAATATCAGTTCTAGCTACAGCCGCAGCTATCCAGTACCAGCCTGAAATCAATCTTATCAACTATGTAATGCCGATTATCTACGCAGCCGGTCTATCTATACTAGTACTTGCCTCCATCTCATTCTACAGGGAGGAAGACCTCAACCTGAGGAACAAGAAAATCCTGATGAACGGATTCCTTATAGCCGTACTGGTTCCCTCGCTTTATGCGGCCGGGGCATTTGTCCATCAGAGCCAGACCTCCTGGAGTGGGGGAGAAATCCACTGGCACGCCGATTACGAGGTAATAGTTGAGGAAAACGGGGAATACAAGCAGCTAGACTTGATTGATCCACAGAATTTCTGTAAGCAAACTACACATGAGTCACCTACAATGTGCTCTCTGAATGACAGGACCGGAAGCACCAAATACCATGAACATAACGATGATAGAATCCATCTTGAAGGAATATTCAGGGAGAGGGAGGAAGCAACGCTGGCGGCATTCTTCGAAACATTTGGGGGGAAACTTACGAATACCAAGCTGAAGTATCCTACGAATGAGCGGGTAGTAGAAAAGGCTGAAGGAAGCGACAAGACAATAAAAATACTAGTGAATAAGGGAGTCGGCGGAAACCGGGAATGGTGCGCAATAACTCAGAGCAGTAGTTTAGACGAGGAAGATATATGCCGTACTCCTGAAGGAGAGCTAGTTACAACGCCTTCAAAATACGTTATCTCGCCTTACAAGAGAGGTCCAACACTGGACGATATATTCATAGTATACGACTCAAATCCATACATTCAGGCACTGGACGAAGTCAGAAAAAACGACAAATACGAGGGTATGGAAATATCCAAGGATGGTGAGGGATTCTAGATGGTAACAGCAACACTACCAACACTTGGAGCAGTAATTGTAACAGCGGCGGTTGACTCAATTAATCCGTGTGCAATTGGAGTGGCGCTACTGTTAGTGGCAACGCTGATAAAACAGGACAGAAAGAAAGATATACTCAAGGTAGGATTCATCTACATATTCTTCGTCTTCCTGACCTATCTACTCGCAGGTATAGGAATATTATATGCATTGACAAGCATACCGGTTCAGATAGCCAACTATGTAACAGTATTTGTGGCGCTGATAGTGATATTCGGAGGTCTACTGGAGATAAAAGACTTCTTCTGGTACGGTAAAGGTTCCAGCCTGATGATACCGGAAGAATATGCAGAGAAGGTGGCGGATAAAATGGAGAACCTAACCGTTCCGGCCGCAGTAATACTGGGTGTTTTCGTGGCTGCAGTAGAACTCCCATGCACAGGCGGACCATACCTGGCAATACTTACAATAATGCAGCAAACCATGCTTCAAGGAGCAACCGGAATCCCTCTCGTGGCAATCGGTATGATGATAGTCTACAACCTAATCTTTGTAACCCCTCTAATCGCAATACTGTTATTCTCGTACTTCGGCAGCAAACAGGTAGATGAGATGAAGAAATGGAAGCACATGAACAAGGCCAGAATGAGAATGGCAGCCGGACTACTTATGATTTACCTCGGCTGGATACTGCTCATCCTCGCAACAGGAATTATCAGATTTGGATAAAGGTGAATAAAATGAACAAAAAAATCGTGAAACAGGAAGGATTCAAGGAAAAACTCGATGAAGGAAAGCTCTGGGACTCAATATACTACCCGGCAAGAGAGTCCCACTACGATGAAGACGAAGCAGTGGAAATCGCAGATAAAGCTAAGCACAGAGTAATTGAATGGGTTCACAAACATGAAGACGAAGTACTTACCAGTGGAGAAGTCAGGAACAAGGTAATCGAAATCCTGGAGGAAATGGATGAAGATGTCTGCTTTATGTACGAAAAACATCTGGAGATAAACTGATCTAACCAAGGAACAGAGAGTGAAAAGGCGACTAACAGCATAAAAAATCGATCGGTGAAACAACTGTATTTAAACTCATTGAACTAGCCTTCAAACTTCCAAAGAATAACAATCATCACCATGAAAGCTGTGAAAGCCATTACCGGAATAGTGATATATCCATAATGGAAAGTATACTCAGTAGAGCAGCTTACAGCTGTAATTGAGCATCCTGCTGAGCTGAACTGATCAAATCTCTGGATTATCGAATGGTAGAAAGCAATAGGAGCTCCAATCATGGCGAGAGGTATCACATAGTCGCTCAGATCGGATTTATCAAGAAACAAAGCCGTGCCTGACAGAACCGGTATCGGATACATAAATATTCTCTGGAACCAGCAAAGTCTACATGGCTCGTAACCTAGCATATTGGATAGATAGAGACTGCCAGCGGTTGCAATTGACGCCAACACAAAGACTATCTCGGTTGAATAATCTGAGATAGAACTTTCTAGTCTGGAGATTGGTTCAAAACTGTAACCTGCCTTTTTCAGGGCGAAGATTACCAAGCTGGCGATTAGCGCTAAATCAAATGCAAGTACCCCGAACGCCAGTGTCTCTGTAACTAAGCTCATAGTTAGTACATTTAGAGATTGAATTAAAAACCTGCCGTAACAAAATTGGGGTATAATGACAGACTGCAAATACTGTGACAAAGAGTTTGATTCTGAAGATGAGAAGTATCTTCACTGGGGAGAAGAACACGGGAATGAACTCAGCTCACATGACAAGGAGAAAGTGAAGAAAGCCGAGAAAAAGACCGAGCAGAAAAAATCCGAGAAAATGAAAAGAAGAAAGAAACTCGGCGGGCAGGCGCTCGCTATCGGAGTCGCTTTACTGGTTGTAGCGGTTCTCGGTTACCAGGCATACAGCTCTATGAATCCCGGAGGCGGGCAGACAGGGGATTTCAACCTAGAGAACCAACCTTTCCAAGGCAATCCGGATGCGAATGTGACAGTAGTTGAGTTCGGAGATTATTCTTGTGGTCACTGCCGGAGGTTTGAGAACGGAGCTCATAAGCAGCTTGAAGAGAACTATATCAGCACAGGCGACGTAAAATTTTACTGGGTAAACTACGCCTTCCTCGGCCCCGAATCAACTGATGCAGCAGTAGCGAGTGAATGTGTCGAAGAGTTCTGGGAATTCCACGGCGAAATGTTAAACAACCAGAAAAACGCTGACTGGGGATCAACAGATCTGTTCGTCCAGATAGCAGGGGACACGACCAGCGTCAACACTGAGGAACTCCGATCCTGTATCTCAAATCAGGATACAATCAGCGAGGTGCAGTCCGACAGGGCTCAAGGATCAAACAACGGAGTAACCGGTACACCTTCAATATTTGTTAATGGAGAGAGAATTCCGAACAACAAGTACTCCTCAATCAAAGCGGCAATCGAGCAGAAACTAAATTAGAATGAACATAGACAAGGTCAAGGCTCATTACAGGGAGAGAGAAACAGAGATTGAGAAGAGACTGGAACAGTTTCGGGCGTTAAAAGACGAGAATGACTACAGGCTTTTCATAGAGCTGGTCTTTGTAATACTTACCTCCCAGACAGAGGCACAGAAAGCCTGGAAGGCAACGGAAGAGCTCGACGAGAAAAACCTTCTGATGGAAGGAAATAAAGGCCAGATCGCCGAGATTCTCAGAAGAAACGGGGTAAAGTACGAGGAGAATAAAGCCTCATACATTATACAGAACAGGGGAAAGCTTTCTCAACCCACACTGTCCAATCCGACAAAAGAGCTCAAGCTAAAGGAGAAAATAGACGGAGAAAACCTGGACAAATCCCGGAAATGGATCGTAGAAAACATACAGGGAATTGGATGGAAAGGCGCCTCCCACTTCCTGAGGAATATAGGATATGGAAACAGCTTTGCGATAGTCTCAACGCATATAGTTGATCTAATGCATGAACTAGATGTAATCGAGAAAGCTGAGATACCTGATAACGAAGAAGATTATAGAGAAATGGAGGAAAAACTTCAGAACTTTTCAGAAAAAATAGGTGTGGAAATTAAATCACTAGATCTTGTTCTCTGGTCAATGAAGACGGGCCAAGTCTTCAAATAGAGCTTTATTCCCCAATCTGTAAGATCCTGCTTCTCTCTCACGTCCAAGGACTTGAATTGGGTAAATCAACTGAACTTTCCAAGACCGCTCTGCTTCCCTTTACCTCTCAGCTGGCCTTCTGTATAACCGAACACTTTGAGAACTCTCATAACAACCGGCAAGACTTGATTCTCAATGTAATAATCGGCATCGTAACTCTCCGCTTGTTCAAGAACCCGGGCTCTCTGGGATATACTGCCTCCTCCCCGGGTTATAATATATGATATAGTTGATCCCGGTGAGATGTCTATACCGTCTTTTATCGCTTTTCTAGCCGCTTCAACATGCGGTGCAGTTGATTCATAGTTTTCCGGTTTCTTATTTAAAGTCGTGTAAATTCTAAGCTCCTCAACAGGAACCTCACCTTCTCTAAGCCTCTCTACGATCTGCTTAGCTATCTCGACGGCTTCATCAACATCATTTTCAAGAACCTGTTTCAAAACCTGCTTCTGCGCCTTCTTGGCGATCGGAGACCAGTCTCTTCTAACCTGTTCGAAACCGGTAATCTTCATTTCACCTCTCTCCCCAATTAATGCATACTTCTTCTTCGCACCCTCTCCAGAATCTGTAGAGGTGAAGAAACCTCTCTCGAAAAAGCCTTCAAACTCCAGCTGCATGAACTCGGGTAGATCGCTGTTGACCTTTTCTAGAAATGAATCCATATTTTCTCTGATATTTTCTCCCTTCAGGAAAACCGAATCGGTGTCGCCGTACACAATTTCAAATCCTTTATCCTCCGCTATATCGATTGTATCTTGTATGTACTGTCTTCCAAGGTATGTGGTGGCTTCAGCGCATTCTCTAGAATACCATCGGGCTCCATTGTATCCAAGGTAGCCATAAAAAGAATTTGCAAGTATTTTTTCAGCCTGTTGGCGGTTATCAAGGTTTTGATGCTCTGAGCTATCTTTATCGAGATCATTCATCTTTTCCTTCAGCCGGGAACGATCTTCTACCAGTTCTTCAACCAGTTCCGGAAAGAATCCCTGGCTATCCTGGCAGAAGTCGTAGTCAAACTCATCCAGTTCAAACCGATCACTGCATTCTTCCAGATTCAAAGTATCTGGCGAGATATTGTGGCTTACCAGTACAGTAGGATAAAGGCTCTTAAAGTCTAATACGGCGATATTCTCGTAAAGACCCGGGTCAGGGGTATAGACAAATCCTCCTGAGTAAGCCCCTTGTCTCCTCCTGTTTCTTCTCTTATCCCGGGAAGGCCGATTACGCGACAACATGTCTCGCTCGTACGCCTCCCTGAGCAAGTAGTTCTCTGTCAGCTGACCGTACGTAAGCCGACAGGCATCAAATGGGATCAGCCCTGTTATCCTGGATAATTCCAGTATCTGTGGTCCGATTTCTTTTCCTAACCTGTAAGCTAATTCTGAATCTTTCAGAGCATAATCCGCAAAAGCACCAAGATCTTCTTTATCTCTCCATGAAGCCTTCATCTCTTCCCAGGAAAGATCATTCTTGTTCTCACCTAGCATCTCTTCCGCCACAGAGTCAAGATCAAGAGTTTCCGACTCCAGTCCCGGGGATAGGACATGTGAGATAAACGGGTATAGATCAAGGTGCATTCTACCTTTCAATCTTGCTCCTGCGAATCTTCCCCGGCGGTTGAACTTCATTCTCTCCCCATCTCTACCCATTGCCAGTTCAAGACCGTAATCGTTGGATCTTTCCCTGAGAACATCGAAATCATACTCATCGGTGTTGTAGCCGAGTAAAATATCAACATCTCTTTCTCTAACAGTTTCGATCAATTTTACAATTATCTCTCTTTCCGTTTCAACGGTTTCGACAAAGTCTCGGTCGATCTTCTCTGTCGTAAATACTTTCTGGAATTCTTCCGAATAGATTGAGGCCATTATTATCCTATCCTGGTATACTTCGAGATCAAAGGCAAGGGTCTCCCAGCTCTGGCTCTCATCAGCCTCTATATCTACGTCAACTGACTGCAGCTCTAGCCTGAGATCAAATTCCTCTGACTCAACTTCTTCGCCTTTCACTTCTATCCATTCAGCTGGCTTAATTCCTTTATCAATTAGATAACGCTTGTAGAACGGTATGTCGAACTCTCTGCACTCTTTTATTTCCTTCATTTCCCAGAGCTGATTCTTCAGCTTCGGAATCTTGGGGGGAACGTTAGTGTGGACTTTCAGGACTTTTACTTCCTCATTCCCGTCCTTCAGCTTTTCTTGGCTAATCCCTCTAACCGGTATTTCCTCGCCTTCCTCCTCGAACCCGGATTCAATTATCTGCTCTTCAACTTCATCTATATCCACATCTTCTTTTGAAACAGCGTAAAGATAGGGAAGAAAACTTTCGTCAAGGAACAGTATGTTTTCTCCATCTTGAGACTTTCCGAAACACCGGACAATCACTTCTCCATCCTCGATCCTATAGTCGGCATCGATCACCTGAATTTTTCTTTCCATATCTAATTAAACCAAGTTTGAATGTTAAGAAACCAATCAAAAATAAATCCCTCTCTGATCCATAATGTATTATGAAACTACTACTGATCACTGATATCCATGGCGACACAGAAAAACTGGAGAAAATTATTGAAAGAGAAAACTATGGCGCAGTTCTCTGCGCAGGAGATCTAAGCGATGCGAACGAATTTAACGATTATAAGGCGCAGCTGGACAAAGTTCTCGATATATTTGAAAAACAGGGAGTTATGACGAAAGCCGTTCCCGGAAACATGGATCCAGAAGAGGAATGTGTACGAGAACTGATCCAGAGAAGGATGAATCTCCATAAAAAGATTGCAAGCTTCGGAGACTTTGAAGCAGTAGGTTTCGGAGGAGGCATCACACCGTTTGGGACACCTTTCGAACCTGAAGGTGCCGAGATCAAGAACGCTGTGGAAACCCTCTACGATAGGATGAAGGCGGATAGAAAATTAGGAGTTATCCATCAGCCACCTGCCGATTCTCAGCTCGATATAGCTGATGGGGATCATGTTGGAAGTCAGGAAGTAAGGGAGATCATCGAAGATAAAGAGTTCGAGCTTATTCTGACCGGTCATATCCATGAATCGAGAGGGCGTGACGAGATCTCAGAAACTACCATAGTCAATCCCGGCCCTGTCATGAAGGGTTACTACGCCATAGCCGACACTAAGGGAGAAATAGACGTTGAGATGAAACAGCTGTAACTGAACAGATTCAGCTAGTTTCCAATTTATTCCTTCTATCCTCTCCAATCTTTTTTCGGCATTTGGTGTGTTTTGAACGGCTGGATAGTTGAAAGAACCATCGATCGGATATATTTATGATATGCACAAGTGTTGAGTTTACAGTATTTTTATAAGGAAGCTAGATATATCCTGTAATAGGATAAATACTTATTCTGTACAAGGAGGTGAACAAACATGGCAGAACTACCACTTGCACCAGTAAAGCGAATCATCAAACAGGCAGGAGCTCATAGAGTTTCAGAAGGAGCAGTAGAGGAACTCAGAGATGAGCTGGAAGATTACGCTGAGGACAGAGCAAGAGAGGCAAAGGAATTCGCTTCTCACGCAGGACGAAAGACAGTGCAAGCTGACGACGTCAAAGCTTCTCAGTAAAATCTTTCTTAACTCTATTTCACTATTTTCTTTTTTAGTATGAAGTTAGAGAACAGTTTCATTCTTGCACCAGGAATCGGAGAGAAAACAGAGCAGAAACTATGGAAAAACAATGTTACCCATTGGGATAAAGTATCTCAGGCAAATGTTATAGGAAGTTCAAGACGTGAAACCCTAGAAGGTTTTCTCAAAAAGGCGAGGAAAAATCTTCAGGTAGGCAACAGCTACTTCTTCGGAGACAAGCTACCGAATAAGAGTCTGTGGAGAGCATATAGAAATTTCGAGGAGAATGCCTGTTTCTTCGACATTGAGACAACCGGCCTGGACAAAAGCCGGAACAAGGTGACAACTATTGCTTTTCATAGAAATGGCGAGACGCGAACACTGGTAAGGGGTCAGAACCTGACCCGAGAGAATATCCAACGAGAGATCTCCAACTCCAGTATGCTGGTGACTTTCAACGGGAAGAAGTTCGATCAGCCTTTCCTGGAACACAGCTTTGATCTAAACATAGATACTCCTCATCTCGATCTTATGTATCCATGCAAGAGGATCGGTCTTTCCGGCGGACTGAAGAAGATCGAAAAACGGATAGGGATCGACAGGGATCTTGAGGATGTCGATGGCCGGGAAGCCGTCAGGCTATGGAAAAAGTATGAGAACAAAAACGATGAGGACGCACTGGATAAACTTGTAGAGTACAACGGATACGATGCCCGGAATCTCCAGGAGCTGGCTGAAATCGTTCATCAGAGGCTGGAAAGCCGTTTTTATCGGCCCCACATCAAGCGGTAGAGGAAATATTTATAAGAGTCTGAACTCAACTATGAAATAGTGTCAAAAATGGCCCTGAACAACACATCCTGGTTCAACGGAATGCATATGATGCCGGTGAGCTACAGCTATAATAGGGCCAAGGCTAAGTCCAGCAAATTCTTCAATATTATTGGCATCCTGGCAGAGTAAAGCGGAATGACGCCTTGGCTCCCAAATCGGAGCCATTCTCGAGCCGACCGCAAAAAACCAAAACAACTGAACAGGGTTTTTCCACACACCTGCCATCTCCACACCGTAGGGAAAAATCCAGGGGACGGCTGTTGCTTGCAAGGTAGCGGTCATCCTCCAAAACATTTTCCAATTCGACAACTCGAGACCACTCCATACCAGGTGTTAACAATTAACGCAAACACGCGTAACTTCGAAGCCGAGCTACAAGCTCAGGCAGAAAGAAAGAATGTCCCAAAGACACAGCTCAGCTCAGAAGCAACGGTACTAACCGCAACAGCGCTTTAGAAAAGGGATGCCGGAGAACATTTAATTATTTCCAAGCCAGGGTTAATGCTTTTCCACACCTCCGGCTAACAGAGGAACAGACAATACTAAAAGCCTCTGTCAAAATCCCTTTCTTTTTTAATCCAAGGCAGCTGACTCGAACGCAACCCATCCGTTCGCCATCGAATCAAGTATCGAGGTGAAAGACTTTGCCGGCTTAATAATCTTCCTCCTACCCTTCTTCCCTTCATTCCTTCCCCTGTACTCCGTATAGTCATACTTGATAATTCCTAAACGTCTCAATTTAGGAAGAATATTGTTCTTAAGGTTGGACTTGCCTTTCTCATGACCCCACTCATCGAAGCTGTTTAGCTTTTTCGAACCAATTTCTCCCTCCTTCTTCAACTCTCTTAGAAAGATTTTAGCATACTTGTTTCTCTTCGGAGACTGCTCATGTGGGAAGAAAAGATCAACAATCTTCTCCCAGTTCCACGCTCTCTCACTTTTCCTATACTTCTGTTCTTCCTCAGGTATAGCTATCGAATGCTTCGTAACTATAGTAGTAGATTTCCTGGCTTCTTCATCGACAAAAGGATGTTGGTCTTCCGGCATGATAAATTTCTAACAAAGGAGGTATAATAAAATTCCGACCGGAACCGGTTAAAAATATTCAGCATAGAAAACTTGGATATGGATTACGAAAACCTTTCCAAGGAAAAACTAGTGGAAGTCCTAGAAGAGCTGGAAAAAGACGGCATAGAGCTTGAGAAAGAGAGAAAAGAGTTGGAGGAAAGGGCAAAGAAAGCTAAGGCCGACTTCGAGAATTACAGGAAGAAAGAAGATGAAAGAAAGCAGAGATGGCAGAAACAGGCTGAAGAAGAACTGGCTGAAGAACTGATCGAGGTGCTTGACAATCTAGAGAGAGCGATAGCTTCAGCTGAAGACGATTCAGGTATAGTAAAGGGGGTTAAAATGGTTTCAGACCAGCTTTACGAGAAACTGGAGAAGAAAGGGCTAGAAAGAATAAACGCTGAAGGAGAAGAGTTCGATCCCAGGATGCATAAAGCGGTCGAGACCAGAGAACACGATAAGGAGAACAGGATACTGGAACAGAAAAGAAAAGGGTACATGTTCAACGATAAAGTCCTCAGGGAAGCCGAAGTGGTCGTAGGAAAGTCAGATAAAGAAGAATAAGCCCAAAATTTAATTCTGAAGGGTTGAGTCGATTTTACTGATCATTGAATATAGATCACGGCCTTCAAGACTATCTTCCAGCTGTATACTTACTATCTCGTCCTCTATCGAATCTTCATTAAAATCTGCTATATCCGCTTCCAGGATGTCGTACTCTACGATATCCTCTACATACGACTCGAATTCTTCTCTAGAACTCCAAACCGGATCCGGCATCGGATCTTCCTTGGCTATCATTCCTGTATCTGGCATATATGTTTCCCCGTGAGGAAATACATCCTGAACCTGTTCAGCTCCGTAAGCATCCTCCGGCACTTCATCTATACCTGTCACAAACTGGCAGAGTATCGGCCGGTACTTCTCCCATTCCCCGTTCCTCTGTATGTAATCCTCAAAACCTTCCAGATCTACCATGAGAACCAAAATAAAATCTCAGACATTAAAACAGTTTCGTGGCTCAATGATCGTATAATGATTTATCGGATCGTTTAAAAATTTTTATTGTTGTATACAAAAATATAGGTGGAATTCTAAATGGGAAAGATAATCGGCATTGACCTTGGAACAACTAGAAGCGCAGTAGCATCAATTGAAAACGGAGAACCAAAAATTCTGGAAAACTCGGAAGGCGAAAGGATAACACCTTCAATAGTGGCTTTCGACGATGGAGAGAGACTGGTCGGGAAACCGGCGAAAAACCAGATGCTGACCAACGAGGAGGACACGGTAAAGTCTATCAAGCGACACATGGGAGAAGAACACGAAGTAGAGCTTGGAGGGGAGGAATACACCCCTCAGCAAATCTCATCAATGATCCTCCAGAAACTGAAAAACGATGCAGAGGACAAGCTTGGAGAAGATGTCGAAAAAGCAGTTATCACCGTTCCAGCTCACTTCGACGATACGCAGAGACAGGCAAC
>PXPD01000035.1 GCA_003009815.1 Nanohaloarchaea archaeon SW_4_43_9 | reverse complement strand
ACACTTAGCCAGTACTTGGGGACCTTAACCCCGGTGTGGGTTCTTTCCCTCTTGGAGTTGCAGCTTACCCGCAACCCCTGACTCGTGGCGTCTACAGCGTTGCACAGTTCTGAGTTCGACTCCGGGCCCGCCTCAAAGAGGCGGTATTCCAGAATCGGTTGCTTTACCTGTACAACAACCTCGGCCACGGCTGGACTTCGGTCCATTTCGAGAGGAACCAGCCATCACCGATCTCGATTGACATTTCACCCCTTGATCCAGCTTATCCGAGCGCTTGCATCGCAGCAGCGGTCCGGTCCTCCACGGAGCTTTCGCGCCGCTTCAACCTAGCCAGACCAGGATCGACCGGTTTCGGATCATGTCGCGGTGACTTCACGCTAATTAAAACGCGGTCCCTCATGCAAAGCATTGCGGACTTCTTGGTTTCCCTGTGACTCTCCACCGAAAGGTGGTTAGCCTCGCCACGGCAACAAACTCCCTGCCCCGTTTTTCAAAACGGATGATACGACACCGCTCCACTCCGTCCTACTAGAGGCTCTCGCCAAGTTTGTTAAAGAGCTTCGACGCTTTGACGCCGTATCTAACCTACCACCAGATAGTTTTAGGCTCTTTTCAACCCCTTTCTAGGGGTGCTTTTCAGCTTTCCTTCACAGTACTTAGTGCGCTATCGGACTCGAGAAGTATTCAGCATTGGAAGACGTAGTGCCTCCCATGTTCACACAGGATTTCCAACCCATGCTACTCTCGGCACGTCTAAGAACGTTTTCTCCATTAACTACGAGACTATCACTCTCTATGGTGCTGCTTTCCAGCAGACTTTACCTAGGAGAATCGGTTCCAAAGACGGCCAAAACCCACATCCAAAGATCCTCTCGGAACTTCGTTCAGTTTGTGCATAATTCCCCTTCCGATCGCCTCTACTAAGGGAATCTCAATTGATTTCTAGTCCTGCGGCTACTTAGATGTTTCAGTTCACCGCGTATGCCCATGCTCTCGCATTAATCTGTCGAAACAGATCACGAAGTCGCATTCGGAAATCTTGAGCTCAAAGGCTGCATGCACCTCGCCCAAGCTTATCGCAGCTTGCCACGTCCTTCGTCGGCTTCTCGAACCGAGCCATTCACTACCTGGCTTAACCAGCAACTCAACTTCGGGTGTCTCCAGCTTGATATACTCCATGTCTCAGTAGAACTGAAACAAAGATAAGCTGAAAACCCGGTTGACTTGTGGTGGTCAAACCTTCTTACACCAGTGCAAACGCCAAAAAAGACGTGATCTGACAAATGATCTTTTGGTGTGCACTACTATCGTCCTTCATTCCGAAAAGGTCGGACGACGTTTCGTGCTTAGGACATCATTCTTGACGCCCCTTCTGTACACGTAAATGCGAGCACAGACCTTTTAGGTCCGTAAGCCAATTTTCAATATTAAAAGTTAAATACAGATTCCCTTAAACCTACAGGTACCTCTGCTGGCCCGCAACCTAATAATCATCTCAAAACTTTAAATAGGGTTGGAATAGCGTTGTTTACTGAACCGGATTCCCATTTAAAAAATTGGCTTCCAACTATTAGAATTACGAAAAGATGGGCTCGTAGTTCAGTCTGGCAGAACGTCCCCCTTGCAAGGGGAAGGCCCAGGGTTCAAATCCCTGCGAGTCCAACACTTCCCCGAGTACAGTTTTTCAAGATGTTTGTTTTCCGGCGCAAAAATGTTTTTTATCTCAGTCTCTGTTCATGTTTCGAAGTCGTTTCTCTACTTCTTTCAAGTCTTCGGTTGAAACCATCTTCTATCAGTTTAAACGGTGAAATTCTATGCCGAACTGTGGTTTGTTGATGTAGCTGATGTTTTCGTTATCCCTGTCTTTTTCGAGTCTATCTTTGATTTCCTCAGCTAGTTTCTTTCTATCGTAGTCTTTTTGACGATCAATGTCTTCTTCAGCTTCTTCTGTAACTTTCATTAGTTCGTTCACTGATTTACTCGTATTTCTGAATTACTTCATCTATGTCTGTGGTTTCTACATCTCCTTGTTTTACTTTGATAGCTCTTAGAAGCAGTTCGGGGTCTAGTTCGTTGTCTTCTTCTAGTTTCTCTCGCAGTGCCTGTCGGATATACTCTGAAGGGCTCTTGAAGTTTTTTCTTTCAGCGGTTTCCTTGATCTCATCCTTCAGTCTTTCCGGCACATCCACGCTTATTCTGGCCATTTCATTCTCACCTCTTATGTGATAAGCGTGTGATAAGAATATTAAATATCTTGCTGTTTTTCCGGTTCCAGGTTTCTGTTATCATCTGCTAGTTTTGTAGTTCGCCTAAATTTTGTTTCAGTTTCTCCATGTTTGACGATATTCTCTTTATGTCTTTTTTCAGGCTCTTTTTCTCTTCTCTCAGATCGGATATATCCTGTTTCAATCCTTTTTTTCTTTCCTCAAGTCCTGTTACATTTTCCTCAATTTTATGGATTTTTACATTGAGTTTTTTGCCTTTGTTCTTTATGTCCCTTAACTTCTGCTTTTCCTCAACTTCCTTTTTTTGTAGCTTCTCAATGTTTTTTTTCATTTCTTCCTTTTGCTTTTTCAGTTCTTCGACCTCGGTTTCAGCCTTCTTTCTTTTTTCTTTCGCCTTGACTGCCTTTGCTACTTTTTCATCCATCTCGTTGACTTTCTCAAGTAGGTCTCCCATCTCGTTTTCGATGTCTGTGTCTTCGTACTGAACTGGTTCGGTGTCTGGTTCTTCGACCTCTAAATCTTCAATGTCTTCAGAATCATCATCTATTTCTATGTCGTCTAAATCTATTTCAGACGGGTCAATTTCCATATCTTCATCTACTTTTTCATTCCCTGTTTCCATTTCTTCGACTTCTTCCTCTTCTTCGTTTAATGCATCTTCCTGATCTTTTGAATTGGTCTCTGTTTCTGCTTCTTTTTCCTGTTTTTGTTCCTCTATGCTTTCAGATATATCGTTTATTTCTTCCTTTACTTTTCCTAAATCGCTTAAATCCGTTTCGTCCCCTTGATCATCTGTCTGGTTCTCTGTATCCTCGTTTTCATTTTCTTTCTCCATGTCCGCAACTTCATTTTGGCTTTCAGTTTCTGTGTCTGTGGTTTCACTCTTGTTTTCATTTTCGTTTTTCGTCTCCTTGGTTTCACCTTCATCTACCTTTTCCGTCTCCTCAGTCACGTTTTCTTTTTCTTGCTTCTGGGTTTCTTCTTGGTCAGTATCTTCAGATTCGTTGCTAGAGCTTTCCTCTTCTTTCTCTGCCTGCTTGATCTCTTCCTCCGTATGTTCCTTTTTCTGGTGGAGATTCATGCCTTTTTCACTACTCATCTTTTCATCACATACAGGACAGATGTAGGTCATATTACTATATAGTCCGATTTTATTGAAAAAGGTTTATTCAGAGTTAATCTGGTCGTTTAAACTTTCCAGTAAAGATGGTTCTTCGTGTTTTAAAATTTCCTTGTGTTCTCTAATTTTATGTTTAAGCAGTTCTTTATGGAGTGCGAAGTCCTCTCCACAGTATGGACATATCTCTAGCTTCTGACCATGTATCTCTTTCTTGTGTTTCTTAAGCACCTCAGAGGATCTGAAGCTCTTCTTACATTTGTCACATCTATAAAATTCAATGTCGTCGCTTTCTATCTGTCTTCCTTCGATGGTTTCGACTAGTTTAAACTTCAGGTACTGTAAGAAGCTTTTTTGGCCTTCTACTACTTCTATATTAAATAGAGCCTCTTCCAGTGTTGAAATCCTGTCTTTTAAAGGCTTGAAGCTTCCTTTGATATCTTTCTGGATTTCTTCTATTTTCTGCATTTCCTCTTGTACTTCCAAAATTTTCTCTACTTCTTTTCTGTTTTCTCCTAGTTTGTCATCAAGTTCCGCCATTTTTTCGTGAACTTCTATCAAGTTCTCCATCGTTTCATCATTCATACCTTCGTCTAGTTCAGCGATCTGCTGTTTTAACTCTTCAATTTTTTCTTTGCTTATCGGGCTGCCAATTTTTCCTTCGTTTAGCTCTTTGTGTAAGTTTTCAACTTTAACTTCGAGTTCAGTTATGCCGTCCAGTTTTTCGGTTAGCTCGTCTAGCTCTTCCTGGGTTACAAGGGTTTTGTCTTCGTATTCTTCTATATTTTCAACAGCTGACTCAACTGCAGGAACAAGAGCATCAATTTCCTGCGCTCTTTCTTTCACCTCGGTTTTTAAGTCTTCGAACTCCTGTTTCTCTGGGAGGTCATTTACTTTGACTTGTACATCATCGAAAACTTTTCTCAGCTCATGGAATCTCTCATCTAGATCCTGTTGCTTTTCATCTATCTTCTTGATTTCTGATACCTTTTCCTGCATCTCAAGAAACATGTCCTCAACTTTGTTGGCCTGGGCATCCATCTTCTGTTCTTTCTGCTTTGCCTTCTGTAGGTCCTCTCTGACCTCCCCTTTCATATCTTTAATCTGGTCCAGACCTTCGAAGTCGTTTACGGTCTCTCTCAGTTCCGATAGATTTCCTCTGAGATCTCCGATCTGACTTCTTGTCTGATCTATCTGTGTGTTGGCCTGTTCTAGCTTTGCGTCCCGTTCCTCGATCTTCTTGCTCATTTCCTGTGGATCTATTTTTTCTACTAGGTCTAGGGCCTTCTCCGCTTTTGTCTCTATCTTCCCGATTTCCTTCTCATTTTGCCTGGCATTTTCCTTCGTGCTTCCCAATCTATCCGAGAAAGTATCTATCCTCTCATTGTAGGAGTTGATTCTTTCCTCCATTCCTTTTACTTTTGTCTCTGTCTTCTTGTTGCTGTTTCTTAGCTTTCTAACTTCTTTTTTCATCTGTTTTATCTGTTCAATTAACTCGTCTGGCGCTGAATCAGGCTTGACCGGATCATCTAATCCTGTATCTTCATCAGAGGAGTCATCGCTATCGCTTGAGCTGTCACTTGAATGGGCCTTGTTCTTGTGAACTTTTAGCCCTCTTTCGGAGTCGAACTCCTCATCACATTCTTCACATTTCAGTGAATCCTTTTCTTTTTCGGACAGGAGATCCATAATTTTTAATACATGCGCTCAATTAAAGAGTTCACGGTGGCATAAACTGAGGTCTTATGACAGGATTCAAAAATTGATGAAGTTGAAATTGATCCAGAAAAGACCTTTTAGTTGAGTAAAGGGCTCTTTTACGGTACATCTATACTAACAGCAAACTTTATGGTTGCAGAGATTCAGATTTACCATCTAATGATGTCCGCTAGCTTTATATTTGCTCTAGCTATGTCAAGCTCAGTTCTCTCGGATATATGGGAAATGCGCGGAGACTGGAGGAGAGCCTTGACAGTTTTAACCACTGTTTTATGGGCTATAGGTAATTAAAGACTGGATCATCCCTGTTTCTTCTAATCAGATGTCCAATGCATCATTCAGGTCTTCCTCTAGCTCGTCAAGGTATGTATCAACCAAGTTGAAGCTTCTCTTCCTGATATTTTTCTTCACGAGCTTGAGCTGTGACTCATATTCGAACACATCTTCATCTTGATCCCTGAGGATAGAGATCATATCCTCCAACTCGTCTACTCTCCGGTTGTATTTCTCGAACTTATCAAGCTCTTCATCGCTGAGCCTTTCCGGACTGTGCTTAACAGGCCTGAAGTCGACGAAGTAAGGCCTACCATGGTTGTATGATGAGTTCTGGAGCATCCCGGTTCCGGTGTCTGCCTTCGTGACTCCCTGGGTGATGTTGTTACCGTACTTTCTCTCTATTCTATCAAGATCTCCCTCGTACTCTGTACGCATCTGGATCTGTGTACCGATGTTAGCTCTGACCTCTTCAGGGAAGTCTTCGATTACCTGTGATATCATCAACATGCCGGTGCCCCATTTACGGAACTCCCTGGCTCCTCTCTCAAGCATTTTGACTCCGCGGCCTGTTCCACCGAACTTTTCAAGTACTCTGTGGGCCTCGTCGTAAACTACGAGGGTCTTCAGGCTGTCTTTTTCTTCAGGGTTGTAATCAAAGATCTGCTGTATCGTATCTGAGAGGTACTGCTCCAGCTCTGCGTTCTCCAGCTTATGCATTGAGAAGACATGTATACTGCCCTCATCTCCTTCAGGCCTCATGATATCCGTGATATCAATTGTATCCTGATCGGCGTCAACAGCTCTGATATTACCTTCATAGCTTCTTGCGTCACCCTCTTTCATACCGAAGTCGCTGTAGAATGCGAAGAACTCGTCGTTCTCGTTCTCGTCTAGGTATCCCGACCACTGTCCGGTTGGATCCAGTACAATTACGTTAACTCCTTGTTCCAATGCTTCTTCAACGATTACCTGTGCTGCCACTGATTTTCCTGCACCTGTAGCTCCTGCTGTGAGGCAGTGAGTCATCAGATCGTCCAAGTTCAGGAAAGATCTGGTACCTATCTCGGAGAGCTGTCCTATAAACGCTGATCTTCCCGTATCCGATGGTATTGCATCGTTGTCGACCTGTTCTTCAAATCTTTTCCTCTTGGCTTCAAGTTTTTTCTTCCTGTAATACCAGTAGCCTCCGCCTGATCCGCCTGCTATTAATAGGAATATAATTATCAACCAGGTTTGGTTGGTTAAATACAGTGTTTTCCTCTCCAAAAACGGTCTCTTGATGTCTACCTGGTTTACAGCTGTAGCCGAACGATTGCCGGGCACGTTTGAATACTCAACATCTGCTCTAGCCTCGTAAGTACCTATGTCTGCGTCTTCAGGGATTTGGAGTTCGACAACTCTATCTAGGGTGGTCTGTACTGCAAATGTATCTGTAGTTCTGGCGATTGTTTCGTTTTCAACTATGTCCTCTATTTCTATAGTTGTTTCTGCGTCTACAGCTCTTGAGAATCCCTGGTTGCTGAATGAAAGTTTTAGTCGGGCTGCTTCACCGGGCTTGAAGCTTTCTACTGTTGGTTCAACGCTCACGTCCAGCAGTCTGTTTTCTGAGGATACTATCTCTATGTTGAACGGCAGTGATCTTTCCTGTTCTTCGCCTTCTATTCTAAGGAATCCGCTGATTTGCCTAAGCTCTGATTGATTTTCTGCATCGACTTCGATCCTAACTGTCCTAAACTCTCCTGGTTGAAGTTCAATGGAACTGTTGAAACTAATCAGAGGTTTGATGTTTTCAGTAGGGGTTATCTCTATTTCTTCTACCTCAGATCTTGGATTCTGTACGGATACAGCCGTCGATTTCTTTTCTCCGGGTTCTAATGATACAGATAATCTGTTGTTGCCAATTGCCAGTTGACTCTCTGAATTATTCAACTGGTCTGCTATTTCTTCTAGAGACGATCCGCCACTTCCACTGCTTCCACCGCCTCCTCCCCCACTTCCACCGCCTCCTCCGCCTCCTCCGGAGGAGTCTGTGTTTGATGCAATCTCTTCTAGTAGAGAGTTAAGATCAAGATCTGAGATATCATCTGATAAGTTGACGTTTAAGGTGTTATCACTCGATGATTTCTCTGTCAGTACGTAAGCAGAGAATGAAGATATATTGGTAAGTGCAAGATTTGAAGATCTATCTACGACTGTTCCAACCTCCTCAAATCCTGAGCTGCAGGTTCCATTACCTACACTCACGTTGTAGTTATCACATTTCTGGATAACTAGGTTGCCCTCGAATGCTATATCATCCTTGAAACCTGAGTAGTCAATAGCGATTCTGCCGTCGATTTGCTTAAAGTTCTCGGAATTCAATCCAAACCCTGTCAGCAGGTTTCCTTCGGGATTTACCGTAACGGGTTCAATCGTCGAATCGAACTTCGGAGGCGATTCAGCTACCTTATCCGCCTGGAAGTCCTCTACAAACGCTGTTGTATTCTCATCCGGCTCAATTCTAACATCAAAGTTGCCGGTTTTAATACTGTCGTTGTACTCGTCCTCCTCTGTCGGTTCAATCCTCTCAGAAACTTCTCCATCAGGGTTAAGGAATTCTATTTCCGTAGAATCCACAGGGTTAACAGCAGATCCGTTTACGTCAATTGGTTCGAATACCCTCATATATCTGATAAAACTCCCCTGATTTTCTTTTTGGTCTGTCGCTGTGAAGTTGACAGTGTAAAGACCTTTATCCGTTGTTTCATTGAACTCTGTTTCGAAAATCTTTGGATCAGTTTTCTTGAGCGACTCTGTTTCTCTGTTTCCGGAAGGGGTTTCAATTCTGGCTGAAACATCTGTTACATTGCTGTCATCGTTGAGCTCTGCTCTTATTTTTGACTTGTTACCGCTAGTAACTGACTCAGCTGAGGCGCTTACAACCTCTGGAGGTGAAATATCCAAGTATGAGACCTCCGTTGAGTTCTCAAGTGTAGATGCGAAGGAGGGGGAGCTAGCTAGGAAGGTGTAATTGTGAGTTTTACCATCCGGAAGATCAGGGGCGTTGAAGGAAGATTCCCACAACTGTGATGAGTTGTTAAATGATTCAGAGATGCCAAACTTGCTTCCGTTTGAAGAAATCCTTAGATCTATTGATTTATTATCGGTTATAGGATCATCTCCTTTTGTTACATTGAATGATGCAGTTATGTTGTCTCCCTCTACAATTTCTTCCGTCTTTGACACATTTTTAGTTAGAAGATCCAGGTCTTCGACAGTCACGGACAGATTCATAAACTCCTTACTATCCAGAGATGCGGTTGAATCAAGTTTTGGTTCTATAAAGTAATTGTAAGTACCTGTATTAACCGCATCTGTATCAAACTTCAGTTCGACATTATCGCTTTTACCCGGATCTATATCTGTGTTGTAATTGGTTGATTTTTCTTCTAGGAACAGTTCTTCTGAACCGCTGTCATTATCATCAAATCTAAGGCCAATCCCCACATTACCTATGTTTTTGGTTACGAACGTGTCTAAAGTTTCTTTGCCGGAGTCAACCTGTACACTATAAGATTCATCATCCGGTTCAACACGCACTGCTTCCTGACGTTTCACATTAATCTCCAGGTCTTCTAGCAATTCTGTCCCAGAGTCGAAGTCTACCTTGATATCCCTGAAAGTAGTGTTCGGAGGTACATACTCGGCTACTGTAACATTGGACTCTACCGTAACCTTTTCACCGCTCTCAAGATCGATGTTTGAAGCATTAAATTTGAGGAATACATCCTCATCACAGTTAGTACAGCTGAAATTAACTCCGGTTACACGGTCATTACCAAATGATTTCACCGTGAAGGATTCTCTTTTGGTTGTGTTATGGTTGAGTTCAACCCTGTCTGATCCGCCGTGACCTGCTCTTATTCTTCTGGTTGGTTCTACATCAATAGGTACCGTAGTTGTCTTTGAATCGCTTTCACCATCCGGGTTCACCCACTCTAATTCTAGGAATAAACTATAGCCGACAGGGTCAGTGCCGCTGTTTGCGGTTAGTGTTTCGTTGAATTCAACTGTCTCGTTTGGCCCTATCCCGCCGTACTCCTTGAAGCCGTCACCGACGCTTTCCCCGATATCGAAGCTACCCGGGTCGTCGGTTTTTATTGAAAGATTGACATTTTCTGCAGTTACATCTCCGCCTTCTATTGATCCTGTTATTCTTTTAGTTTGACCTGACTCCGATGTTACATTATCGAAGGTTATAGACCCTTGTTCCCCCGGGTCTGCCTCCAAACTAACCTTCTTTATTATTTTGAATTCAACCTGTTTTGATATGTTTTTTTGCCCTCCCGAATCCTTTGCCTCCACTCTAACCCCGTACCAATCAGGACCCGAGGAAAGGCTTTCATTAGCAGTAAAGCTTTGATTGAAGCTCGAGGGTATTTCCTCTAAGTTGGCGTCTAGAGTCTCGTTCTCAGCAGTGTTGTTTAAATCCTTTATTACGGTGAAGTTTACAGGTTTTTCATTCCAGATATAATCTTGATTGTTGTCAAATACTTCTGCCTTCAACTCTATATCCTTACCGAAGGCCTGGAGAGATGGTTCTGCGGATAAGTTTTCGAAGTAGGGGAAGGGGTCTTTAATTTCTGCTTTGACCGGGAGTTCTACGAGTTGATCTTCACACTTTTTTGACCCGCTTCTAGGTGTGCTACATTCTATGCTTATGTTAGCAGTGTAGTTTTCTTTGGTTGCATCGGAATTTATCGAAAATTCTGTTTTGAGGGACTTGGACGGTCTATTATAAGTATAGTTTTCATTTTCTGTTATATCTGAGTTAAGAGTTTTTATATCGCTGCCTTCCAATGTAAATCTATCTTTGGTATCCCCTGTATTCTCATTCGACTTTAGAGTCCATTCCAGATCTTCGTTTCCGGTATTCTCTAGCTTTACTTCGAACATCTCCCCTGATCCTCCCGTATCAAGTTCTCCGACATCTATAGGATTGCTCTTGGATATTTCCCCTTCCGGTATCTCCACGTCATCCTTAATTCCGGTTAATTCAAGATTGTAGGTCGGTTCGCTCGGAATCTCTACGGTGACTGTTGCATTATTATTGAAATCCTGATCATCGGACTTTGATTCCAGTTCTGTTGTATAGTTTCCTGCTGGAGTTCCTTCAGGTATATCTACATTGTACTGTCGAAGTTCCAGAAACCCTCCCGGACTAAGATCTGTTTTTCCGAACCGATCTGAAGGATCTTGTTCAGGGAAAAATCCTGTGGTCCATGCTTTGAATCTATCGTCCCATATCTTCCAAGTCACGTTACTTGCAGTTCCGGAGCCTTGGTTGAATATTGTGTTATTGACCGCTCCATCAGGCGGTAAAAGATTTCCATTGAATCCCTCGCTCGCCGTGATACTGTTGTTTTCCTGCCATAAAGGTCTTTGATTTGCTTTAACCACCACTCTTGGAATATCTGTCTCACCGGTTCTCCTCTCACCTGTAGAGGTGTTGAAGACATATGCTGAAACCACGTTTGTGAAATTACTTGCTTTAGAGGCCTCTTTTATCCATATTTCTCCTTCTACAGTTACTGTTTGTCCAGCAGGGATATCATAGGTTCTATTTATACTATTCCAGTCCGTTGCTCCTTCATCTTCTATCAGTCTTGCATCATCTACAGTAGGCAGATTTTTATGGAAAATCTTCAGGTCTAAGATGTCGGCATCTCCGGTATTCGTAATGTTCAGTTCATAAGTTTTGTTTTTACCCGATCCTAGGTGTACTCCGGAGGCGGCTACTTTATCCGGCACCGAGATCTGGGCCCCGCCTTCTTCAACTACACCCCTTGTGTCGTTTGACTCGACAACAATCGTGTAGTTTCCTGTTTCCGACGGAGATAAGAGCTCTACCGAGTAGAAGCCCGAGCTGTTGGTTTCTGTGACATTGACGTAGTTATTTTTCGGTATCGAGACATTTACAGTGGCATTATATGCGTCATCAGTGGAGTTATGTGATACAGTACCATTGACTGTGAAAGTTCTTTCCAGTCCCAGTGTTTCCTTGCTTTGATTGATTGTAATACTTCCATTTCTTATTTTCAGCTCTTTTTCCGGAGAAAAGCCTTCTCGTATTCCTTTTGTGTCCTTGGCTTTGAATGAAACAGTGTAGTTTCCTGTTTCATTTGTTATCTCGCTAATAGGTATTATTGAGCTATAACCTCCTCCTGATTCAGAGAGATTGAACTTCTTAGTGTTTGACTGAGCGGCAATATCCGCTCTAACAAATTTAATCGGGTTGAAAGTTTTACCCAGACTTGCTGAGGCCTCAAAACTTCCGTTGACGTCGACAAAAAGGTCACCTGTCCGCTTATCCTCTATACCAGTATTAACAAACTCTATCTGGGTAGTAGCGAACGTGTTGTTGATCCCGAAGATGCCGTTTTCGGTGGTAGTATAGTAAGTTATTTCTCTTTCTCTAGCGCCTTCCGGTAAGGTAAAATTGGTGGAAAAATTGCCGTTTTTTACATCGACATCCTGTTTTGTGATATTGGTGTATATCTCAGTGTAGTTAAGTCTTAGATCAAATCTACCTTTATCTGCCGAGAGATTTAGAATGTTGGGACCTGAAGAGAGTTCAGGGAGTTTCCTCGTTTTTTTCTCACCTTCTATCAGTCTGCCGGACACATTTGCTTCGTCCTCGCCACCGTCTATGTCTAAGCCCGGGTTTTTAGTTGAGAGCTTTCTTGAGATATTGAAAGATTTCAGGACAGGCGAATGGGTGATGTTGCCTTCCATCTCTATTTTCACGGCTAATTCTGAAGTTTCTCCGGTAAGACCGGATATACTGTAATTAGATTTACCGTTTTCGAGCTCTAAGGTATCAGAAGTTTCTTCAAAGTCTTCGTCTCCATCTGTATCGCTTTTCAGTCTTAGATTTATTTTCTGACCGTTTATATCTGCATCTACACTGTTTAAAACCAGTGATCCTGGTTTGACTTTCTCTGAGAAAACCTTCTTCCCGGTGGTTTGCTCTCCTTCTTTTGTATAGTTATAGATTTTTGATATATTATTTTCGGAGAGGCTGGAGCCGTATATTCTTAGTTCGTCAATAGAACCGTTGTAATAGTCGGATTTCTGGTCCGTATCTCTTCCTATGGATGTTGGTGATCCTTTTGCTCCAATGCTGCCGGAGGCTGAAGTTGAGGTAATTGAGCTGCCGTCCTTGAATAGTTCCAGCTCTGACCCTGTATACTTGACAGTTATCATCTGCCAGGTTCCAGTATCTATTGTATCCGACTGTGTTTCCAGGCTGTAGTTACCATCTGTTGTGTTGAGATTGACATATAATTCATCATTTTCAACCAGCTGGATATCTAGTATACCGGGCGAATCCAGTACTACTGCTGGATCTCCGTCGTTTTGGACATTATCCGGTTCAGAAGGAATTTCCTCCGGCTTCAGCCAAATATTCGTTGTAAAGGAGCTTTCGCCTCCACTGACCACCTGTTCGGATTTGTTTAAGACTCCGCCGTTAAATCCTGCTGCTGTCGAGCTAGCTATACCTGGGAAACTGAGATTTACTGAGCCATGGCTTTTCAAGTCTTCTGATGACATACTGTCTATCAAAGGATCTGACCCGCTGTCGAGAGAGTAGTAGTTTTCAAGTCCGAGACCTGTATTATCTTTTCTGTATCCAAGAGTAATTCTGTCGGCTGATCTTATACTGTCTTGGATATCCTGATGCACTAACCCGGTTTGAGATCGGTGAGAATCCCAGTCAGTTTCGTTGTTCCAACGGTTTGATTCTTCTATGCCGAAGAATCTACCTATGAATGTGACTGTAGGATCTTTCCCTGACCAGCCTCTAGGGGTTTTGTTTCCTCCCACATCTACGGTCTCAGTGGAGTCTGTGATGTTGGAGAAAAAGTCGGCTTCCTGGCTATGGTTATAGTAAAGTATGTTCAGGCTGCCTTCAAAATTCTGTTCTGAAGGATTGCCGGTTCCATCTCCGACAGTGAGCAATGATGTACCTGTTATGTTTAACTGCTCGCTATCCTTAATCTTTCTCTCATGTACGGGGGATATTGTAAGGTTTCTGTTGACAAAGAATGAGTCCTCTTTATCTGTATCCTCTTCATTACCGTTCTGGTCGTAAGCCCTGTAATTCAAGCTGTAGTTGCCGTACTGGGTACTGAAGAAATCGCTGATCGCCTTTTCGCTGCTCCATTTTATTTTACCATCCAATAAGCTTTGGTTCTTTAGCTCGATTTCCTTTTCAGTTCCATTAGGAGTAATTATATGTGATGTAACATTCTTGATGGAATTTAAGCTTGTACGGGTTGAAGCATTGATGGTAACATTTTGATCCGGGTTAATGTAGGGCGTCTGATCTACTGTGCCGTCTTGGAAGAACTTTTTCTCAGGGCTTGTGGAACTAACATTCTCCAGCCTTATTCTAGTTGAAATACTATCGTTTCTTCTGGCTTTGATGTCCTCCTGGCTTTCAGAAGTTATCTCTAATATTCTGTCTCCTGCTTTCAGCGGTGATCTGAAGTTTTGCGAGGAACTAAAAGAGCCGTCAGAATCTGTAGTCACTGTTTCAGTGCGGATTGTGCCCTCCTGTTCCGAGAAATAAGTTATATTTAAGGTCTCGCCTGAATAGCCGGTTGTTTCCTTTACTCCAGAATTATTCGATAGTACTTTCCTGGCTTCCCCGCTCACAGTAAAGTTCTTCGCAGGATTAATATCCAGAGGGTAGCTGGAGTTCAATGTAAACTCTATGCTTCTGACTTTCAACTCAAAGTATCTTGTTATGTTTTCCTGATTTAACTGAGTTGTAACTTCTATGGTATAATTTCCCTCTTCTTCGGGAGCACTGTTAACTTCTTCAAAATAGTTTTCTGGGCCAGGCGTTAAAGAAGTTGTTTCACCATTCAGCGAGATCTCTACCTCGTTGTATGCTGTACCGTTCATTTTGATAGTTTCATTTGGATTGACGACCGAGTCATTTACAGTTACCCATCCCAGCTGGTTTCTGTCGGCATCTCTTATCTCTTCATCAGTTTCGGCTTCTGCTTCATAGAATTTCTCTCCCTTACTTGCTGATATACTGCTTGAGAAATTGAAATCTCCTGCCTGATCTGTCGTTAAACTAAGATTATCTTTTACTGATCCATTATCATCATAAGTTTTTACTTCAATGCTCTGATTGGAGTAATCTGTGGTCACTGAGCCTCCGGCCCCATCTTCCTTAGTCAGTTTTACTGACCCGTTTGCACTAAATCCTTCGCTGGGCTTGAAGAAGTAGCTTGAGTTCTGGTTAATTTCAATATCCCTGTGAGAGATGTTAAACTCCTCTGAAATCGTGTTCTCTGAAATTGATGATTCTACAGTCATCGAGTAGTTCCCTAGGTTTTCAGTATCGTTAATATCCAAGCTCTTAACTGTAACATTATAGAAACCATCTGCAGAACTCGGTTCTGTTGATTCAACAAGACTTCCATTAATGGATATATTTACTGTAGAAGATCCAGTTCCATTTACTTTTATAGCGGTATCCGGATTCACTACTGTATCATTTACATTTGCTGAGAAAGCTATATCGCTCCTTATAGTTCCGTTCGTCGCATAGAGGTCTCGGTACTGGTTATCCTGTATATTTTCATTTTTACCGAATCCCTTTGACAGAGAAACTGTTCCCTGACCTCCTTTTGCATCTATACTCCAGTTTTGATCTTCAATAGAGTACTCGTAGTAAATTCTTCCTCCCCCGCCGGCTCCGGTTACCCCTGCAGAACCTGTATTAGAGTCATCGCCGTCTAACCATTCTGAGTAGCCGCCTCCTCTAGCCTTAATGTTGCCGCTTCCAAATATACCTCCGGCCGAGATGAGCACTGATCCTCCTGATCCCGCACCCATTGGATAACCGTTGTTAGATGTTCCTCCGGCGTCCAAGCCGTTAGAAATAACATTTCCGGATATGTTGATCTTGTTGCTACCTACAAGTTTTATCCTTCCTCCACCGGAGCCCATCAGGATATCATTTGGATTGTTTTTCCTGTACTCAGCGTTTGTAGATATCCACCTGTCTTCGTCAACAGGATCATCATCCGGATCATCAGTATCCCCGTCTCCGTAGGTTGCGTTCAGGATTGCCTCTTTAAGCTCAGGGTTTCCATCATAGTTAGATGCTCTCCCGTGTCCCGTGACACTTTCTATATTGCTTATTGTTTTCGGTCCCTCGGAACCTTCGGCTCCTCCTCCTGAACCAAAGCTTGTCGGATTTTCGGGATTGCCGTAGAGCTCTCCGTTAGTGGATCCTCTTCCGCCTCCGCTGGAGTCGTAGCTGTCGCCATCTCTGAAGCTGCCTCCTTTTCCTCCGTAACCTGCTCCACCTGCTCCTGTGTTGGAGTTACCGTCTCCTCCTGCTCCACCGGCTGTACCTCCACCAAGACAGTAGCCTGCTCCTGATGTACCGAAGTTACATGAACCTGTTCCACTTGCTGCTGACTGCCAGCCAAGCCCTGTAGAATCTATTATTCCTCCGTTTTCCACTTTGATATTAAATGCTGAGATGTTGATGTTGGCGTGGACGGCACCTCCTGATTTAACTATAAAGTCGCCGTCAGTGAGACTAAATTTAGCCGTGGGGGAGTTAGTTTTACTCTTGTGGTTGGTATAAAGCCGACCGCCCGATTCAACTATGATGTCTGTGTCGCTGTCCGTTATGTTCTCTCCTGTTATGTCTTGAGAACCTGTTATCCTACATTCTGACTGGCTTAAACTTCCGGTATCGCAGGAGAATGCAGCAGCTGTTGATCCAAATACCGGTATCGCTGCTAAAAGAATTAAGACACTGAGTATTTTATTCAATTATGGTTACACCTTCACTATGCCGTATTGGGGGTTGTAGTAGTATAGTCTAAGTATTGTTTAGGCTCCTTAATTAAGGTTTCTTTCAGGCTCTCGGCGAAAAATTGGTGGTTCAGGGTTTGTTCTAGATATTTTTGTTAACGGAACCTCAGTCAGTCTAAGTATTAGCTATAGATTGTCTAGGTTGTCATCAAGACTTTCCAGTTTTGATTTTATCTCTTTCAGATCTTCTCTCAGAGTTTTCTTCTTCATTTTTTCGGCCAGGACATCTGCTTCAAGCCCCTGTTTTCTGTCTTCAAGTTGCTCTAATTTATCTTTGAGGTTATTGATTTTCTCTTCAGTTCCGTCTTCCCTCTCCCTTTTATCCTCCAGTTTTCTCTTCTCTTTCTCCTGCTGTGTTTTGATTTCCATGATGTTTTTCTCTAGTTCCATCATTTGATCTCTAAGTTCTTCTACTTTCTCTTCTTCTCTCAGCTTCTTTTTCTCTGTATTAACGGTTTGTTTGTGTTTTTGTAAGTCTCTTTCTGAGTCGAATACCTGGTTACATTCATCACAGATGAATGCCTCACCGTTTTCCTGTCCGTCCTTGACGGTTTGTTTGTGTTTTTGTAAGTCTCTTTCTGAGTCGAATACCTGGTTACATTCATCACATACAAATACTTCATCATCGGTACTTACTTCCTTCTCAGTTTCGCTACTTGATATTCTTGCCGGAGTCTCTTCTCTATCCTTTTCTCTGTCAACGTCGCTAATTTTTACAGGTGGGCGGCTTTCTTCCTTTTCTGTTTTTTGCACTGTTTCAGTTGATCCGGTCTCGGTTTCGGAATCGACGACGCTGACAGGTATCTCCTGTTCTTTTTGACTTTCCTTCTTGAGGATTTCACTGAAGTCTATATCCTGCTTCTTTGAGTACTCCTTGATCTCTTCTACCTTGCTTTGCGCCAGTTTGTCGTATCTTCTCTTTCTTCTCAGGAAGTCCGCAACCGAGCTTACTATTAGTAGAGCTAATGCGGCGAGCATTATTTCTCCAACAGGTATGCTGTCAGTCAGATTATCTTCTTCCCTAACCTCCAGAGTCGAGAACGATGAAGCCTCTTTACCAGAGTAAGAAGCTTTAGTTTCAATTCTGTATGTTCCAGGCGGCAAGTCTAGGTCAAGATTCCTTACTATTGATGCAGAGGTCTGAACTGCAAGTTCCTCTTTCTCCTCATGCACAATCTGTCCTGTACTATTCCGAACCGTAGTAAAGAGTTCTATGTCAACCCTTCCAGATTGGCCTAAGTTAAAGATTTCTAGGCTGTAGTCAGTGTTTTCTGATTCTGTCACTGTATTCTCTGATAGCTCCATTCTTACATCAAGAAGCTCCTCTTCCTTAGACTCTACTAGTATATTGACCGGTATTCTAGCAGAACTGTTGTTAGCCGATGCCTGAACTGATCTTTCCAGCACTCTATTGGTAAGATTTTCATCTGAAAGATATTCCGGAACTACAATATTTAACCCGGTTTTTACAGAAGATTCAGCCGGTACATTGATTTCTGACTGTTCAAGAGTTACTGCATCTACCGTTTCCACGCTCAGTCTTTCTACATCAATTTTTGTCAAGGCATCTTTATTTCCAGTGTTCTCAAGCTCTAGTTCTGCTTCAGAAGTCTCTCCAGGCTTGATCTTGATGCTCAGCTTCTTGTCAGCAAATGATAACTCTGCTTGTTCCTTATCTTCAATAGGATCTATTATAGTGCCTCCGCCACCTCCGCCTCCGGAGGAGCCGCCGCTACCACTGTCACTGCTTCGATCCAGTAAGTCTAACAGACTGTCGATGATTGAGTTATGGCTGTATTCTTCAGATACGGCTCTCAGTACAGATACTGTTCTTGTATTATCCTGGTTGAACCCTAGCCCTGTATTTATCACTGCTTCAAATACTCTGAAGCCTGGATCGACATATTCGTTAAATCCTACGGATGTTCCGGTAATCCTGAAGGGGCTGTAAACTCTTGGAGCATCTGACGTCTTTAACAGTTCTTGGTTTACAGATCTTGCGACGGTCTGTTCTGAATTAAATAAAGTTCCGTAAGTTAGAGTTGAGGCGGTAAATCTGGATGTTAAGATACTTCTATCTTCAGCTAAAGATATGTCTACAAGTTCTTCGTTGGTTCTTTCTAGTATGCTTAAGCTCAGGGTTTGGTCATCTTGGAATAATCCCTGTGTAAAAACACGGTCCAGTTCTGCTGCAGTTTCTATGGAAGAGTCTGTGTATAAAATCTTCTCCAATGATCTAGAATACAGACCTTGAGTTGTCTCTGAACGGGTTAGACCAAGGCCATTTGCCACTGTTCTGCCCAGCGCCGAAATACTGCTTGTCTGGTATTCTAGCCTGGCTTCAGTATTTAGTATTCTTTCAAGCTCTGATTCGGCTATATTATTGATTTCCGGACCTACTGTTTCAGTAATTTCTCGGAAGCCGCTGGTACCTCTGTTCTCTGAAGCCGTTCCGGTTATAAGCTCCACCATGTTCCGGTCTACTGCTCTCACAGATCCAGCGATAACATCTACTTTTATATCAGTCTGAGTAACTCTGAACGCAGATAAGCCTCTCAACTCGAGTGAGGTTGCCTGGAAGCCGGAATCAAGGATTCTTTTAACAGAAACGGTTCTTTTAAACCGTTTTCCTATGGATAAGTCCTGTCCAAGCAATCTTTGCAGTTCTGAGCTTACTGTCTGGTCAAACTGAGCTCCTACTGGTTGAGAAACTATGGAGTAAACTCTGAGAGTTGTGCTTTCTTCTTCAATGTATTCGAAGTTGGAGTCAATAATTCTGTCCAGATTGCTGACAACCGATATAGATGTAGTTGTTCCTACTGCAGTTTCTCTTAACCTTGAGACAGCTGATGCGGTTTCTATATTCTGATTTATTCCAGAGTTCAGTTCCGTGAATCTTCCCTGTAGAAGGCTTCTGGAGTCGGATTCAGCTATGTCTAACCGATTATTCAGCAGTCGGTTCAGGTAGAATGTTTGAGAGGTTGCAAAGTTGCCGTCGATAACCTCAGCTGTCGCTCTCTGTAGAACGGTAACCCTATCAGCTAATGTTAGTGTTTCGAGACCTAGGTTCCGGGATCTCCAGATCTGTCTTTCTGTAGTTATGCTCTCTGCTCCGGAAACTATCTCTGAGATCGCTCTGTTCAGGTCGGGTTCCGAACTTGATAGTTCTTGGATAGCTAGATTTTCCGCGTTAAGCCTGGAAAGTATGCTGGAGGTAAGTATCTCTGCTTCTGAATCAATCTCTAGCTGTTCGTCACGGTTGAGATCAAGGATCCTGACCGGAGTACTTATGCCTGTAAATGTCTCTACATTTAATCTTGCCAGCGCTGATTGGGTCTCTATATTCTGGGTTAAACTTAGATCATGTAAAACTGTTCGGCCGAGTGATGCTGAGTAGAAGGCCTTGTCTGTCGAAATGTATGAATGGGTTACTATTCTGTGGAGGTCAAGTACGGAAAATGCGTTTGAGGCGACCGTTGCCTGGGTATCAAGAATCCTCTGCTGTGATAGGATACGGCTTTCTGTTGTTCCTGTAGCGATCCCTGATTCCAGTAAACGGTTTAGAGCTGATTCTGCGCTGACTGTTTCTGTTCCTGATACTAGGGTTTCCGCCGCTGATCTCAGGTTTAATGTGTTCCGTGTGTCAAGGAGGGTTCCATCTACTGAAAGCTGGCTTAATCTCTGGTTGAGAACTGTTCTTACTTCTGTGTTTCCTGCTGTAAAGCTTTCAGTCACAGTTTTGAAAAATGCCGGGAACCCTGTTGCCTGTGTTTTCGGATTGATTTGCAGTATTTCATTTCTGAAGATGTCTGTTATTCTTAATGTTGTAGTCGAATAAACAGCTGGTACCGTTTCTCTTCTTTCGAGCGTGGTTATTCTCTCAGTTCTTGTACCCGGCAGCAAAGCTTCTGTAGCTGTTCTAGCCAGATTTGAGGTTACTGTTTCTTGACTTTCTGAGTCTATTTGTTGCTCTAACAGCCTTAGAAAGTTTGGTTGACCCAGTTCTTCGCCCTTCATGCTGAATGACTCCAGCTGTTGTTTAAGTTTGATGACTGTTCTTGAGACTTTTTGATTCACAGTGGTTTCGAGAGTATTTTCTCTATCTACGTTGCTTGTTCTGCCCGTCTCCGAATCTATCGAGAATATATCCGTAAATAGCCTGCTTCCCGTGAAAGATCGTGTTAAACTCTCTGTGAAAGCATTAGTGGTTTCATCTGTTCTTATCAGATTGCTGAGAGTGATCTGGTTTTCGTTTGTTTGGAATGTTTCTGTCAAGGTTCTTATTCCTGAGAAGCTTTTTGTTGCTGTTGTTAAGATTCCTATATCAGCGCCCTGTAATCTGTTGACTGCTGTGTTTCTCGTTGTCTGTGGTTCTGGTTTGATCTGTAAAATCTCGTTTCTCAGTATGTCTGTCATCCTTACAGTGACTGATGAATAGGTTGCGGTTGCCGTATCTAATCTGTTTGTTGAGGTTGTTCTGGTAGTAGTTGTACCTGATAGTAGTATTTGACTGGTTGATTGTGAATGATTCCAGCCGGTCTCTGAGATTTATGACTGTCCTCGTTGTTTCTGATCCTATTGCTGTGTTGAGACTGTTTTCTCTCAGGTTTTGGAGCGCTCTACTTGTTTCTGAATCCTGAGAGAATATATCTGAGATTATTCTGCTACCGGCGAAAGACCGGGTAAAGCTCCCTGTGAAGGCAGCTGTAGTTAAATCTGTTCTTTTCAGGTTGCTATCTGATAACTGGCTGTCTTCAGTAAAGAAGTTCTCTGTCAGGATTCTTGTTCCTGTGAAACTTCTGCTTTGAGGTGCTATAATCCCAAGGCCGGTATCCCTCGCCCTGCTGACTGCTATGTCTCTTGTTGTCTGGGATTCTGACTTGATTTGCAGAACTTGATTCCTTAGGATATCAGATATTCTTATACTGACGGTTGAGTATGCTGTTGTTACCGTGTCTAATCTGTTTGTTGAGGTTGTTCTGGTAGTGGATGTACCTGGTAGAAGTATTTGACCGGTTGCTCTCGCCAGTTTTGAAGTGATCGTTTCTTGGTTGTTGGAAGTTATTTTCTGCTGGAAAAGTCTTGACGCTGTTGTTTCTCTGGTGATACCGTCCTTTAAGCTGAGCTCTTCTAACTGATCTCTGAGATTGAGAACTGTCTTTGAAGTTGCCTGACCTAACTCAGTGTTAAAAGTATCTAGCCTTTCTACATTCCCTTTTCTAGTTGTATCCGAGTCCTTGAAAAATGCACTCTGGATAAATCTGCTGCCGGTGAATGACCTTCTAAAGCTTCCGGTGATTGAGGCCGGTGTCTCATATATTCTTCCAAGCTTGCTGGCTGATACTTGGTTATCAGCTGTTTGAAGGGTTTCAGCTAAAGCTCTCTCCCCTTTGAAAATGTCCTCCTCTAATGTTAGGATGTCCAGGCTGTTTTTCTGTATTCTTAGGAACCTTTTAGTTCTTGTCGTCTGTGAATCGGGTCTGACCTGCACAAATACATCTCTGATAAGATTTCTTACTCTTAAACTAGCAGTATCATAGTTGGCTGATGCTATGTCTATTCTTTCCAAAAAGCTTGTTCTAGTTTCAGTTGATCCTATCTCTGTACTAAACCCTTCTTCTCGCTCGGTTTCACCTGTTCTGCTAGCCGATATAATTGCGGAGAAAGTATTTGAGAAAAGTCTGCTACCCGAATACGTCCGTGCGAAGCCGCCTGTTAAGCTGAATGTGGTTTCATCCGTTCTTGTCAGGCTGCTGGCCGATATTTGATCATCAGCTGTCAGAAAACTCTCTGCTAGAAGCCTTGCTCCCGTAAAAGTTCTACTTTGAGGTGTCAGAATCCCAAAGCTAGCATCCTGTATTCTTAGAGACAGGAGAGATCTTGAGGAACGGTCTGATTGCAGAATATCTACTACCGGAGCTGATCTTTGAAGGATTGACCGTCTGGTTTGATCATCTAAGAATCCTGTAATAGTCTCATCTAGCCTTAACTGCGTCAAGCTCCTGAAGTTTTGAGTATTGCCCGTCAGGGTCTGTCTTACAATTCTTGCTCCTGTGAAAATCCTTGCTTCATCAGGGTCCTGGCTGTAGATGTCTTCGAAAGCTCTCTGTAATGTGTTTGATCGGATAAAGTTGCTGTTGAAATCAGCGGTTTCTGAAAAAATCCTGGCTGTCTGGGTGTTTCTTGTATAAACTTGATTTATATTAAGTCTGTCAGATACTTCTCTGAAGTTGAAAACTGTATTTGTAGATATCTCCCCAAGCGCCAGAGCTTGGTTAAAGTTTCTTTCAAGAACCGAGCTGATCTTTTGGTTGTCGCTGTAATCTATACTCTGGGTTAAGAGCCTGTCACCAACAAACCTTCTCACGCCATTGTTAGAAACCGTGTAGGTCTGCTTGAGTATTCTCTGAAATAGTCCTTCTCTACTTACTGTATCAGAGTACTTTAATTTGTTTATCTGCTCTCTGATACCTTCATCAACTGATATCGCTTGGCTAAATATTCGTTCTACTCCTGATAATCTTGCACCGGGGTCAGATAAACTTGCTCCTGTTATGAACGCTCTGCTGTTATCTGTGTTTCTGGGCTGTATATTATCGGCTTTCAACGATGTTTTCTGGTTCTTCTTAAAATTCTGACTTCTATTTGGGGTCTCACTGTAATTAATAGTTTCTCTTTTTGACCTGTTGAGATCTAGAATTCTTGTTTGATTATCCGCCGTACTGATTGTCTGTGATAGTTCTCTGTTTCCGGTGAAATTTCTTTCCGTAAGTGTGGTGTAGTTGAAGCTTACTGAAATGTTTTTACTATAATTAATGTTCGGTCTTACGATGAATGAGTTGGCTTCTGTTGCGTTAAAGTTTCCGGATGTATCATTATACCATATTCTCCATTGAACTGTTTTCTCTTCCTCAATACTGCCGTTTTTCCATTCAAAACTTGTTTCATTCCAGTTCTGCTGAGTGTAGTATGCTTCTGGGGAACCGTAGGAGCTAGTCTTATTTTCAAAATTGCCTGTTTCATTCGTCTCAAGCACTGCATGAGAAAGGTTGAAGTTATCATATCCTTCTGCCTCAAGCAAATTGGATGTGTCATTAGTGATAATGCTGTAATTCTGCGAGACATTTCTTATATCAGGAGGTGTATCATCAGTTGTTATCTCCACGGCCTGAAAGTTTAGTGACATATTGTCTTGTGTGCCGGAACTTTGATCTGTATCCACGAACCTTGTCTCGGTCAGCCCGTTACTTGAAATGTAATTTAGAGGATCATCAAACTTGTTACATTCTCCGGTTTCACATATGGAATAAGCGTCGTAGTCCAGTGAGTTCTTGTCGACACTGAATGAAACATTCTCGTAAGAACCAGTATTGTAGTTGAAGATTCTCCAGTCAAAGGTTTCTCCAGTAGTTTTACCTTCGTGAATAAAAGTTATCTTAGTTATTTTGTTCTCCTCACTTACTTGATCGAAGTCTACATCGACCTCCAAGTTGTCTTCTCCAAGAATATCAATTACGCCGGAAGTATCTTCCTCCTGTACCTTCCAGTTAACTCCATCTCTCTGTTCCGTGTCTGAAAGATTGTTTTCAACCTGGTTTCCTATTTCTACATTTGTTGAATTAGCGGTATAGTTTGTATCACCTAGAGCTGGGGCTGTAAGTATGACTAGAACTGTTACTAGTAATGCTGTTCTGAAAAATTCCGTTTTCCTCATGTTTTATCCAGCTGTTTTCTCGGTGTTGATCCCCCTCGAGTATAGAAAAAATGTGGTTTTGCTGGAATAAAAACATGTCACCAGTATATCTCTAAGTCTGGGTATAGAAAGCTCTAGATGACAGAATAAAAAGAAGAGAAAGTGTAGGACCGGGAGTTTAGTTTCTAGCTACCGCCGTCTTGAATTGTGACATTGTGGGTAACTGTCAACTGATCTCCGTCAAGCAGGTTAGCGTCAGGGAACGATCCTCCTGAAACGAGACTGTTGCTTCCGGCAATTCCTTCATAGTTCAAACCGGTTGTATTGACGACCAGCTCTTGACCATCAGTAAGATTTGCTTGGAATGTGTTTTGAACCTGAAACTCTCCTGTTCCGAAAACGTCTGTAGTTCCCGTTGTCCTAGATAGACCATGGTCCTGAATTTCTCCAGGTAGAACCGTATCACCTGCTGAAGGAGCTGATTCATTACCTACAGAGATATGTTCTGCCTCAGTGGTATCGCCCGATACTCCGTTATTTGCGGATATCTGGCTTCTGATCCAGTTAGCTCCCTGATCGGTTAGTATGTTGTGTTCTTTCTCTCTGTACACTACTTCTCCGTCTCTTTCTACTTCAACAGTATATACTCCTTCCCACTGGCTTGAATCCTGTGCGGAGGTTCTGTCCTCTGTTACTCCATCATCCAGTGCTACTCCTGCTCCGAAGGAAACTACTAGTCCTAATGATAGTAGAGCCACAAGTTGTCCCTGTGCGCTCTGCTCTAGAAATTCAATAGCGTTTACCATAAGTTCATTATTGCCATAGCCGGTTTAAATATATTCGCTATGTTCAAGCTTAGCGTGTGAACCGGAAGACGTATTGTTCCAAAGTAGTATTCTCTTAGTACTGTGGCGCTGACATCGGTACAGACTCCTACCTGATCATTAATTCCCGGTTCTTCACTTCCCTCTATGTTACATCCGGAAGGCAGGTTAGACGGTAAGGAGAAAACTGCCAGAACATATCCGGGTATCAGTAAAAGCAATACTAAAGCTGCTATTTTTCTCTTTGTGAAGTCCATATCAATTCTTTACAAAAAGGTATTGAAAACTGTTTCCTACTCTTCGGAGAAAATATCTTGGAAAAGTAAGTGTAAGGCAGGAGAGACGGTCGAAAGTCAAAGACTTTCTCAAACTCGCAACCTCGTAGAGGTTGGAGTGAAGTTGTTGCCTTCCAGGGTTTCGATCTTCTGGAAGGGCTAAATTTTCTGGAGGTGATCCAGCCGATGGTTCCCCAACGGCTACCTTGTTATGACTTAGCCCCCCTTGCCAAGCTCAGACTTGACCTTGGAAAACCAAGAGCTCGTCTGAACCTGACTCGGGTGACTTGACAGGCGGTGTGTACAAGGAACAGGGACTTATTCGCCGCTAGATGATGACCAGCGACTACTACCGATTTCGACTTTATGAGGACGAGTTGCAGTCCTCAATCCGTATTGAGACTGGATTTGGGGGGTTAGCTTCCCCTTTCGGGGTGGCTTCCCTTTGTTCCAGCCATTGTGGGCCGCGTGTATCCCAGAGCATTCGGGCCATACTGACCTACCGTGGCCCGCTCCTTCCCCTGGTTTATCACCAGCGGTCTCTCACGAGTGCCGAATCCCCGAAGGGATCCATGGCAACATGAGATGCGGGTCTCGCTCGTTACCGGACTTAACCGGACACCTCACGGCACGAGCTGACGGCGGCCATGCAGCTCCTCTCAGCGCGTCAGGTAAGCTCTTCAAGCTGACCGTCATTCTGCTGTCGGCTCTGGTAGGGTGCTCTGCGTTGGATCTAATTAAACCGCAGCCCCCACCGGTTGTGGTGCTCCCCCGTCAATTCCTTTAAGTTTCAGCCTTGCGACCGTACTACCCAGGCGGTGCGTTTAACGATTTTTCTTCGGCACCGGCTAACCACGGAGGTTAGCCGACATCAAACGCACATTGTTTACAGCTAGGACTACGAGGGTATCTAATCCCCTTTGCTCCTCTAGCTTTCGTCCCTCACCGTCGGATCAGTACTCGTCGAGCGATTTCTCCACAGGTGCTCCTCCAAGAATTTTTGGATTTCACTCCTACTCCTGGAATAGCCTCGACGCCATCCTGTCCCTAGCCATGCAGTATCCGCTGCACGTCCAAACGTTGAGCGCTTGGATTTCACAGCAGACTTACACGGCAGGCTACGGACACTTTAAGCCCAATAATAATGACTACCACTCGGGATGCTGCTATTACCGCGGCGGCTGGCAGCAGTCTTGCCCACCCCTTGTTCCGGCACCTCCTTACAGTGCAGAAAAGTAACCTTCCTTGTGGGAAGATTACACTCGGAGTCCCCTTATCGCACGTTAGTGCATTGTAAAGGTTTCGTGCCTGCTGCACCCCGTAGGGTCCGGCTTCTTGTCTCAGAAGCCGACTGACAGCTCCCGCTCTCACGGCTGCTACTGATTACTGGCTTGGTGAGCCGTTACCTCACCAACAACCTAATCAGCCGCGGCCCCATCCTGTGGCGTCAGAACATTTCACAGAGAACACATTCCAGTAGTTCTCTGCTATTGGGTATTAGCCTCACGTTAGCGAGGTTATCTCCATCCACAGGGCAGGTTAGCCACGTGTTACTCAGCTATCCGCCCCGAACGAATCGGTGGACTAGCATGGCTAAATCGGACTCCGATAGCAGTAGCCTCCGGCAGGATCAACCGGAATTGCCGACAGTCTCTCAGTCGGGTTGGACGGGTATATCGAAGATCAAAGATCTTCTCGAATGACAGTATCCCTACTGTCTACCGCATATGTGTATTGCTACATGCAATAAATGAGTACAGCAAAAAACTGTACTCGGGTCCGTCTCTCCTACATCACGTAAAAAAATACTACGCTCATCTCGGCTCTTCCGAGCTTTACACCCGGTTATTAAGCGGGTAACTAAATGATCTGAATTAAATCTTATAAAGGATCAGATTTCCTTCGGGCCTCATTACATAAGTTCAGCCCGCATACCATGAAGCATTTCAAAACTTTAAATAGGTTCGACCAGCTGGAACCGGAGATCCAGTTATCTTCCTATCTTCTCTGTTCCATAGTATTAACTATTTTCTCAGCGGCTATCTCATAGGCTGCCCGTCTCCCGTATTTATCCTCTTTTTCTCTCCTCTTACGGAACTGTGTGTAGGCTCCCTGAATATTTTCCCTTAGCTTGTCGAGCACTTTATCTTTGTCCCAGTACTCACCTGAACGGTTCTGAACCCATTCATAGTAGGAGACGGTTACGCCTCCGGAGTTAGCCAGTATATCAGGGATCATCTTCACATCCTTCCCTTTTAGAATTTGATCGGCGTCTTTGGTGGTCGGCCCATTCGCTACTTCAATTATGTAGTCCGCACTTATTTCCTCTGCGTTCTCCTCCGTA
>PXPD01000034.1 GCA_003009815.1 Nanohaloarchaea archaeon SW_4_43_9 | reverse complement strand
CGAACAATTAGTTGAAAGGGGTATGAGTAGGAAAGGTCTGGCAGAAGAAGAATACGAGATAGAAAGAACACTAGCCGGCGCGGATCTCAAAGGCTTAAAGTACCGGACGCCTTTCTTGGAGGATATACCGAAACAACAGGAACTAGATGAAGAACAAGGAGTTCACAGGGTACACAGTTCAGAAGAACTGGTAACGCTGGAAGAGGGGACAGGTCTTGTTCACGCCGCAACAGGTCACGGCCCGGAGGATTACGAAGAGACAAGGCCGCTTGGGCTTCCTGTCTATTCACCACTGGATGAGGAAGGAAACTACACAGATGAAGCCGGGAATCTTAAAGGAGAAAACGTTCTGGAAGTCGACCCGGAAATAATCGAAAGACTGGAAAAGAAAGAACTGCTTTTCTACAGCGAAAAATTCAAGCACGAGTATCCTCACTGCTGGAGATGTAAAACCGAGCTGATCTACAGAGCTGCGGAGCAATGGTTCATTGAGAATGAGGAAGTCAAGAAGAGGATGCTAGAAGAAAATAAAGACGTGGATTGGATACCGGAAAGCGCCCAGAAAAGATTCCATAACTTTGCCTCAGAGTCTCCTGACTGGTGTATATCCCGGCAGAACTACTGGGGTATACCGATACCGATCTGGATTAATGATGAAACCGGGGAATACCAGGTGATCGGAAGCTTTGAAGAGTTGGAACAGAAGGCCGGCGGACGGCCTGAAGACTTCGATCCACATAAGCACGTAGTAGATGACATAGAATGGGAAGGAGAAAACGGTGGAACATTCCGCAGGATACCTGACATTTTCGATGTATGGTACGACTCGGGCATCGCTCCTTTCGCCTCCCTGCACTATCCTTTCGAGGAGGAACCGTTTGAATCGATGTGGCCAATGAACTTCATAACAGAGGCGTCAGATCAGATAAGAGGATGGTTTTACAGCCTAATGTTCACGGGTATCCTAGGATTTGATGAAGCTCCTTACGAGAAGATACTGTTTCAGGGATACGTGCTTGATGCGGAAGGAGAGAAGATGTCAAAATCTCTCGGAAACGTTGTTGACCCCAAGGACCAGCTTGAAAAGTTCGGGGCAGATCTACCGCGTTTCTACCAGCTAAGACTCGCACCTTCATGGGAGCAGAAAAATTATGATGAAGAAGAGATAAAAAACGAAATATACAGAATGTTTTCCGTCTACTGGAACACTAAAGAGTTCTTCCAGACATACTCCGGTGAAGAACTGGAAAAACCAGAGGAACTGGAGCTTGAAGACAGATGGATTCTATCAAGGGTTAACTCACTGACAGAAGAAGCACAGCAGAGAATGAACGGCTGCGTATTCCATGAGCTTACACGGGATATTGAGGATTTCATAATCAAGGATCTCTCCAGGTGGTATGTGAAGAAAGTCAGAAGCCGGGTAAAAAACGGCGACAGATCAGCATCCTGGACGCTCGAAAAGGTGCTAAAACGGATAACACTGCTGATGGCTCCTTTCTCTCCCTACATAACAGAGAAAGTCTACCAAGATATTAGCGGGGAAAAACTCTCGGTCCACATGGAGGAATATCCGGAACCAGAATCGGCAAGAATAGATGAAGAGCTTGAAGAGAGTATGAAACATGCCAGAGAAGTAGTTGAAAAAGCCACGAAGATAAGAGATGAAAACCGGTACAACCTTAAATGGCCGGCAAAAAGACTGGTTATCTCCGGTTCAGGCGACAAAGAACTTCAGGAATTCGAGGAACTTATCATGGAAATGGCAAATGTCAAGAAGATAGAGTACGGGGAAGTTGCCTCAAAGCTGACAGCAGAGCCGGATTACTCTAAGCTGGGCCCCAAATTTGGAGAAAACGCCGAGGACGTAGCCAAAAAAGTAGAAAAACTTGATCATAAACAGGTAGAACAGCTTAGGGAAGTCGGTGAGATCGAACTCCAGAAGTATCAGGTAGAAGCCGAAGACGTTGATATAGCCAGCGAAACCTCCGAAGACTTTGGAAGCAAGTCTGTAGAAATAGGAGAAATATACCTTGATCTTCAGATGACCGATGAGATAGAGAAAGACGCTTTCCTATCCGAAGTTCTCAGGGCGATACAGCAGAAGAGAAAAGAAGCTGAACTGGATGTAGAAGATTCAATAAATCTCAGCTTCTCGGGAGACACAGAACCCATCGAGGAGAAAGAAGACAGAATAAGAGAAAGAATGAATGTCTCCGAGATAGACTGTAGTGGCGAGAAACATCAGTACTCTGGAGATATAGAGTTCAAAGGTAGAAAAGCAGAGTTCAGTTTCACTGAGCCGGTTGCTTAAAAAGCTGGGAGAGAGGAGAGAAGGTATGAAGACCGAAGAATTAAAGCCGGCTATAGATTATCTCGAGAAAATCAATGACGAAGATGGTGTGGTGATAATCCATCACTGGGATATGGACGGTATATCCTCTTCCGCGATTATTTCCAAGATACTTGAGCAGGAAAGAGGAAACCCGGCCGGCGAAGTAACGATTCCTGATGAAAGAAGCTACCATTTGACGGAAAAGGATCACAAACTTCTGAAAGACGCTACAAAGCTGATTGTTCTTGATTTCAACCTCAAGGCAGATGAACTCGAGGAAATTGAGGAAGAGTTTGACCTTGATGTTCTTGTTGTCGACCACCACAGCTTCGACAGGGAACCTGATGTCCAGTTTGTCAATCCCCGGGCAGAAGACGCGGAAGTCTACATCCCATGTTCCAAGATTTGCATGGATATAGCATCTGAGTTCGGGCTCGAGGAGGAAGTAAGATGGATCGCAGGACTCGGGGTTATTCAGGACTTCGGAGTTGATTCATGCCCTGAGCTTTTCGAAGAACTTGAAAACAACTACAAAAAATACCTTCCAGAAGAATTATCGCAGCAACAGCTGGCGAAAAACTGTGAGTATGGGAGATACTCCAGCGTACTGAATATTAAGCCCTACAGGGATTCAAAACATTACGCCAAACTGGCTTACCAGGCATTGACACTGATGAAATCAGAGGATCTAAAGGAGCTGGAAGCCCAGGAAGAATACAGGAAAGTATACGAAGTCTATCTTGAGATGCAGGACGAGTTCAACAAAGCAGTGGAGAACTACGAGGAAGATCGGGAGATCGACAGAGAGAAAATGATTATATTCTTCGACATCGACTCCGATTTCCACATCACCTCCTCTATTTCCACCAACATGTCAACTAAGACACCGGAATGGGTGCACCTTGTGATCCAGAAAGGTGATGAAGAGATAAACATAAGTGCCCGATGCCAGTCAGGAAGAGTTGATCTCGGTGAACTGATGCAAAAAGCACTACCTGATGGTGCAGTTGAAGACGGAGGGGAAGCAGGTGGCCACCAGAAAGCAGCCGGTGCATCAATGAAACCAAAATACCTGGAAGATTTCAAGCAGAATTTCACGGAGCTAGTGGAGTAATTCCACAACCTGTTTAAACCGACTCCGACAATTAAATAGTACAATGCCACGAGAAGAAGCTGAAAAACAGAAACAGAAAGCCAAGGAAATGCTTGGAATCTCAGATGACAGAGCCAAAGAAATTTTTGAAGAAAAGGCAGACAGAAAACAGCAGAAAAAGAAAGAAATGGAAGAGAAAGAAGCCGGATAGACCCTTCTAACAATTTTTCCCTACTCTATTTTTACTTAGACCTGTATAATCTTGGCTCATCATCCGTATCTTCTACCTCAAAACCAAGCTTTTCCAGTTCATCTCTAATCCTATCCGCCTCCTCATAATTTTCTTTCTCACGGAACTTCTCTCTAGACTCTGCAAGCAGTTCAGCCAGTTTCATTTCCTCTACTGTTCCATCAGCTACAAGGTTAATTCCAATTATCTCAAAGAGCTCTTCCAGTATATTCCGAGTTTTAATACTTACTCCTTCACCAGATTCAAGAGTCGAGGTAATATCTGAAACAAACTCCATAAGAAGCTGTTTGGCGTTCGCCGTGTCCAGATCATCATCCATGTACTTTTTGAACTGGTCCTCCACTTCTTCAGCTCTATCTTCCAATGCATCTCCAGAAACCTTTTCGGCCCAGTTCCGGGCTCTTCTTGCCTTTCTCAGTTCCTTCTCGGCTTTCTCGAGGCCTTCCTTGGAGAAGTCGGTCTCGGAGCGGTAATGTGAGGAGACAAGGTAGAGCCTGATCGCATCTCCTGAGTAACCACCATTTAGTAGACCTCTTACAGTGTAGAAGTTACCTTCCGACTTTGACATTTTTTCTCCTTCTATCTGAATGAACTCGTTATGAAGCCAGTAACGTGCCTGCCCTTTTCCTGTTGCTGCGAAGCTCTGAGCTCTCTCGTTCGGATGGTGCGGGAAGATATGGTCTTTTCCACCAGCGTGGATATCGAACTCTTCTCCAAGATATTTCTGACCCATAACCGAGCATTCAAGATGCCATCCAGGGTAACCGGTCGATTCTATTCTTTCCCTATCATTATCAAACTCTGCATTCCATTTCATGAGATGTCCTGTTCCCTCCGCGTTCAACCAGAGCGCGAAGTCATACTGGTTCTTCTTTTTCTCATCCGGCTCGACGCGGGACTCTGCCTCTTGCTTTAACTGCTCAATATCTTTTTTCGCCATCTCGCCATACGGATAATCCTCAGCAAATTTTTCCACATCGAAGTAAATGTTGCCTTCTGCTTCGTACGCATAGCCGTTATCTATTATCTTCTGAACATAGTTTATCATCTCGTTGATATGACCGGTTGCTCGAGGAACTATATCCTGTCTCTCCACATTTATAGCCTTAGTATCCTCAAAGTATCGTTCAATCTGATCCTCAACAAGCTCCATTGGCTCCATTCCAAGATCTTCGGCTCTTTTCTCAACTTTGTCCTCTCCCTGATCGCCGTCATCGGTCAAGTGGCCAACGTCAGTAATATTCTGGACGTGTCTCGCATTTCCAATGTGAAGGTCATCGTAGATTGTCTGTCCGCAGGAGTAGAACTTTACCCTACCTTCCTCTATCGGCTCGAACTCTTCTTTTTCCCTTGTCAGCGTATTGAATAGTTTAAGACTCATACTATGATTAGACCACAGGCATCTTTTTCAGTTTTTCAATAAAGTTCTGGATTTCATCTCTTTCCATTGAATCTTCCTCAGCTGTGTCATTAAGTGTTTCTCCCAGTTCGTTCACTCCAACCCATTTGGCCTCCTCTAGATCATCCTGAGCCTCTGCTTCATTACTCTCGGCCTCGCAGTGATACAGAATTCTGATCGCTCCAGTACCGGTATTGTACACCGTCAGTATCTGGTGGACATCAGCGCCCAGACCTGTTTTTTCCTTTAATTCTCTGAGGACAGCCTCCCCCGGCTCTTCGTCTTCATCAACATGTCCTCCAGGAAAATGCCATTCTCCGGAGATAGGATGATCCTCTGTCTCCGGTTTCTTACCTAGAAGAATCTCTTTACCGTCTGTGACCACACCTCCAACCACAACCCTGAATTTTTCCTTACTCATCTAGTACACCTGTATTTCTTAAATCCTTCTTCAGGCCTTTAACTGTTTCCAGTTCATTGGGTCCTTCAAGTCTGATCCAGCGATACTGAAAAAGCCGGGTCAGGGATTTGCACCCTGGTAGTCGGCTTTGCAGGCCGATGCATAGCTCCTCTGCCAACCCGGCGAAAAATAACAGAATATTTAGACACTCAAAACTTTAGTTACAACCACAGTTTTTACATCCACAGCTTTTTTCTTCCTTCCCAGAACTGCTGTCGGAATCTTCCTCCTTGCTCATAGGGGAGGTTCTCCAAGTAAGCCTTATATTATTCAGGAAAGATGAAGAATTAAGGGTCTGAAAGTAATGAAAGTAGAAGTACTTGGGAACGCACAGGACGGCGGAGTACCGCACTTGGGATGTGAATGTGAGATGTGTGAAGAAGCAAGAGAGAAACCTGAGAAGGCAAAGAAAATAGCTTCTCTGCTGCTGGAGGAGGGTGATAGCGAGAATTCGAACGCACAGTATCTGATAGATGCTACACCGGATATAAGATACCAGACTACAGGTAAATATATTGACGGGGTATTTCTTTCACATGAAGGGCTAGGTCATATGACCGGATTGCTTTTCCTGGGAAAAGAATCACATAATTACGAAGGAATCCCTGTGTATACTTCAGAGAAGGCGAATGAATTTCTTCAAAAAAATGACCCTTACCGGCTTCTCAAAGACCGAGGAAATATAGATGTTTATGAGATAGAGGATGGAGACAAACAGAATCTAATGAATGGGTGTGTAGAAGTTATAGAAACTGAGCATCCGCGGGTCGAGACAAATAATTTCTGCTTCATGATTCATGGAGAGGAGAAGAAGCTTTTCTATGTCAGCGATATCCACGAATGGAGCCACGAGATTAAACAAAAAGTCAAGGAGGCAGATATCGCTATACCAGATATCGCTATAATTGATGGAACATTCTGGAGTGCAGATGAAATCGAGAGATATAGCGAGGTCTCACACCCTACCATAATCACTACAATGGCCGAGATGGAAGATGTGGACACCGAGATATACTTCACACATCTCAACCATACAAACCCTGCATACAGAGAAGACTCTGAGGAAAGGGGGGAACTGGAGGAAAGAGAGTTTGAGATAGCAGAGCAGGGAATGGAGTTCGAAATCTGATAATATAGATGCTTCAGAACCTGGAAAAACTACATCTCTTTATAAAGAAAGACGAATCCTATATAAAGATTATCGGCAATTTTGACTTTAAAGACCTTAAAACGGCTCAAATCTAGATTAATCTTCTTAAAATGATCTAAATGAACAAAAAAGCAACTTCGCTGAAAATGTTATTCGCCGTCGCCACAACTTTCATGACAGTGGAACTCACAGACTCACCGCTAAGAACTCTTTCCTATGCTGCAGTAGTTTTTGCAGCAGGAGGGAACCTGTGGTTCAAGTCGAAGAAATGCTTAACTGAAAGTTAATCCGATACCCTAACGACTTTTAACCTTTCTACATGAATACTGAAACGGTAGGTCGGGCGGCTTGGGGTCGCCTCTTTCCGGAAATCCTCGTGAAGCCGGAGCCGTCAACCAGTGAGCGGCGTTCTGTCTCGCTTCAGCCCCTTTACCGGTTGTTGATGGTCCGTCCTCTGGGAGTCTGCATGGTGTGAACCGGGTCAGGCCTTGACGGGAGCAACCCTAAGCATTGTGTAGGCTGTTCGGAGGGTGGCGGACCTGAGATCGGTTAGGGATTCCCTGGAGCGTTTCAGGCGTCCACCACTGGGAACCACTGTTTTTCAACTTTTCAGCGAAAAAACCCGGTTCAACACTGTTTTTTCAGTTTAATTTACATCATTTGGGAGCAAATATCTTTACGGTGATCTAAAGTTGATACATATATTCGGTACCTCACATGTTTCACAGGAAAGTCTAGACCTGGTAGAGGAAAAAATTGAGGAAATAAATCCTGAAATAGTTGCACTGGAGCTTGATGTACCAAGGCTAAACTCTCTTCTCAGCGATAAAAATGAGAATAGAGGCAGTTCGCTTTTTGTCAGAGTTCTACAGTTCTTCCAGCAATCGATAGGTAAGGAAACTGGTGTTATGCCGGGTGAGGAAATGCTTCACGCCTATCGCACGGCAGAGAAAAATGATATAGAAGTAGCTTTGATCGACCAGGATATCCGGATAACGTTTAGCAAGCTGAAAAATGTTTCTTTCAGGGAAAAACTGAAGGCTGGAGCCCAGCTTCTAGTAGGGATGATTTTCCCTGGAAATTTCGAGATAGCACATGAGATCCCTGAAGAAGAACTTATCGACCAGCTACTACTTGAAATGGAGTTCAAGTTCCCGGAGATGTACGATATTCTTGTAGAACAGAGAAACAAACATATGATCGAATCGCTTAGAAAACTTGAGAAAGAAACTGACGGAGATATTGTTGTTTTTGTCGGAGCAGCACATAGAAAAGCAATGGTAAAAGAGTTCAATTAACAAAAAATGGAATCAATAGTAAAGGTGTCCTGGAAAAACAGTTCAAATGGCTGGAAAGCCAGGCTTATGGTCGCAACCCCGGATGGATTTGAGAAATGGAATTTAACTCCGGAGAGAAGCTTCTCGTTCGAGTTATCAGATGGACGGCGATGCACCGGCTACGCACCTTCTCAGGGTGAAAGAGCGAAGTGCCCAGAGTTCAGAAGGATAGACTCAGGCTCCCAATGCGGTGAATGTCGGGGTAAAGACATCTACTCTGATTATGTCCGGGGAGACAATCAGACAGACATTGAAGGAGAGTTCTCAGTTTATCTGGCACAGATCTCAGACAGCGTCAAAGTCGGTGTTACAAGAACCGGCAACGTCAGGAAAAGATGGGTGGAACAGGGAGCTGATTATGGAGTCAAAATACACCATGGAATGGATGCCCGTGTAGCACTAGACACTGAATCAGAGATATCCAGCAATGGCATAAAAGAGAGGATAAGAAAAGATTCAAAGCTTCCTTCTGCAGATAAGCCCTCAGCTCTAGAGAAAGTAATGCACAAACATAGTCTTGAAGGTGATATAGTAGATGTTCAGGATTTGACGGTCTATCCCGAGCCAGAGGGTGATTTCAGGCGGAAAGGACTTTTCGAAGGAGAGCTGAAATCCGTCAAGGGCCAGATAATCTCTAATGGAAGGATCTGTATGGCGATGAGCTCTGGAAAAACTTTGAAAAATCCGGAGCAACAGGGACTAAATCGGTTCTGATGGGGATAGGAAATTTATATTCAAAGAAATCCAATATTTTATCAGAAATGACAGACTTTGAACGTGAGTTAGTAAATGCATTTAATCGTTTCTTCCGGGAAGAGGAAATAAAGGGAATAGCACACCGGAAGAAACAGCACCGGTTCTCCTCGCAGCTGTGTGATGTTCTCGTGGACTCGCCTCACGACATGTTCTATATGGCTATAGAGAACAAGTCGGTGAAAATTACTTCAACTAACAAGCTCTACTTCTCACAGCACTTTTCGACCTCTGATGACGGTCACCAGATCGCAAGAATATCGGATTTCTTAGATAGATCGGGTAGGCAGGGATATCTCGCTGTAGAACTAAAAAGAGGTAGAGGAAGATCAAGAAAGGCTTATATGGTTCCTTGGAGCTTCATTAGAGACAGTTACGAGAGTGATGAGAAAGGAGTCCATCTAGATGAACTTGACCAGTTCCCGGAAATTATGAGATCAAGTGACGACTACTCGATAGCCGAAATCTGCCAGAAGATGGAGATTTAAGACTAGATTTAAAGAGGTTGAGCTGAAAGACATTAGTGTGACACGACCGGTTTACAGTCCTTCAATCGATGAACTAAACAATTTTGTCGGCGCCACGCTTGTAACAGCTGTTGCATTTATCGCATTCAAAGACACTCTAAGCATTAACAAAGCGCTTTTCTACGTAGCTGTGGCCGTTATTGTTCTGCTTTCCCGTGAACTGGGACAGAGACTTGTCGCACACTGGATGGAGGCTGAGATAGAGCTTAACTTCTCAATAGAAGGATCTTTGACAACATTATTTGGAGCTTTGATGAGTTTTCTAACCTCACTTCCAATCATATTACTTTTCCCGATTTTCAACAGCTTTAGTGTCGAAAGCTACGAACATTGGGGTAAATCAATTGACGCAATGTGGATCAAGAGAAAGTACTGGATAGTATCCGGCGGAATAATCAGTATGTTAACTTTCTACTCTGTATTCCAGTATCTCGGAATGCCACAGATATCAGAAGCTATCTCCCTATTCCTGATCTTCCAGCTCCTGCCTTTTAACTATTCAAACATCCCAACCGGGCCTTTGGACGGCTCAATAATTATACGGTGGAGTGGATTCATGTGGCTAATATTCATGGGCTCTGCAATCCTCACACTTCTCGCAGCTTAATACATCTGACAATTTATATTCAAAGATACAGCATACAGAGTTATGCCAAAGATCAGTGTCGGCCGGGATGATGAAGACAGGGAAGAACACGGACTGAAAGGAACCGGAGTGATTGGAAAACATCTTGTCGGTGAGAAACAGGAGGCTCACAAGGCCAACCCGATACATTTCGATCTCGCGAGACCCCATGTTATGGGCCTATTCGGCAAGAGAGGTACCGGTAAAAGCTATTCTATGGGCACTATAGCAGAGGAGATACAGAGTTCAGATGTCTCACAGAACCTTTCTACGATTATCATTGATTCTATGGGTATCTACTGGTCAATGACCCGTCCAAATAATAGAGCAGCCACATTGCTTGAGGACTGGGATATGAAGCCGAAAGGCTTCGATGCCAAAACTTATATTCCAGAAGGAAAGGTAGAGGAGTTTGAAAGCCAGGAAATGCCTTATGACGACACTTTCACGCTTAATCCTGCAGATTTCACTTCGCAGGAATGGGCTATGGCATTCAATATTGAGATGAACTCGAAGCAGGGAATTCTCCTTGAGAGAGTAATCTCCAAGTTAAAAGATAATACAGATAACTATTCGATCGATGATATAATAGATGCGATCAGAAGCTTTGATTTTCCTAAAGATACCGAAGAAGGGCTTGTCAATCGTTTTATGACAGCGCAGGAATGGGGAGTCTTCGGCGAGGAATCTTCACTTGAGAAATTCACTCAGAGAGGTGAATTATCGGTAGTAGATGTCTCAGCTTTCGGGGAGATTGCCTCCGGATGGTCGGTCCGATCTTTAATCGTTGGACTGCTGGCGAAGAGAATACTGAGAAAGAGGATGACAGCAAGAAGAATTGAGGAAATCGATGAGATGCAGAATATTGCAGAGAACGAGATGCCCATCACCTGGATGATGATAGATGAGGCGCACGAATTTCTCCCGGCAGAGGGAAAAACTCCGGCTTCAAATCCCCTGCTCAGATGGGTTAAAATCGGTAGGGAGCCCGGTGTATCCTTGGTTCTTGCTACACAGCAACCGGCAAAACTTCACCCTGATGCATTGTCACAGTGTGATTTAGTTCTATCTCACCGGTTAACTGCAAAGCAGGATATTGATGCTCTAGGAGAGATTATGCAGACATATATGAGATACGACCTCAAACACTATATCGACTCACTTCCTGATAGAACCGGTACAGGATTGATTCTCGACGACAACTCTGAAAGAGTGTACCCTGTTCAGATGAGACCGAGAAAGTCATGGCACGCAGGTGGAACACCGGATGCATTTGACGAATAACCAGACCGAGATACAGCAGGTGGTTGAACAGCTTTTTGTAGCTCCTATTGAACAACCTGAGATACTGCCAACAGTACTACCTCTTATAATCGGTGCGGTCGCAATAGAACTCTACTTCGGGAAACACCCGGAAGAAAACCTTGGATGGAACTCATCGGTCGGAAATGCAATAATATGGACTGCAACCGGTTTTAGTCTCTTGGTAACCTCAACCCTGACAGGACAGGAAAGGCAGGCAGTCTACGGATTGATACTTATGGGCGGTATTGTAGGCTACATGAATTTCTATCATAGATGGCCCCCTTCTGTCGCTTATCTAATCTCTTCTTCCGGAATTGTTTACTCTCTAGCTTACTCACTGGTAGTCGTGATTAAAACAGATCTGATCATAGATCAAACTGTACTGGAAGCAGTTCTAGTATTTGTAGTAGCAATCAACATGTTATTCAAACTCATGAAAGGATTCGAAACACCATCAAAGGAAAGCCAAGTTTTCACAGAGCTAAAATAAATCAGATTTATCAAACTCACAGATCAAATCCTTCCCATATGCCTCAGCTTCTGAAATCCAATAAAATAGAATCAAGAACGTATCAGGAAGTTATTGCCGCCTCTGCAATACAGAACAACACGCTAGTGGTACTACCGACAGGACTCGGAAAAACTGTTATCGCAGCGATGGTAGCAGCGCAGAAGGCAGAAGACGGAAAAGTGATGTTCTTGGCGCCTACCAAGCCCCTTGCCGAACAGCACATCAAAACTTTTCAGGAATTCATAGATGTAGATGAAAACGATAAAGCGCTCATGACCGGTGAGACAAGGCCGGATGAGAGATACAAACTGTGGGCGGAGAAGAAAATGTTCTTCGGAACGCCACAGGTAGTTGAAAATGATCTTATATCCAACGAAGTACCGGCAGAGGATTTCTCCCTGATCATATTTGACGAGGCTCACAGAGCAACCGGGGATTACAGCTATGTATTCATAAGCGAGAAGATGCCGAACGCTCATAAATTGGCGCTGACCGCCTCACCCGGAGGAACAAAGGAGAAAATCGATGAAGTAGCAGAGAACCTGGATATAGAGAACTATGAGGTCAGAACAGAGGATGACCCGGATGTAGAGCCTTATATTGAGGACAAAGAAGTTGACTGGGTAAGAGTCTCACTCGACGATAGCTTCGAGGAAGCAAAGAAAAATCTGGAGAAAGCCTACCAGAAACAGCTGGAGAAACTGAAGAAAAACGGTCAACTGGACTCTACAAGTAATGTCTACAAAGGTGAACTGCTGAAACTGAGAGGGGAGATAAGCGCCAAGTTGAGCTCGACTGATGACCCGAAGCTCTACAGGTCGATCTCTCATGTCGCATCCGCATTGAAGATCAGCCAGGCGGTAGAACTCCTGGAGACGCAAGGCGTATCCCAGTGCTACAGCTACATAAACGGGCTGAAAAATGATGATTCGAAGGCTGCACAGAAAGCGTTGAACAATGATGATTTTCAGAGAGGAAAGAATCTTGTAGAATACCTGAAAAAGAAGGGGAAGGAGCATCCAAAGATTGACAAACTAAGGGAAATTCTAGGGGATATGGAAGAAGATGAAAAAGCCATAGTTTTCACAGAGTACAGGAATACAACCGAGAAAATCGCGGAGGAACTCAAAACAGAAGGTCTGAACACAACTAACTTTATCGGCCAACAAGGAGACAAAGGAATGAGCCAGACCGAACAGGCCGAAATACTAGAAGAGTTTGAAGACGGAGAACACGATGTGATTGTCTCAACTAGCATAGGAGAGGAAGGCCTAGATATACCCGCTGTCGACTATGTTGTATTCTACGAACCGGTTGCCTCAGAGATCCGGGATATACAGAGAGCTGGTAGAACAGGACGACAGGAGTCAGGAAAAGTATTCGTCCTGATAGCAGAGAACACCCGAGACGAGGGAAACTACTGGTCAGCTCACCATAAAAAGAAAAAAATGAACTCGGTTCTCCAGGAACTGAAAGACGAAACACGGGAGAAAGCACAGAAAACTCTGGACGGATACACTGAGAAAGTTGATGAAGATGAGGAGAATGATATCAGAGTTATAGCAGATGATCGAGAAACCTCTATCTCCAAGAAACTGTCGAAGATGAACCTGACTGTGGAACAGGAAAGACTGGATATCGCCGATTTTCTTGTTTCTGATAGAGCGGCTGTAGAGAGGAAGCAGGTATCCGATTTCGTGGACTCAATCGTAGATAACCGCTTGTTCTCCCAGATCACCGATCTCCACCAGTTCGATGTCCCTGTGATAATAATCGAAGGAGACAACCTCTACACTCACAGGGACATTCATCCGAACGCCATCAGAGGAGCACTGGCCTCAATCAGTATGGATCACCAGATACCAATACTCTGGACAGATGATGAGAAAGATACTGCGGAAATACTTGCATCCATGGCGAAGAGAGAGCAGGAGGAAGAGGAAAGAAACATATCAGTAAGAGGAAACAGGAGCGGGAAGACACAGAAAGAACTGCAGAAGTTTGTAACCGCCGGTTTACCCGATGTCAACAAGAAGATAGCGGAGAGACTACTGGAGGAGTTCGGAACGATTGAGAAAACATTCACTGCTTCGGAAGAAGAGCTTAAAAAGGTAAAAGGTATAGGAGACAAAAAAGCCGGAAAGATAAGATCGATAGTCGAAACAGAGTATAATGAATGAAAAACCACTAATAATAGGTATAGATCCTGGAAACACTTCCGCAGTCGCAGCACTGGATCTGAACGGTGAAACCGAATTTCTGATAAGCCGAAAAGAGTTCTCGCATCACGAAATAATAAGGATTATAGTAGAAAACGGATATCCTCTGGTAATTGCAGCTGACAGAGAGGAAATACCTTCAACAGTTAACAAAATCGCCAGCTCGCTCGGCGCCAAAAAGTTCACACCGGAAAACGATCTTTCAAGAAGGCGAAAAGACAAACTGGGAAAAGCTCTTCACGCCTACAAAAGTTTAAGCAAGCAGATAAGAAAAATTAACAGCAGAGCGGAAACAGACCGTGAGAAGCTGGATGTTGCCAGAAAGCATCTGCTGAAGACCTAGAAGACAATGGAACTGAAAGAAGAAATAAGCAAAAAAACTCATGAAGCAATAGATGAGTTCAGAGCCGAGTATAGAGAAGCAGTTAACGAATATCCAAAGCTCGGGGCCATGATACCATTCATCGGTAAAATGTTTGTAGCAGGACTTATCTTCCGCGGAATATTATTCCTCAGTCCGAATACATACTTCTTGCAGCAACACCTGGCCGAAATTATATCATATATAATGAATTTGCTCGGAGGGAGCTATCAGCTCCAAAACGCTTTGATAATAGGGCCAGAAAGTAATTATCTTATCACTAGGGACTGTCTTGGATGGAAATCTATAGCCGCATTTATAGGGCTGATATTTGCCTCTACATCGAATCTAAGAAAGCATTTAAACATCGTTCTTATCGGCTCCACAGTCCTGATTATCTTAAATATTTTTAGAGTAATTACCACCATCTGGCTCAGCGAACTCGGCGTAGTATCTTTCGATATAATACACACATTCCTCTGGCGATGGGGTATGACCGTTGTTGTCTTCCTACTCTGGTTTTTCTTGCTAAGAAGATATTCTAGTGACCTGCTCTAGGAATCTTTAAATAACAGGGAAGGAAATGTTTGGTTATGAAGAGAAAAGGAATTTCGCCTTTAATTGCCGCAGTACTTCTCATAGCATTCACCATGGCTGTAGCATCGATTTTCGCTCAATGGGCGCCACAGTTAATGGAAGACGCACAGGGCGATACAACCGAAAGAGCAAATGAAATCCAAGACTGCTCCGATAGAACATTAGAAGTAGATGCAGACTTGGACAACGCTCAAGCGACAATAACCCAGACAGGAGGAACCGAACCAATTGGAAACTTAACAGCAACCTTCTATTATGACGATGGAAGTAGCCCAACGCAGAAGACAACAAGAATTAACGACTCCTCGAGAGGTGTTACTTCACTCACCATAAATAACCCTAGTACTCTCAGAGAGATACAGGTACAACCAACCGAATGTCAGGGAGCACCGGCAGCGTCTTGGGAACCTGAATAAATGTACCTCACATGTTTTTACCCCTCTATTTTTTTAACTCGCCTTTTTAATTGAATTACAATGACCGACGGCGTTTCCGGAGATGTAAGCAGAGAGAAGCTTGAAGATGAACTGCAGGGTATAGAAGATACAGTAAAGGAAATTGAACAGAGAGTCTCAGACCTTGAAGATAAGGATATGATGGCTGAACTAGAATCACTTTCCCTGCAGGAAGAGGTTCAAGAAGTAGAGGAAATGCTCAACCACATGGACGAGGATGAGCTGGAGAAACGCCTCAACATGGTCGAACAGATCAAAAACGAATACCAGGAAGGAAAAGTCCATGAAAAACTTGAATATCTCTACCAGCAGATCAAAGAAATTAGAGAAGAGACAGGTAACCCTCAGAACCCGGAACAAAAGACACAGATGGAGCAGAGACTGGAGAACCTAGAAGAAAGGCTAGAGAAGGCCGAAAACGGCGAGGCAAACCACAGCTCAGGGCAGGGAATGCCGGAAAAATACAGAAAAGCCGTCAAGTCAAACTACAAGCAACTTAAACATCTCAAAAAAGATATCAAGAAACTTAGATCAGAAGGGCCCTCAGCTGATGGATTGGAGTCAGATGATCTAACCGAAATAAAGAAAAGACTGAATAAACTAGAGGAAGAGAACAAAAAACTTCAAGACCTACCCGAAGACCAGAAAGCAATAGTAAAAGACGAGCATCCAGACAATTCATCACTTGAGTTCGACATAGAGTCAATCAAATCCAGGCTGAACTCTCTGGAAAGCGAGAAAATTAGCGAAGAAGAGTTCAAGCATAAAATAGATGAACTTGACTCTGAGATGAAGAGAGCGGTTCATGAAGGAGAAAAAAGAATACAGAAAGTAGAAGAAATAGTACAGAAAGACGAAATCGAGGAATTCAAGAGCTCTCAGAACGAACTGGAAGAAAGAATAGAGACCGTCATGGATCTTATAACAGATAACCAAGAGCGCCTCACCCGCCTGGACGAAGAGTTCCGAGAGATAGAAAAGGAAAACCCTTCCAGCAAGAAAATTTCAGAGCTGGAAGAGAAGCTGGAGAAAAAAGATGAAGAGAGTAGAAACGGGGATGTGGAAAAGCTCAGGAACGAAGTCGATAAACTTAAACAAATGATCAGAAAAGGTGAAACCGCAAGCCTCAGCGAAGGAGACAAGATAAAGCATGAGACAAAGCTGAAACAATTTGAGGAGAAGATAGACAATTTGGCAGAACACGTAATCAAAAATCAGGAGAAGATCCATGAACTAAGTGTAAAGACCGATTCAACAGCTGAGCCACAGGAAGACATAAAAATCAATAGCTGAAGAAAAAGAAAAGCCAAGAAATCCTGAAACCTATCACATCTACGAGGAAAAGAGCTATCGGGAAGACTGGAATAAACTTTATTCCCTCTCTAACTTCGACAGATTCTTTTTCAATTGATTCGATATCCTCTTTAGTTATACCTTCTATCTTTCCACCTAACTCTTCATCCTTTCCAAGAACTTCTCCTCCCTCAAGATCCTCAACAGCGATCTCTTTAACTAGCAGATCATTCTGAATATTCTGGAAGAGCCGGTAGAGCAGAATCATAAACAAGAGAGATACAAAGTAGAGGAATCCAAGTGCAGGATCGGTGTATGCGGCGAAGCTTGATATCACAGCAGAACCCAGAATCTCCAGTGAGATCCGTTTCTCATCAGATTTAATATCAGCCCATGTTTTGTCAACTATCCCGGGCCTATGGTAGAGCTTGAAAAACCCGAACGCAAGCGTGTAGACAAATCCGGCGACGAGCACAGCGGTAAATACGCTGATGGGATATATTATACCAGGTCCCGAAATCCCGTAAGGCGCTGCGAAACCGAGCACGCTCATGGCAAATGCGTCGGCACCGCCCCACATACCAAGAAAGTAAAGACCCCAGCCGTAGATAGAGAAAGCTAATCCGACTCCAATGCTCCATGCCAGAGGCTCTCCTAATGAGAAAAACCACTGTACAGGTGCCGAAACAATCATAGAACTGAAAAACGCCGAGTAATCGATGTACTGGAGCGACGCCAGTAAATGAAGGCCAATACCTGCTATAACACCTACTACATTCAAACTGTCAGGTACTTCTGTAGTCTTTAGATCGAACATCGAGGCGGTGAAGAGAACACAGAAGGCTATGACGTGGGAAAAAAATACTAACATGTTACTCTTTAAAATCAGACGTAGTTAAATTTATACTGTTTTGTAATGATAGACCAGAACTGGGAGGATCTCGTAATAGAAACCGGAGTAGACAATCTCCTGAACTATCTTGTTGAGGAGAAAGAAGCACCAGTATCTCAGATATCCGAGGAATTGGGGGTGGCGGAAGATCAAGCCAAAACCTGGGCAGAAGCACTTGACGAGAAAGGATTTCTTGAGAAAAACCGCTCCGCACGGAAAGGAATGATACTGAAATATACTGATAAGAACCGAGAGAAAGCCAATGAGAAACTTCAGGAAATGAAAGAGGAAGTAGAGAAGAAATCCGAGATAGTAAAGAAAGAGCTTGAAACCAGGAAAAAAGAAGTAAAAAAGGCCAAGAAGAGACTGGAAGAACTGCAAAAAGAACTTGAGAATGACCGGGAAGAGGAAGAAAACATATTTGACAAGATGGGCAAACTCAAAGAAATGGAGCATGAGATAAAGGAGGCAATAAAAGAACAGAATGAGAAGCAACAGGGACTTAAATCAGAATCCGTTAAGCTTGTATCGAGGATAGACAACGCTCTCAAACGGATAGATGAGGTAGGAAGTACAGCCAACTCATTCGAGAAGAAGGAGCAGGATATCAGGAAGAAAATCAAGGCTCTCAAAAAACTAGAGAACCATGTAAAGAGCGCCGAAGAGAAGGAAGAACTAGAAAAGAAGATGAAAAAAGACATCTATCGGAGAGACAGGGAATAATGATAATGCCGGAAACCAGAGAAGAATACCAGATAGGGAGCAGATGGAGTACCTAGCTAAAAAAAGATACATTCTCAAAAAGGGGACAGGCTTTTCAGGTCATTTAAACTGAACCTTCATTATAGGGTTTACACTCAGGGCTCACAACGCTTTTTTTATATGCAGGCCGACCGTAATTCTGCCTATGAGAAACGTCCTCTGGTTCGAAAATATTAATGCAGACGATACCTCTCGTGTAGGAGGGAAGAGCGCAAATCTGGGAGAACTAAAAAACGAGGTCGAAGTACCTGTACTACCAGGCTTTGCAACAACTTCAGATGCATATGAACAGTTTATCCACGATACAGATCTTCGCGACAAGATAGAGAATCTGCTCGACGGTCTCGACACTGATGACATAACTGATTTACAGAGGAGAGGAGAGAAAATCAGGGCACACATCAAAGAGGTAAATATGCCAGAGGACTTGAGGAAAGACTTCACCGAATCATATGAGGAACTGGGGGAGAAACTCGGCGTTGAAAACCCTGAAGTAGCTATAAGGTCAAGTGCTACAGCCGAGGATCTGCCGGGAGCTTCTTTCGCCGGTCAGCAGGAAACATACCTGAATGTTTCAGGCAAGAAAGATCTGATCAAGAGAATTAAAGACTGTTATGCCTCGCTTTTCACCAACCGCGCTATCTCCTACAGGGAGGATAAAGGTTTCTCACATTTCGACGTGAAGCTGAGTGCGGTAGTACAGAAGATGGGTCGCTCCGATACCGGCGCAGCTGGAGTGATGTTTACGCTTGACCCTGACTCAGGTTTTGACAATGTTGTAACAATCAACGGAAGCTACGGACTTGGAGAGTATGTTGTCTTAGGAGAGGTTAACCCCGATGAGTTCACGGTTTTCAAGGAGAACTTCGGTATAATTGAGAGAAAGCTTGGCGACAAAGAAGTCAAACTGGTAAGAAATGACGAACATAAGGAAGGAGACGGCGAAGAGAACATTGAGAAAAAGGTTCCGAAGAGCGATAGGGAGAAATTCTGTATAACCGACAACCAGGTGAAAGAACTGGCTCGTTACGCAATTAGAATTGAAGAGCACTACGAGAAGCCTATGGATATTGAATGGGTGTTTGACGGTCAGACCCGTGAAATGTACATTGTGCAAGCAAGACCTGAGACTGTCCAAGCTGAGAAAGATGAAAACATAATTGAAGAATACGAACTGGAGGAAGAGTCGAATGTTATTCTAGAAGGAGAATCAATCGGATCGAAGATCGGACAGGGCAAGGCACATGTATTAAGCTCTCCAAAGGAGATCGACCAGTTCGAGGAAGGCGAAGTACTTGTCACCGATATGACCGACCCAGACTGGGAACCAATCATGAAGAAAGCAGGCGCCATCATAACGAACAAGGGAGGAAGAACTTCTCACGCCGCTATAGTAAGCAGAGAGATTGGCGTTCCAGCTGTAATCGGTACAAAGAACGCAACTTCAAAGCTCAGCGATGATAAGAAAATTACCGTTGACTGTTCTTCAAGCACTGGAAAAATATGGGACAACAAACTTGAGTTCTCAGTTGACGAACACCACCTTGATACTGTACCAGATACTGAGACCAAGGTTCAGGTAAACATCGGGGAGCCAAGCGAAGTCTTCCATGTGGCTCAGCTCCCTGTGGACGGTGTCGGACTGGCGAGAGAAGAGTTCATAATATCCTCACACGTCGGCGAACACCCACTAAAGTTAATAGAAGAAAATCGGGAAGAAGAGTATGTAAGAGCGCTAAGATCCGGGCTTGGAAAGATCGGGGCTGCATTTTATCCTGATCATGTAGTTGTAAGGTTGAGTTACTTCAAATCAGATGAATACGCTGAACTTGAAGGCGGAGAAGACTACGAACCTGATGAAGCTAACCCTATGCTCGGATTCAGAGGCGCCTCACGCTACTATGATGAAGTTTTCTCGCAGGCCTTCGAACTCGAGTGTAAGGCGTTGAGAAAGACGATTGATGAACTCGGCTTGGACAACCTTACAATCATGGTGCCTTTCTGCAGGACAGTAGATGAAGCAGAGAACGTCAGGGCTAGGATGAAAGAATATGGACTGGATAAGGGTGATGTGGAAGTATATGTGATGGCAGAGATTCCTGCCAATATAATTAGAGTGGGAGAGTTCGCCGAAGTATTTGACGGTTTCTCAATTGGGACAAATGACCTTACACAGCTGACGCTCGGCGTCGACAGGAACAGCGACAAGCTGAAAGAGCTGTTCGATGAGAGAGACTCCGCGGTTAAAGAGTCAATCCAAAAACTAATCGAGGGCGCCCACGCTAAGGATCGACACGTTGGAATATGTGGTGACGCACCTTCAACCCATGATGGATATGCGGAGTTCCTAGTGGATAATAACATAGATGCAATTTCAGTCTCCCCCGACGTAGCGCTTGAGACCATAGTTAAGGTTTCAGAAGCCGAGGACTCGGCAAAAGAACAGGAACCCTACGAGTTCAGCATTGATAACATGATCGGAACACCTGCCGGGAAAGTCTATGACTGTCTTGAGAGCAATGGGAAAGCAACAACCTCGAAGCTGCTGAACTATACTTCCTCAAAAATTGACAGCGACTCGCTTAACCAGGCGCTGGGATGGTTAGCAAAAGAGGATAAGATAGAAGTGGAAAATAAGGAAAGAGAGATTGTCTACCGGCTAAAGAAGTAGCTTACTCTATTCTAATTTTTCTCTTGTCTGCTTCTTCTCCTGCATGCTTAACTGTAACCGTGTATAGGCCAGGCTCCAGTTTCTCATTGGTGAAACCATCGTAGACTGCTACTGCGTTACATGTGTTGTAGAAGTCGGACAGAGGTGAGTCACCGGATTTCTGAATATTTAGGGTAACCCGATCGTCACTCTGGCTGTAGCTGTATGAGAGATCTGCCTCAGGGCTCTGTACAGGGAAATGTCCTGAGAAGTAAAGTCTGTTATGCTTGACATCCATATTTGAGACTGTACCTCTATCATACTGGCATTCAGTCTCAAGATCTGTGAAATGCACAGGATTTGACGCTTGGACTAATAGTAGTCCAAGTCCGGCTGCGACAATTATTGTTACTACGGCCCAAAACTTAGTCATAATTATTCCTACTAGGTAGTTAATATTAAATACCTGTTGAGGATAATTTTCGATAACTTAAAATCTAAACTTAGATTAGGATCTATGCTGCTGGATCATTTTAAAGTTATAATGAGAATTGTGATATATGTCAGTTAGAGTTTGGATGGTTTTCGAGGCAATAGCACCTGAAAAAGAAACTGTTGAAAATTCGATGAAAGAACACATTGAGAGACTTGGATCTGATGAAGGTGTTGAAGTATCAGAGAAAGAACAGGAAGAGACAAAGGAAATGGATAATCCCCATCCAAGCCTCGAGAAAGGATACTCTAAAGTAGTAGAGCTTGAAGTTGAATTTGATGACTTCACCACCGCCTTGAAGACAGTAACTAACTATGGGCCTACCTACGTACAGTTTATAGGGCCGGAAAACTTCGAGATGGGAATGAAAGAAGCTCAAGAAAGCCTTCAGACAGTGGCAGATACAATGCACCAGTATACACAGAAAGGAGTTGGGGGGGTTGTGGTGTCGAGAGAAACAGATGAAACCGCCTAACCTATATAATCTAAGAGTCAAAATTTGTAATCCATGAAATGGTTTACAGTATTTTTACTGCTTCTTATATTAATCTCGGGAGCTTCTGCGACTACTATTGAGTCAGAGTCCCTAGTTATTGATCTTGAGGCCTCCGAGGCACAGGCTGAAGTCAAGGTTGAGGAACTGACCTCATCAAACTTCACATATATCACCTCTGCCGATGTGGAAGATATTGACGCCACAATTAACTCCCAAGAATTAAACTGCAGTGTTGAAACTCTAGCTCTTGGAGATGAAGTTGTATGTAAGACAGATAAAAGAGAGAACTTTACTGTAAAACTGAATTATCGCTTTTCAGGCCTGATAAGTAATGGCAAGGAGCTAAGGACTTTCAGATATTCTCATCCTATCTACAGACCTACAGAAAACTTCGAACTAAGAGTCGAGCTACCTGAAGGAGCAGGAGTAGCTCAGAAAAACACTGAAAGACCTATTTCTCCCTCTAAAGGCAAGGTAGATAGCGATGGGAGAACAATATTCGTCGAGTGGGAGAAAAAACCACAGATAGGTGATACACTTAATTTTGAGGTTTCGTACGAGCCTTTGAACTCTACAAGAGGTTATCAAAGCATTTTTATGATAGCTGTGCTAACCGCGGTTCTGTTATTGGCCGTTCTTGGAGGATACAATTACTGGAAAAGAATCAATAGAGACAGCGTAGAGAGCTTATACTCTGATCTCAACCAGGATCAACAGGACATTATTGAACTTCTGCGTGAAAACGATGGCGAGATGTTGCAAAAGGATATAGTAGATTCTTCTGAATACTCTAAAGCAAAGATATCAGGACTGGTATCCAAACTGGTAGAAAAAGATGTGATAAAGAAGAAAAAAGAAGGTAGAAGCAATAAGCTGACTATCTCATCTTCTTACAGATATTGATTTATTTGGAAACGGCAACAGGGAAAATCTGTGTGCCTGAGCTACTGATTACTCTGCATACACATCTAAGATTTGTATTCTTATCCACCTTATCCGAGATATTAACATCTATAACTCCGGGAGGATAGCAGGCGGCTGACCCATTGAAGCTTTGGTTAGACTTTATCTGTTGCTGAAGCGAATCACAGTATGTACTATCCGGTTTATCCTTCAAATGGAAAGAGCTCATCAGTCCGATTAGTAGGCCTAGAATAGCCGCACTTACGACAATCAGATTTCGTTTCTTCATCTTTTTACTAGCTCTCTGAGGTCGAGTTAGTTGAGTTTAAACTGCTTTCAATATCTTGCTCTAGAGAATCCATAGACTGGAAACCTTGCTTGACTTCACCATTAATTACCAGCGTTGGATATTCTTCGACATCATAGTAGTTAAGCAGGAAGTTTATTGGTTGCATATCCAGCTCCGTGTCCAGAGGATAGACAACTACATCTTTTCCATACTCCTGTCTTATCTCAGTAAGGACTGTAGCCTGATCGGTGCAAGAGTTACAGTTATCACTATAGAAATAGACTATATCGACTACTTCTCTATTGCAGGCATTATCGAAGTTTCTTATTTGCACAAGGTTCTGCAACAGTAAGTTCATGTATCTCTTCTTGACAGTTATGTATTCTCTGTTGTCTATTTTGTTTGAGTCCTCATATGCTGCAACTTCCAGCCTGAGATTTCTTATATCATCTACTGTAGTATTCACCCATCCTTTGACCGCTCTGCAATCATTTTTCTCTAAGTTTTCCGATAGCTGCAACCCTACAAGTCTTGATCTCTGTTCTACCTCGACCTCCTCAATCTGGGATTTAAGGTTGTTCACCTTGTAATCGTTTAGTGAGAGTGCTGTGTAAAATATGCCTGAAAAAATTACTGCTGTCAACAGTGCTGCAAATAATGGGTACTTCCATTCTATCTCTCTTTCTACCATGTTCTTTCACCTCTGAACTGTGAGATGACCGCTGCAACCCAGAAAAGAGCGAACAGCAGGCCATATAATGTCAGGAAAAGTATGTAATGAACTTTTCTTTCCCAGAGACTTAAATCCTCTTCTGCAGTTCTCAGACTTAAAAGCAACATGACAATACCGGCGACACCGAGAATGCCATAAA
>PXPD01000033.1:4776-19332 GCA_003009815.1 Nanohaloarchaea archaeon SW_4_43_9 | reverse complement strand
TGAAGAGGGAATCATACTGGAGAACGGAGAGAGGATGAAGGCCGATATGGTTGTCTGGCTTGCAGGAATGCAGTCTTCTGAACTTGTGCAGCGGGACTTTAACTGCGGAAAATCCGGGCTTGAGGTCAACAGCGGGTTGAACAGCCCTGAGTACAGCAATGTATTTGCTCTCGGATCATGCGCCGATGCCGGCTGTGAGGTTACGGCTTACAACGTAATCGGTCAGGCTGAAACTATTGCGGAGAATATAGGCAGAGCAGAAAATGAGTCTTTGGAAGAGTTTGAGGAAGAGGAGAGAAAGTTGCTGTTGAAGATGGGCAGCACAGCCATTCTTGAGTATGGCGATAAATCGTATAAAAACAGGCTATTACGTTATATGAAGAGAGTTATCCGATGGAAGTACTGGGGCAAACTAAAATGGAAGAAGCTGAAACTCCGGTTCTAGTGAAGCGTTCCTTCTCTAACCCTGTAGTCGTAAGCAAACAAAGCATATCCGATTTGGGCAGTTGAGAAACCTGTTTTCTCTGATAAATTTCTAATCGGTTTTATCATTTTGACATAGTCCCTTGACCCGAAGCTCTCCTTTCTTTTATCGAAGTAATCTTTTCTTTCCAGCGATGTCCAGACACGGGTGTCCACCACTGCATGTTTGTCAGGGTCTAGAGCTGTTAGGACACATGAAGCGGTCGGTGCCTTGAATCCTTTCAAACTGCATACAAGCGCTATTTTTGAGAAGTCTCCCTCAGCTTTCAGTATATTTTCTGTTACCTCTCTGCATCTCTCACCGGGATTCTCATTAACGTAATGTGCGCTCCGGGTCGAGGACTCATACGCTATACTGTATAGCTGTTCTTGTTTTCCCCGAATTTATCCAGTTTCTCCGGTAGAATTCCCTGGGTTTCGGAGTAATGCTCGAGGTTCTCCCTAATAAACTCTTCAGTTATCCTGTTCATCTTCTTTCTTATTACCGTCTTTCATAGGACTTCTTTTCGGTTTCTGCGGTCCGGCCTCCCCGAACCCTGCGCTCAATGTCCGTGTAAGAGCCTCTCTCGGTGTGTCCTCGGTCTCAATTACTTCCTCCGGATCTATCTCCACTACGAAACCTGTAGTTACATTGGGGGATGTGGGTACGAAGATGATTTCTTTTCCATCCAAGGTGTTCCCTGTTCGGTAGCCGGTAACCTTCATTCCATGTACCTCCAGTTTTACCGGGTCGCTGAACTCTTCTGCCCCGTTGAAAACCGTGTCTGCTGTAACTTTTGAAATACTGTAGATTGCTCCCAGGAAAGGTATTGTATCCACAAATCGATCAAGCAGTTTTTCAGCTTTGAAGCCTTTCTTTGTCTGGACGGTTCTGCCAATGCTGGTTGCAAGGAAAGCCCCGAAGCCTATTATGAATACCAGCTTAATGAACTCGTTTATTATTACCTTATCTGTCAGGTTCAAGAGCTCTATATAGGGTATTTGGTTTATCTTATCTAGAGTCCAGTCAATTATGAAGAGCGTTACAAGTATAGGTGTGAGAACGATTATACCTGCTATAGCCGGCTTCTTCGTCTTGTCAAAGTTGCCTAGAAAATCCTCTATAATTTCGTCCCGGTTATTTCTATAATGCTCTGTATACCCATCAACTAGTTCCTTATGGGCATCTAACTGTTTCTCTAACTCCTTCTTCCCTCTCTCCATCTTTTCTTTTCCTCTTTCAACCTTTGGAGAATCATCCTCAGTCATCAGCTTGAATAAGTCTAGTTTGACCCAAAATTAAATAATCTCTGCCTAACCATTCAGTACAAAAATCATGATGTCGAAGAGTAAACTATGGTAGAGTTCGAGACAATCGAGAAAGAAAGACGTGACTATGGAAACTTTCCTGGGGAGAAGTTTGTAGAGGTATCAAGGAACAAGGCGGTACAGGATGATGGATCAGAGAACAGTTTTCTCCAGATCGCCACAGGATACTATCAGGATGAGGAACCGAAGTACAAGAAGAGGTTTACAGTCCCGAAAGATGAGAAAGCAGTGGAGCACATAGTTGAGGAACTTCCGGAAATGTTTGAAAAAGAGAAGAAAGCTAGGGAGGATTAACATTTCTTCATTCCCATTTTTCTCTAAGATTTCTGTACAGAAAGAGTAGAAGCATAGCCGTAGCTCCGAGTATAATTCCTATCTGCTTGAATGTACTTGGACAGGATCGAAGCTCACGAAAAATTACTATTGATTGACTATCAAAAGTATCCCGTCCATATTTGAGCAAAAATCCTAGAAATCTCTGGAATGGAAAAACCTACCAACTAATATTTAAATGTTACTTTCTACATGTAACAACATATGTTAACAGGAACATCTGAGAAAAAGAGCTTGGAAAATAGTTCAGAGAGCGATTATTATGAGAACTATGAAGTTCTTAGAGGCTCTCCGCTAGGTCGAAATCCTCAGAACAGGTTTCTGAAGATCGCTGAGGTTATATATGTATTAGGAAAGAAGATCAACCAGCCAAGAAATGTTGAATATCTAGAAAGAAATACTGAAACCACTGCGGAAACTATTCAAGGCTATCTTGATCACCTGGAAGATGAAAATATTGTATACTGCAATTCGATAGACAGTAAAAATCATCTGCTTACTCCGAGAGGAAAGAAATTTTACAAATTCGTAGAACCTCTTTTCGACAGTTATTCCCTGGAAGAGTTAAGAGAAATTGAAGAACCTGAAACTGAAATAGCTAGGATGATAGCAAAATGCTTCGTACCTCTTAAAACAGATAGCTATTTTTGCGAAAACTTCCAGCTAGTTGGAAGAAGTAAAAATACAATCGACTTTACCTGCGATGTATACAGAGTTGAAAACAGGTTTGACGCAACAAAGAGAAACTTTCCAGTACTTTCAGATCTACAATTTCTACAAGACGCAGAAGTCGGCTACTACCGAAACTCAGAAAACAAGATGGTCCTTGTCATCTTCCCAGCTGAACATATCTCCGAAATGCTAGGCGCTTCAGCCATTAGAATATTCGATCCAGACAACTACATGACCGCTGTAGTTAACGAGATGACCCCGAAATCCAGATACTAGAAACCACGAACTTTGATCCAACAAGTCGTCCCAGATAAGTCGATTAAGATGACTCATTTTGGTCGGAGAGATTTCAGGAACTCGAAGAACTGAAGCTATCCAGAAGTGTATGTTTCTCCAGATTGATGGATATGTTGTACTTTATAACTGACAATTATCCAGATTCGGTCAAGGAAGTGGTTAGGTTTCTACCCTAGAGGCAGTGGTAATTGAAGAGATTCACGGCGTGGAAAATAGAGTCAGTGAATATAAGAGACTTGAAGACTGAATTTTCTATAAGATATGACAAATAGAGGGTTAATCCGTGACTTCGAGGAACGAGAATCTTTGTCCAGAGAGGTCAAGATTGCTGGAATAATAGCAGTAACATCGATATCAGTTTTCTCTATATCTTACATTCTCGGAGGAAGTCAGGTAACCAGGTTCCTGAAGGATATGACTCTGGCGACTGTAGCAGTAGTCTCCCTGTATGTCGCTTGGAAAAAGTTGAGGTTTGGAACTACTGAGAAACTCGAATTTAGGTTTACTCAAGGAGGTTCCTCTAAAACAGTCAAAATTATCAATACTGGTAATACCCGGCTCTTCATAAAAAAGGTACTCTATCTTGCTGTTGAAAAGGAAGAAAAAACATATCACGTCTTTAAGAGAAGAGATTATGTTGACGAGCTTATTGATTCAGGTAAAAGTATAGAAGTTGAGTTGGAAGCAGAACAGGAAAACATAGTACTCGAATCAGTAGAGTATGAATCTTGGAATGGTGAAACAAAATCGGATTCAGGGCCTATAATGCCAACTGATACGGAGTTATTTGAGATAGAGATAGATGAAGAAAAAGGACAGGCTGTTTCAGATCCTATCCATTTCTTTCTTCCTCTTGCCGACTACCATGAACTACCCGGAGATATTGAGGTAACAGAGGAGGATCTCGCTAAAGTATACCATATACCAGAGATCAATTTCGAGGATGTAATTACCGAGAAGGATACCCTGAGAAATTAATCCAGCGTAACTAAAATGCTTTAAGAAAAGATTTATTCTTAAGAATATGTCTCTTAACCACTTTCCGAAGTTACCAGACTGAAGAAAAAAGAAGAAACCTTTTTTCGACCCTGATATGTCAAAGGAAGAAGTCGGGTATATCAGCTCTCAAATGAAGGGCTTTGAATAGTTCGTAGTAAGCCCCGAGAGGGATTTGAACCCTCGATCTGTCCCTTACAAGGGGACCGCTCTAGCCAGACTGAGCCATCGAGGCGTGGTATCTTTGAAGAGTTGGTGAAGAGTTAAATAATGTTGGAGTTTGTTTCTCCGTTAAATATCTTGGTTTATGTCTATCTTGTATGACTATCGAAGGGATGCTGAATGATCCTATTGTGAAAGAGGTTTCTGTTACTTATGATGTAGGAAGGGTTGAAGGAGAGCTGCAGGATTATGATGATGATCTTAGTTATGTTACGGTTGATGGTGCTAAGGTCTGGAGTCCTGAAGAGATTGATATTCTTGATAACTCTGTTCTTTTGAGAAACGTCTTAGTGGATGAAATCTCTCATTTTCCTTATTCCGGCCGTAAATATATGTTGGAGTTGTGTGAAAGTAACATCCCGGTGATGGATTCTGAGAAGAGAGCTCCAGCTGTAACCTTTGAGGAAGATGAGTATATGGTTCTGGATGGTAACTCATATTTTGAGGCTTTCAAAAGATTAGGTAATGATGAGACTCTCTGGGTTAATGTCTATGACTATAGTTTGGAAGAGGCCTTTGATCATTTTATTGAAGATCATTTACCTTGGAGAAGCGAAGAGGTGAACTCTCCAGAGTTCTATTCAGATTTGGAGATAAGGAAGACGCTGGAAAATATCGCTTCCAGTGACAGGCTAGATTTTTCGGACCTGAGAGATATGGATAACAAGTATAGAATAGAGTTTAATATGGAGAGATTGGATTTGAATTCTCTAGATTACTAGTTTTTCATGTTACATCAACATCGTCCAGGTCTGCGTCAGGGCCTCTGTTCTTGATCTCTTTCTTTTTTGCATCCTTGATTCTATTGACATTGATGCTTCTTGTGCATTCAGGACATTCGATCCACCAAGGCCTTTGTCCTAATTCCTGGCTGTCTTCCCATTCGTTGCTACAGTACGGGCATTCCATTTCGTAATAGTATTCTTCGTTATCATAGGAGAACATTTTGACCCTACCTGTTTTTTCTCCTTCATCGTTTTCTACTTCTCTGTTCGTGACATATTCTGCCCGGTCGTAGTCAATTTCTTTCATACTATCATCATTAAGACTTGATTAAAGTTTAAATGTTTGCAAGTTTGGGAAATATTCTCAAACTAGGTAAGCATTTCTCGGTAGATCATTTCTTTTTCGTCTTCATCAGGCATTTCTATCTCGACTTTTTCGAGCCCTTCAATGTCTGATACTGTTTTCTCGATCCCCAGTTCTTCTCTAGGCTTCTCTGATTTCAGTTTCTTGATATCCGGGTTATATTTTCTGAGTTGTTTCAGATCCCATTTTCTATCCGTCTCCAGGACCACGAGATCCCATCCTTGGATGGTCGCAAGTAGGGCACGGACTGCATCCTCCCTGCTCTCCAGTCGGGTGTATGCTTGTTGATCGACCGGTCTTCCTTTCAGTCCCTCAAACTTTTCCTCCGCCACCCAAAAAGTATCGATGCCTGGTATCCGGCTTAGTTTCTTTGCGTCCTCTACTTCTACTTCTATCTTTTCACCATTTATTTCCGCTCTCTCCACTCTTTTCTTCAGGTTCTCTTTCAACTGCTGGATTTTTTCGGTTGGAATGATTTCTACTTTCATACTCACTGATTGTTCGCAAAGGCTTTTATTTGGATTTTGAGAAGTTTACCTGTATGGGTCTTTTCGATAACGATACTAGGTCGAAAAAGGGCGAAGTGCGTATCGGCGTTTCGGATGAAAAAAATGAAAACAGTTCTAAACTGAGAGGCGAAGTTGAGTCAAAAATAGATTCTGCATCTTCGAGTTCTCAAAAATCAAGGAGCGGGGGAACTGAAGTCTCGTTGAAGGACTTGGAGAGACAGAATGAGAGAATAATTAATCTCCTTGAGAAGCTTGTAGATGAAGATGGTTCAAGAAAAGATAATACTACTAGAGGAGCAGAAAATAAAGACAGTTCAGGTATGAGGGGTGGAATGGATGAGTTACTATGATAATGTAAAGGACAATGTCAAGGACAAAAACAAGTCAAACTCTTCGGGTTCCTCAGGATCAGCGCCTTCTTTCGATACACTGAAGGAAGCGGCTGAAGAGTCATCTGAGAAAGAGGATGAAGAACAGGGAGATGATACACCTATAGAGGTTCTAGAAGAAGGTGGCCTTAGAGAAGAAGGTCCGAAGAGGAATAACCATAGTGATAATGAGAGTCAAAGTTCAGAGAGTTCTTCGAATAAAAAGAGAGAAAGCTCTAAAGCAGAGTCTATAGATACCTCCGGTCTTGAGTCAAAGCTGGACAGGATTATAGAGCAGAATGAAAGGATGATTGAGATCTTGGAAAGTTTCGCTTCTTAAACCACTTTCACGTTAATCTTTCTTCTTCCCTTATCTGTACTCTGCATTTCCTGCCTTAGCTCTAGGTCCACTGACAGCTTCTTGTAAGTATCTCCTTCTTTGAACTCAAGTTCAACCCTGTTATCCTTGTTGGGTGTGATCTGGACTTCTTCTCGTCCCTTGAAGCTGAGACCGACTTCTCCTTCCCTCAGTTTGTCGGCGAAATTGTCCAGAAAGTTTGCGAGTTCTTCGTTGGAAAATTCAAAATCAAGTTCTACCTCTTCGCTTGCCATATGTAATAAAGAAAGAGAAAAGGTTTTATTTTTTAGTGGTGGCTACGGATTTTCATTCCTTGTTCATCAGTTTTCTTGAAAGGAAGTGATCCTTCTCCTCAAGTTCTCTGATTGATTCGATGGCGAACAGGTATCCTGATCCCATCATAACTACTCCGAGAAACGCCGGCCCCAGATCCGCGATTTCTGAAAGTGGGTAGAGCCCGGAAAGCACTAGCAGCGTTCCCAGGACGAAGAGTGTGAAAGATACCGCAACCTCCTGATTCGTCGTCATACTCGGAATTCCGAAACGATCTTCTTCGTTCTCAGTCATGTTATATCAAGCTCCGATGAGTCGATTTCCCTGCTTCCGGGGGTGAAAGCTGACGGTAGATGGACGTGATAGACGCCCTCTGTCTTCCGTATAACCAGCGGCACCTCCTTCAGCAGACGTGATACATTTATGTTGTATACGCCTTCTTCCTCGACTACAATACTGTCTAGGTCGAACTTGAACTTAATGTTTTCCCTTTCCTCAAGACCTTCCTCGACCATTTCCTCTATATCTGATCTAACCTCTGATTTCTCATCTTCTGATAGTTGTTCTTCCTCAGGCTCGTTCTCGTATATGAAGAGCGAGGAACCGCATTCACATCCATCGATCAGTTCTTCAGAGTCATCTTCGTAAGTATTACCGCAGTTCATGCAACGGTGTGGCATGATTACCTGCCTCTAAGAGCTTTCCTCTTCCATTTTAGCGAGGAATGATACAGTATCTTTTTCTTCCTTGATTTTCTCCATCACTCGGGAGTTACCTACAATGGTTATTCCTCTTCTATAGTCCTCATTCAGAAACTTATCGTATACAAAGCTCCGGGCTCTCTCCAGCTTCGAACTTTCTGAGTTAAGGCCCATAAACTCGACACCGGGAAAATCATCGTTTACTTCTTCCATTGATGTCTTGATCAGTTCCCTCTTCTCTCCGGGAGTCCATGATTCTTCTAGAACTAGGACAGCGTTATCTTTCACCTTTTCGAGTATAAGCTCTAGCTTCTTCTCGAAATCTTCGCTGTTAAGCTTCTCTTTCGACAGAAACTCGATTGTAACTCCGTCTTCTCCCATCTAACTTAACCTTTCTATTATTTCCTCATAAAGTTTGTCGATGTTTGTGCCCTCTTTAGCGGAAATCTCCAGTACAGGGTGCTGAGGGAATGCATCTCTAACTCTCTCTGGCTCTGCGCCCTCCAGATCGACCTTGTTGGCGAGAACTAGAATTGGTATGTCCTTGGCTTCGAGGTTCCCGATAATTGTAACGTTTACCTGTGTGTAAGGATCCTCGGTTGCGTCAAAGATCACCAAGCACGCGTCTACATCGTCAAGATACTTAATAGCCTCTACAATTCCCTTTGTGGCTTCTTTGGCGCGTCCTTTGGCGTCTTCTTCTTCTAGGCCGTGTTCTGTGAAATCTTTGAAGTCAACGTTTGTCGAGATGCCTGGCATGTCTAGGAGATTGATTTCAAGAGATCTTCCATCTTCGGCTTCTATATTAACTTTTTCTTTTTTCTCAACTGCTCTGGTTTCGTGAGGCACTTCTGAAACATCGCTCATACCATCACCTGTTAGATCCTTAGAAATCTGGTTAGCAAGGGTTGACTTACCTGCGTTTGGCGGTCCGTAGATACCTATTCCGATATCATCTTTTCCTGAATCAGTGAATAAGTTGTTGAAAAGTTCCTTCAAACGCTTTATCATGTTGACACCAGTTAATACTAAATCCGTTCCGTAGGTATAAAAACTATTTCCTTTCCTGTAAGCCATGAGACTTTTCGATAAACTGATACTTTTTAATTAAAGTTGGGAACAAAAACTGGAAACGTGAAAACTGAAAAAGGAGTTATAATCGTAGCCTACAAGAACCCGAGGAATCCCAGATTTGTGATCCTCAATCGAAAGAAAAACTGGGAGGGCTGGGAACTGCCGAAGGGCCACCTCGAGAAAGATGATTATAGAGAGACTGTTAGGTTGGAGCTGAAGGAGGAGGCAGGAATTAACGAAGTTCATATCAGGGAAATAGAAGAACTTGATTTTACTGCTGAATGGAGTTTTGAAGATGGTGGAAAAGAGATCAAGCGTGAATACAAAGCATTCATTGTCCAGCTAAGCGAGAATACATTTATCGATGTCAACTCCAATCCTCACGACGAACATGAACAGGGTTTTTTCTTCAGAAAGGAGGATGCGAAATCCCTTCTTACCCACAAGAATAATATTGAAGTTCTTGAGAAAGCAGTTTCAAAAATCGAGTAACTCATCAAAGTTTTAACGGTCGAGCACCAATGATTTGGTGGTGAAATAAAAATGACGGAACCAGAACAGATGCTTGAAGTATACCAGTTCGAAGGATGCCCTTACTGCTCAAAAGTAAGACAAAAACTGACAGATCTTGGAATCGACTTCATAGCAAGACAGGCCGATCCTAACGACCGTTCCCGGGTAGAAGAAGTCTCAGGACAGACGAATGTCCCGGTTCTCAAGGATCCGAACACTGATACAGTAATGCCGGAGAGTGATGATATAGTTGAATATTTGGAAGAACACTATGGTTAAAGAAGCTCATCTATCTCCTCCCAGCTCATACCTAAGACAGGTTCGATAGATTCGGCCCGGAAAAATCCTTTGGCATCATAAATTTCTTCATCCACTTTCCCCCATTTATTCTTTAACTCTTCTAGTTCTTCATAGATTCCCGGAATGTCTTTAGGAGCAGGAAAACCCAAATCGTTTACAGCATCAGGATATTCTCCGTAATGAGTTCTTACCGCAAAAAGACTGTAACTATCTTCTGATTCTTCATACTGGGAAGGTGTCGTAACTCCTTCAAGATATTTTTCTTCCAGATCTTGGGCAACCTTCTGCTTGGCAGTTTTTTCTCCTCTTTTGCTACGTGGATGGTGGGACATTAAATCAAAATTTGACCACGAGTGTATATATTTGTTACGGTTAAGTAGATAATGCTATCTAGAATGTGTGATGGACCGGCCCAGATTTGAACTGGGGATCTCCACGTTTCTGAATTCCTCCGCTGAGCGGAGATTTCAGCTCGAACAGATTTTCATTCAAGGTAATCTGTGTTTATCAGCGTGGCGCTATAACCTGGCTAAGCTACCGGTCCAGACTGTGTAGAAAATTTAGTTTCGTAAGGGTTTTTAATCCATCCCTCTATCGATAGTTTTTAACCCAACTAGTTATAAACGATAAGCTGTGAGCCTAGAGGAGAAGTACCGGAAAGATGTTGAGAAAATTGGAGAGTCGATGGAGAAAGTTATCTCCAGGCATAAAGCTTCTAGGCTGAAATCTTTCCTCGACCAGATTCTTCCGATCGCACTTCTTTCACTGACTTTTGTACTGATTTTCAGTCTTGCAGTTCCGGTTACTGATAAGATGGCGGTTTACATCAATTACTTGAACTGGGCTGTGGTTTTTTACTTTGCTGCGAGACTTTCTGTGGAGCTGAGGCTCTCCGATCACAGAGAGCAGTTCGTTCATAATCACTGGCTAGATTTCCTCGTTGTGGTTCCTGCTTTCTCAGTTTTGAAGCAGGTTAAACTGGTTGAGATGATTGCCGAAGTCGAACTTTTTGAGGAGGAGAATGCATTTATCTCCGCTACTTTCTTCAAGGAAGCAGGTATTGCCGCTCAGGTCACGAAGATTACGAGAATGGTTAAGAGAAGTATTGGTCTGTAAGTTGCTGTTTTATTTCATAGGATAGCTTATTCATGGATCCCACAGCCAGGGCATTTCACTCTCTTGTGAGGTCTGGGAGGATGCCGTTCATTATCTAGCTTCTTTTTTCCACCATGTTGATGGAATAACTGCCCTTGTCTTTCGTAAGCGTCTCTTTCGCTTTGGTAGTAATTGACTTCGAAGTAACTGTAATCACCGGTGTGGTTCTTCAGCCTATCTTTAACGTGGTCGGACATACCTACATATCTTACAGGACCTCCATGCGAATTGTAAAGCTTGTATACACCAATCTGTTCCTTTACTTTTTGATTCACATTTGAGTTTGTAAGCTTATGTTTACCAGACATGTCCCATAATTGGTTTGAGAAACTCTTTAACTTTTCGGAAAGACAGTTTTCAATTAGAGTGGGCTCGACGGGATTTGAACCCGCGACTACCGGCTAACTTCTTAGGCCAAAGCGTTTCGACCTCAAGGTCATTAACTTTCACGAAAATCAGGGTTTTTTTCTTTGTCCTCGTTCTCCAGTTGAAGAACTTGAGGTGGTAAAAGGCCGGTGCTCTGCCAGACTGAGCTACGGACCCTTAGACTGTTTCCTGCTTGAAGTCTCCGTACTGTATGGTCTCTATAGAGCTGTATGGAATGAATATTTCTTCCGCTCTAATCCGGTGGGCGGTTTCTTCCTCGGTCATGATGTAAGGCTCATCTGCTTCTATACCATTCTCTTTTCTGTTTAACTGTTCTTCACTTTTGAGCAGAAAGTCTCCTGATTTACTCAGGATTATGACTGAGTATTCTTCTTCCATTGTTACTGTTTTCTTGGTTTAGCCTTGTCAAAGTCGTTTCTTTTCGAGGTCTTTCCAAATCCGCATGATGCGCATTCCTTCTTTCTGAGATGGAAAGATTTCTCTCCACATCTCCGGCATTTGCCGTGCGATTTGTTGTTCCGTTTTCCTTTGTTAAGTCCCACTGGTGAAAACCTCGTCTATTATTCAGGGCTGACCAGTATTACATTGTCTCCACGGATGATCAGTTTTCCGTAGTCAGTTTGTCCTCCATCTTCGTTTACGGAGGCATCTTCAAGCCACATGTTTAGATGAAGGTCGAATGCTTTCAGGTTCCCTGAAACTGTTTGTCCTCCTTTTAGTTTTGCTATTACTCTGTCACCTTTTGCAGTATCTAGTACATCTAAAGGTCTTTTTCCACTGTCATCGTTTCCCATAAAAACTCTACACCTTGTAAAACCAAATCATCGACAAGTTATATAAACCTACCGAGAACCCTCTGTGCAGAAGGTTTTCAGCCTGAAAATAGAGCCTCTTTCACTACTGTTTATAAAATTTCATATCTAGGCTACTTATATGGCAATCTGGCACAAACAGTCCGGCAGAAAGAAAACCGGTGGAAGAAAAAGAAGAAACCGGAAACCCAAAAAACACGAACTGGGTTCACAGTTCTCAGCACCTGAAAAGGGAGAGAAAAAAGTAGAGAAGAGAAAGACCAGAGGAGGCAACCAAAAGAATATCGTCAAGAAAGCAAAGAAAATTAACTTGGCTACTGATGGCGAAGTAGAGAATGTAGAGATCGAATCGGTTGAAGACAATCCTGCCAATCCTAACTATGTGAGAAGATCACTTCTGACCAAGGGAACGGTTGTCCAGACTTCCGAGGGAAAGGCCAGAGTTACTTCCCGGCCTGGGCAGGAAGGAGTAATTAACGGCGAACTCATTGACGAATAACTTCGGCTTATTTTTCTATGTTCATTTCTATTCTATGTCCTTGATCTGTATTTTCCTACAATTTGAGTCAAACAACAAAATAGAAGAATAATAAGATGCAGGTCCAGACTACTTGCCTCTGGATCCTTGAAATGCATTTCTGATCCTGCTTACCGTACGGGAGATAGTCCCTTCCTCGTTGAACTCAACCGGAATCTGGTTGCCGGTCTCGTCCGCGAAATCGGTTCGCATCATGTAGCAGTAAGTCACCCAATCTTTATATAATCCTTGGCTAAAAACCGTTCTAATCGTTCAGTACAGTTAATAACGGTTTTTAAGCACGTTTCAAGGCCTTTTGTTTGATGGTTTTGGAACGGTTGATCTGACGAATCATGGACTCGGGAGCATCTTCAACTTCTTTCTCGATGAAAAACGCTTCTTTTAGGGCCCTGCGTTCTTTTTCAGGCAGGTATTCCAGATAATCTTCATAGGTGCGGTGGTTTGTTGACATATCCTTTAATGCGAGAAACCTGGTTTATAAACAAGTGAGCAGTTTGCCGGTAGTTCCAGTAGGTTGAAACTTCTATTCCTGTATCATGTATTTCCGCCAGCGTCCTTCTCCTTCGGATTCTATCAGCCGGTAATGATCCATCTTTGAAAGATATTTTCTCAAGGTTCTCTTAACCTTAGGATTTTCGATCTCTTCCTCATACTGTTCGTACAGTTTCCCGGGTTTGATTTCTCCTTCATCTTCTATAATGTCGTAAAGGACTCTTTGATGGTTGTTGAGCTTCTCCTTCGACTTGGACTTGTTTTCCTTTTCAGCCTCCGGAATCGATTTATCTATGATATCATCGGTTATCTCTTCCAGATCCTCTTTCTCAGCCTCTTCCGCAGCTATTCTTAAAGAGTTGATAGCTATTCTTGCGTCACCCCGTGATCTCACCGCTATCCGTCTCAGACCACTTCTTTCTATAGCTTCGTTTCTCAGTCCCCATTCTCTCCTGTCCTCAAGTATATCGACAAGTTCGTCCTTAGAATATTCAGGAAAATGTATGTCCTTGGTTCCTTCCAGAGAGGATCTGATTCTTTCATCGACATCATAGAGAGCGGTTTCCTTGTTAGCCAGCATTATAAGAGCCACATCCTCCATCCGTGCAAAGTCGTAGAGAATTCTTTCCTCCTCTATCTGATCTACTTCATCAAGTGTGACTACTGTAGGCCTCTTCCTCGCCTTTGACTGGAACTTATCCACCAGTTCATCAGTTGGAGTCCCGGTTCTATGAATCAGGTTGACTCCGAGATCCTGTAGGATATTGTAGTATACTTTGAATCGGGAAGGATACTTCCAGCAGTTGACGCTACCTGAGACCACTTCTGAGGAATATTTCTGTATTTCGTCCACAACATAGTTTGCCATCGTGGTCTTCCCGGTTCCTGGAGCTCCGTATAGAAGCATGTTTCGGGCACTCTTTCCTTCCAGCATCGGCTCCAGATTTCTCTTGATCTCCCGTATTTGTGGATCTCTGTGAACCATCCGATTCGGGAGATAATCCGCTTTCAGGACTCGTGCGTCCTCTATAACCGTATTTGGCCGCCTCATATCTTATGGAATAACAGTTGTTCCGCTACTTTATAAGTGGAGACCTGGGTATTCCGGTAGTTCCGAGAACTTCACAGTTCGAAGCTTAAGATACTGTATTACTTTTCGGCCTTATATCGGCCGAATAGATATATTTGTATTACACACGCTTAGAATATAATACAATTCTGGTGCTATATGATATATTCAGTAAATTTGTATTACGCCAGATGCCTCAGGTTCAGCTCGAGAATATCTTCGTCCATTAGCTCGTGGTCTTTCCCTACTTTTTGATCAGGGAACTTTGAGCTCGGGCCGGTGACTTTGGCTTTCTTGAACCTCTCCTTCATATCCCCAGGTAGTTCGTCCAGTGCATCTCCCACTGTATTTTCCTCTCTGAGGATTAGTGGGTCGTTCTTATCCGGTTCCTCTCCTTTTTCTTTCATGTAGATTCTTACCAGTCCGAGCCGGTCAAATATCATTTCCTTCAGCTCTTCAAGGTTATTTCCTTTCTCAGCCGAAATCAGGAGGTCATAATCTTGTTCGTATTCCCTTCTTTTGTCCTTGTCAAGCATATCGGCTTTGTTAACTGTAGTTATAGCTGGCAGGTATTTTCTGTTACTCATCAGTCCATCGATGAACCGGT
>PXPD01000033.1:0-4693 GCA_003009815.1 Nanohaloarchaea archaeon SW_4_43_9 | reverse complement strand
TATCTGGCGGAGTTGAGTTGGTTCTTATACCAACTTCGTAAATTTCCTCCTTGATTTCCTCTTCCCTCATCTCTTCAGGATCAAGCATGAATAGAATCAAATCTGCGTTTCTGACAACGGAGAGAACCTGTTGGCCTCCACCTCTGCCGTCTGCTGCTCCCCCGATTAGACCTGGGACATCAAGTATCTGTATGTTTGCACCCTTGTATTTCAGCATTCCCGGCTCTACATCAAGTGTGGTGAACTCGTAGCTACCTGTCTCAGATTCCGAGTTAGTAAGTTTATTTAGAAGCGTGGATTTTCCAACTGATGGAAACCCTACTAGCGCTACTGTTGCATCGCCTTTTTTCTCGACCGCGTATCCGGTTGTGTCGCCTGTTCCTTTCTGCTTCTTCTGTTTTTCTTCCTTCAAATCAGCGATCTGGCCTTTAAGTCTGCCTCTCTCTGTCTCGGTGGCTTTGTTTACAGGTGTCTCCTCTAGTTTTTCTTCCAGTTCCTGGATACGTTCTTCTATTCCCATGAATAAGAATAATAGAGAAATATTTAGTTAACTTTTAGAATCAGGTATCTTTACTCTTCTACCTGCTCAATGTCTCCGTCTCTGCCGATGTTGAGCTGGATGTCGTCAGCCCATTCACGCACGTATGCTCCGGTGATGTGTACCTTTGCTCCTTCTTCAATTGCGTCGATTTCTTCTTCCCAGAGTGTCAGATCGATGTTTCCTGTGTCGTCTTCGAAAGTTACTGTTGTGATCTTCTTTTGGCCGTACTTTGTTGTGACGGCTCTGGGTGTTGGCAGTTCGGTGATTTCGCCTGTGATTTCAACTTCGTCTGCTTCGGGTGTAAGTTCCTCAACTGTCATTTCAGTCATAAATTAATCCCACAATCCCCAAATCGGCTAGTATCTTTAAAACTATTTCTGTCATCCGGCATGTTTAAACCCTTGAAACCACTATTTGAAGCTGTGAGACTGCCCTGGAAGCTGAAGGCTAAACTTGAAGAGAAAGAGAAGGAAATAGATAATCTGGAAAACCGGATTGAACAACTTGAGGAAGAGAAGAACAGCTGGCAGGAAAGATTCGAAGCCGAGAAAGAGAGGCGCTCTGAACTGGCTAGGAAGAAACAGGAAGCTGAAGAGGAGAGAAACCGGTTGATGGAGAGACTGGAAGAAAACAGCGAGCGGTCAGAGGAAAGCCAGGAGGATAATTTAACGACAGATAACCCGGAATTTCAGGACCTGGATTTCAGTGAAGCAGTTAACGCTCTGGAAAAGATCAAATCAGTAAATTCTCCGGATAGAGATCTGGCCACGATTTATTCTCCAGGAGAGCTCAATGAGGTTTCCAGTCTCAAGACATTGAAGAACTCGGTCTCAAGTGAAAGGTTCTCGGTTCTCCAGGATCAGAGCTCTTTTGTTGCGTTTTCCGATCCAGTTCTGGGAGTTTTCGTTCTGAAAATGAAACCATTCTTCGACGATCTTGTCAAAACGGAAAATAGTTTTGAGGTAGGGAAGCTACTGCAGTTCCTGAAAAAGAAAAAGCACTGGTGCCTGGTATCTGCGGGGGAAACCGGAATTTATCGGGAGGAGAACGGCAGTTTTGAACAAGTAGAGAGAATAACCAACCGGGTAGACAGGGAGCATTCCAAAGGAGGATTCTCTCAGGGAAGATTTGAGAGAAAGAGAGATGAACAGATTGAACAGCATAAAGAACAGATCCAAAAAAAGCTTGAGGCCTACTCAAATGTTTATCTTATAGGCGATAAGAGGCTATGTAAGGATCTGGATGGAAAATATCTAGGCGGCTTTAATCCTAACAGGAGTAAGCCGGAGCAGTTCTATAGCTTTAGGTTCTGCGCATTCTTTTAACTTCTCAGTTTAACTCGTTCATATGGAAGAAGAGGAGAAAATAAGAGCTATATACCAGGAACTACTCGAAAAATATGGTGAACCCGAGGAACCGGATAAGATGCCGGGTATTGACTATCTGATTGAAACTATTCTATCCCAGAATACGAACGATATAAACAGAGACAAAGCCTTCAGAAACCTGAAAGATAAGTACGAAGATGACTACAAGGCGATTGAAAACGCCGACAGAGAGGAGCTTATCGAAACCATCCGGATCGCCGGCCTTGGACCTACAAAAGCGAAGCGTATTCAGGAAGCCCTGGAAATTGTCCGTGAAGATCAAGGCGGATACAGTATTAACTTTCTCGAAGAAATGGATATAAGCCGTGCAAAGAAATGGCTGACAGATATACCTGGAATCGGTCCGAAGACTGCCTCTGTAATTCTTTGCTTCCATTTCAAAATGCCGACCTTCCCTGTTGACACTCATGTTCACCGGTTATCCAAGAGGCTGGGTCTAGTACCTGAGAACGCTTCCAGAACAAAGACTCACAATATAATGGAGGAAAAGGTGCCGGATGAAATCAAGTATCCTTTCCATATTCTGTTGATTACACACGGTAGGAACGGCTGTACTGCTCACGATGAAAGCTGTGAGATATGTGAGAAGTATAGAGAAAAATAAAATATTTTGGAACCTCTCGGCTCCAGAAATTTGGTAGCAGATCTACTCTTCGTCGTCTTCGAGTTCTTCAGCTAGGTCTTCTGGTGCGCCTGCTGCCGGCTGACCCTGCTGTTCCTGCATCTCTTCGACGATCTCCTGTGCTTTCTCGTTGATCTCTTCTTGGTCTACGATTCCTTCTTCTTGTAGAACGGATAGAAGTGCATGTACTGTGATTTCTACGTTTCCGAGTTTCTGCTGCATTACCTGCATGATCTGCTGTGCGTCCATCTGTTGTGGCTGTTCTGTCATTGTAATTTACACCTAAAAAGGTGAGAACAGGTATTGAACCTGCCATCTCCACACCTAAAACTGGAAACGGGAGTAACTATTATAAATGAGATGACTTTCTGCTGTTTCTAGATTGGTGTTCTAGCTCCACAAGCCTGGCATTTTAGCATTTCGACGCCTTTCTCCTTGACTATCTTTGTATCCGGTCTTGAGCATTCAGGGCAGAAAACATACTCTTCGGCATACTGTTGGATTTTAGCCTGGATACTACCTCTTCTGAACTCTCCGTTCAAAATAAGCTCATCTCCTTCTATGTGTCCTGCAGTTCCGAGCTCGTTCTGTATATATTTCGATAGATGTTTCTCTTTTCTGCCGAATTTCGAGGCGATATCCGAAAAGTTTGGAATTATAGTTTTTGATCCTTCTTTCCTTGTATCTGCTACAGGGACCTCGAATCTTTCCCCATCTCCCAGATCCTCAGCTTCTTCCATTCCCTGGTCGAGCAGTTCATCGTAATTAGTCATAGTTCTAGTTGGGCCAGTAATTTTCTTATTAACTTAGACTCTGGCAACTCCATAGTCCATCTGAGTTTTGAATAGCTGTTTCTTCCTCTTTGAGATAAGGGCTTTCCTTAGAGTAGGTTCTTGCGTATCCTTTAACAACCAATTGTCGGTTGAGAGAGGAGTTTTTGTAGAATATTTCTCCCAGTATTCGGCCATAACTCCCTCTTTCAGGCTTTCCGTTCTCAAGGTTGTAACTTAAAGTGGTGTTTTTTCCCACTTTAGTCTCGTTCTTCACGAAGCTGGAGGCTCTCTCACCCCATTTCTTCAGGCATGCTTCTCCTTCTTGCGTCTCTGGAATTCCAGGGTATTCAGCTGCATCGTTTTCTACATGCACCTCAGGGGTGTCTATTCCGTCCAGTCTAATTCTTTCCTCCCTACTGCTGTAATTTAAATCGACTGTGTCGCCATCAATTACTTCTGTTACAGTTACTGAACGGTTTTCTGTTTCCGGAGCCGAACTGCTATTTACTGTTACCGATAAGCAGCCTGAGACTACAACAGTAATTGTAAGGATTAGAACTGCTTTCCATCTCATATAGCTTATTATAGATCTATTTGATTTAAGTTAAACGGCCTAGAGGAATCGAGCTACAGCTTCTTTATCTTACCTGGCTGTGGTTCGTAAAATGTTCCTTCACTTAGAAGTGAGTTGATTGTGTCCTCCAACTGGTCTTCTGGAGCGTCTACTTCCTCTGCAATCTCGGAGTAATCTGCACCTTCTTCGTTGTCAATTTCTTCAACAGCATCAATAATATCTCTTTCCAGGTTCTCTCTTTCTTCTCCTGATGTCTCAAACTTTTCGCCGAAGCTCTGTAATAGTGAGTCAACTTCGTCCTCATCCAGTTTTCCAGCCATTTCTTTCTCTATTTCCTCCTGATCTTTTCCTGATTCCTTCAGCTGTTTCACTGTTTCCTTAATTTGGTTCCATTCTTCGTGTGTCTTTCTGTGTTTCAGTTCGTGTAGAAGTTCTTCCTTTATCTCACGTCCCTTCAGGACCTCTGCGTTCATATAGATTTCTCCCTGGTACTCCCGGACTTTTCCAACAGCCTCCACTACATCTCCTGTTTCAAAGTCCTCAATAAGTGAGAGGTCGTTGAAGAACTTGATTTGGATAGTATCTGTTCCATCATCGAGGGTTAACGAGCCGTATGTTTCATCGTCGTTTGTGAATGAGTCGACAACGGTTGCTACCATTCGGGCTCTCGAGAATCTTCTTCCATTCGGTACTAAAAGGTAATTAGGTGTGAATCCCTCTTTTTGAAAGTATTTTCCTGAGTTAAGTTCCTCTGCGGTCGCCAGTTTGGCTGTCTGTCTTTTCTGCTGTGGCATG
>PXPD01000032.1 GCA_003009815.1 Nanohaloarchaea archaeon SW_4_43_9 | reverse complement strand
ATCGTCCATGTTGTGGACTGGACCGCTATACCTGGAGGAGTAGCTCTCACCAAAACATACGATATACCTCTGGTTGTAAAATTACAATCGACCGAGAACGAGAGAGGTTTTCAGGGAGATCATGCAGAGGTAATATCAGAGCTTGAATGGGATGGAGCATTTGAGGCTGATCTCGCTATAGCTACGAGTGAAGGTACCAAAAATTCCCTGCTTTTCGACCTTGATGTTCCGGAGGATAAGCTGGAAATTATCGACCCCTATGGCCCGGAATGGGAAGAAAAAGTATTAAACGGCTACAGAAATCTTTTGAAACAAGAGAAGGAGGTTAAGCACTAAATGCGTCCTCTTTTTCTGACTTGGGAATATCCCCCTTTTAAGGCAGGAGGTATAGGCGCTCACTGTGAAGATCTTGCGGAGACACTAGCAGCTCAGGGTCACAGTCCTGTTGTTATAACATACGGTGAGAAAGAAGAAACTGAGTACAGAAACGGTGTCAAGGTCCACCGTGTTCCTGCCACTGATTCCGCCTCAGATACTATTTCCTGGGCGATGAACCTTGGATACAGAATGGAGAAAAAGGCTATTGAGATATACAGGGGAGAAGAGTTCGATCTAGTTCACGCACATGACTGGATGATGGTCTCGGGCGCAGTCGGATTGAAGAAGACTCTTGATATTCCCATAGTATTCACGGTTCACTCCACTCAGAAAGGAAGAGATGGAATTAAATCAGAGTACCAGGAGACTATCCATAACCTTGAATGGTATGGCACATACGAAGCCGATGAGATTATAACGGTTGGTAGAGAGTTCTCAGAGGAGGTTAAACACAGTTTCAATGTTCCGAAAAACAAGGTAAACTATATTCCGAACGGTGTGGATCTTGAGAAGTTTGATTCACACTCCAATAATCTCAACTATAACGACTATGCCCTAGACTGGGAGAACATAGTATTATTTGTCGGCAGAATGTATCCTCAGAAAGGGCCTGGTCACCTTATCGAGGCGATGCCTGATATAATTGATAGTTCTCCGAATGCTAAATTTGTAATGGTCGGAAGCGGAGCCACGGAGCATTACAAAGGAATTGCTAAATCTAAGGTTGGTGACAAGGTCCACTTCCCTGGCTATGTATCCGATTCCGAACTTCTATCTCTGATGAAGACTGCCGAACTGACCGTTGCGCCTTCGGTATATGAGCCGTTTGGAATTGTTCCACTAGAGGCTGCTGCATGTGAGACAATGACAGTTGGAAGTTACACAGGCGGAATGAAGGACACAATCGTCCATGAATACACCGGTCTTCACTCGTATCCTGCTGATTCTGGTTCTATCGCCTATCAGGTTAACCGTGCGCTCAACGATCCTGGCTGGAGCGACTGGATGGGCGACAAGGCTCGAAACAGAGTAGAGGAGAACTTCCAGTGGGAGCAGATTTCTGCCTGGACCACAGGTATCTACAGGAGCGCTATCGAAGACTAGATGCTTTCCAGCCACTGGAACATCGAGTTGAGAACTTTACTGTTCGCCGCATCTGACATCTTGTGTTCTTCTCCTTCAAACATCTCAACCCTCGTATTCTTTTCCAGATTCTGTGCCGCTTCCCATGTATATTCCGGGTGTACCGTTGTATCTTCCCTGCCATGGTAGAAGACGACCGGAACTTCCAGCTGTTCTGTTACTTCTCTAAACTTGTTCTCTTCTAGATCATCAACGAATCGATGATCTATAGTCTTGCCTCCAAAATGTGTGTACTCTCCTTTCTCCTCTACAACTGATCTGAACTTCTCCATTATCTCGTTATAGGTGACAGGTGACTTTCCAATTACCGCTTCAGGTTCAAGTTCTGGTGCTGAATGAAAGACAACTTTACCTCCAAAACTCATGCCGAATAGAACATAGCTTCCCGGTTCAAAGAAGTCAATTACTGTTTTCAAATCATTCATCTTCGAGCTCAGGTTCTGGTCTATGAAATCGCCATCTGATCCTCCGTTACCTCTGAAGTCGAACCTGACAGCGTTCCAGCCCTCCTCAACAGCTCTTTCACACCTTATCTTGTAACTTCCTTCTTTATCACTTCCGAATCCATGGCAGAAGAATATCCATTTATCAGAATTGGATTCATGATGAACTGCGGAGACTTTCTCATTTTCCTCAATCTCAATAAGGTGTTTTTCTGTCATATTCTTGGTTCAATCAGATTAGTTGAAAAACATATTCTTTCGGACGACCGGGGAAGCGCTGCTCATAGACATTAATAGCTGCACCGTCGGTTTAGAGACAGCATTTAAGCATCGTCAAGACAGATATGAGCGTTCTAAGTGCTTTATTGCGTTCCTTCAGCGTTTTTATCATCTTTCGGTGTAAAACAATATGTATATAGTAAGAACTACAAATCACTGATATGGTGAATGGAGATGGCATTAGACGAAACTTTAGAACACGGAAAAGTATATCGTTCTCCGGTAGGTTTCTTGGAAGATGCTGAAGATGAACTACCTGAAGACCAGGAATACTGGTTAGAAAACTCAACCGGTGACGAATGGGTTTTTGATTCTCTACAGGAACTCAGAAACTTTCTCGAAACTCTAGAAGACAACTGGGGAAAATACAGGGATTTCCTTCCTGTAGAGTCCGATTCCGAAAGTGTTCAGGTCAGAGAATCTGATGAGGCTAAATATTTCGGAATAGAGTTTCCGTATATGGAGCTTGAAACAGACTACAATCAGGGATCGGCAGGCCAGACAGGAAAAGTAAGTCTAGGATATCTGATGGAGAAAGAAGTTATTGACGGAACTGTTGAGAAACCGACTCTCCAACCGGCAGACGATTAGGTGAAATCCCAAACTTCCTTCATTTTTATTCTATTTCCTCCTGAATAATTTATTTGAGCTTCTCCAGCTTGTTCTCAAGTCTGTCTTCGCTATTTTCTCAAACGTTTCTCTACCTGTTTCTGGAAATCCATCAAGTGTTCTGTGATAACGGCGAATCCTTTGTGAGGGTGATCGAAGTAGGAGAAATAGTTGTGTACTGATCCATCATCATAAGTCTTATCGGATTTCCAAGCCATGCTGAGGCATCCATCTCCTGGTCTGCCCAGGAAACAGTATTGTACTCAAAGGCATCAAATGTTCCAACCGGATCGTGGTCCGCGATCTCTCTTACCTCGGAGAACTCCAGGTTGTCATGTTTCAGAACCTCCTGTGGCAGCGCCTCTAAAAACCAGAGAATCCCTGTTCCCTCCCAATGATGTTCCCCAAATGTTTCGTAGTCCATGAAAAGGTTGATGTGGTCGCCCTTACATGCTGACAGCCAGGAAGAGTATTTTTCAGCGGTCAGAGGATATTCGTCCCACCATTCTGCTGAGAAGCGGTATCCTACATCATCGGTTAACTTTCTGTTTCTCAGCATTATCGAGTTTCCATTGTCCGTTACAAAGTCTGGCTGTGTGTAGTTGTGGTTAGGTGATCTCCAGCCAAGAATTCTCGGTGCACCCTCTGTGAATATGCCTTTAAATCCTTCTTCCGCCGCTATCTTCCCTATCTCGTTGTGGTATATTAGTTCAGTGTTGGTCATTACCTGCGGCGTGACTCCGAAGTTTTCCTCAATTATTTCTCTATGTGTACTTAGCTGCTGTCTGAATTCTGTCTTTTCGTTGAATAAGCCGGATAAAGAATGATAATGTGTCTGTCCTATGAAATCTACGGTTGAGTCAGGAAATCGGTTCAGCATATCAATAAGTTCTGGGTGGTACTGCTTTGCCTGCTCGATCCAGCTTGAGGAGATTGAGAAGTTGACCTTGAACTCTCTATTCTTTCCATGGAATTTTTTGGCCTCTCTCAGAAGTTTTTCTGTCGCAGGAAAGTAACAGTTCTCTGCTACATCCTTGAAGAAGTGTTCATTCATCTCGTCTGAAAAATACCTATCGTATAGTTGATCAGCGTCTTCATTCACTCCATCTGTCCTTAGTCTATGGGGTTGGTGTACTTCAAATGAGAGGCTTATTGGAGGCATAAACCCAATTTTTCAGAATAGTTTAAATCAGGAGGTGATCCTACCGGAGAGTTAAAAATTGGTGAAGTGAAACCAATGCTATGAAGGTAGAAACCTATGAAGCAGAGAACGGGGTGAGAATTAATGTTAAGACGGATCGGGAAGTCGCTGTAGTTGTTTACTCGAACGGCGAGGAGAGAATATACCTCCCGGATGGTTCAGGAAGTGATTCGACATACTATGTAGGAAATAATTCAGGACTTGCGGAAACTGAGAAAGGTTACAGTGTTTTACATGAAGGATCTGTGGACGATCTAACTGTTCTGGGATAGCTGTCTGTAAGTTTCTATTACTTCTTCTGTCATCTCTTCCCAGCTTCTGGATTCATGCTTACACCTGCTTTCCTGCTCTAGAGCTTTTTCTATACCTTCCTTTATCGAATCACTGTCTGGCTCTGTAGATATTAGGCTGTCTCCGGCAATCTCCTCTACGCCGTTTTCAGTCGCTACTACCGTTGTACCGGACTCTAGAGCCTCTGTGATTGTCAAGCCAAATGGTTCATTGATAGAAGGCGATACAAAGACGTCAGCTTCTCTGTAGTAATCACCTAGTTCCTCCTGAGGAATAAAGCCGGGGAAAACAACTGAATCCCTGATTCCAAGGATTTCCGTGAACTTTTTCAGTGGCTCTGTCATGTGACCTTTTCCACCTATAACTAGGGCTGCATCTCTCTCTTCCAACAGTTTCTTGAATCCGTATAAGAGGTGTTCAAGCCCTTTCTGCTCTGCATGTCGACCTACGAAGAAAATAATGCTCTCATCTTCCGGGATATCATGATGTTTTCGTACATCTAGACCAGAGCTCTCCGGTTCCGAAAAACCGTTATGGACAACTTCAGGCTTAATATCAAATTCATCTTCAACTTCCTCTGCCAGTTTTTCACTTACTGCTACAACTTTGTCAGGTTCTTCTGCTG
>PXPD01000031.1:4656-19176 GCA_003009815.1 Nanohaloarchaea archaeon SW_4_43_9 | reverse complement strand
CATGAAAACGAGAAGCTGATCAGCCATGAATTCATCGACAGCTGCCTCCGAAGAGTGAAACTTCTTGAACTCCTGAACTGCTTCTCTAGCAACTCCTTCGGATCTCTTTCCTTCTTCACCTAAAGCATCAAAACCCGCTACAGAGTTCTCGTATACCGCTTTCACCAGCAATGAAGAACCTGTTGAATCTGTTTCCTCATAATTAACTTGTTTGTCTATGGGCACGGAGACATGGGAGTTTTTCAGTTTTCTAGCGGCTTCATCTGCTTGGCGATCTGCTACCTGCTGTTCCTCAAGCTCCCGGGAAGCCTTCGAATATATTTCAAACCTTTCTAGTTTTCCTCTCTCAGTCAGTTTTATCTGCTCTAAAGAATGTTTTTCGGTCTCAAGTTCTGCCTCACCGCCCCCGGAAGGATAATAGCCTGTACTTTTTAGATCTAGGTCACCTGAAAAGCCAAATTTTCGCAGAAGCGGAAGCTTAACATGTTTCAGATATGCAAAGGTCGGCGACCATTTCACATCGGTTCCTCCCTTAGCAGTTAAACGAAAATCGGAGTCAAACTGTGATGTTACCGGGAGAACCGTGTCATATAACAGTGTTATACTGCCTGCGGTTCCAATGTTCGAAGTAAATGGGTTAGCGTCTAACTCTTGAGGCTGAAAAATAAGCTCTTCTGAGCCAATCTCACCGCCCTCAACCTCTGCACCCGATATTCTCGCAGCGGATCTGACACATTCAAGGTGCTGGTTTTTCAGCCCCGGATTTGACCTGTTTCCTCTGATATTATTCATACGAAAATCCTCTTCTCTTATTACAGAGAGCGCAAGAGCTGTCCTCATCATCTGTCCTCCGCCTTTCCTCCCGTCTATCTCGATCATGGATAAAAAAGTGGAAGCGGAATGATTTAACATCAATGACTGACGTATTCACACAGTCTCCGAAAGAACTAGAGCAGTTCCTAAAATTCATGGAGAAAGATCTGGAAAATGTGAGAAGGGTAATCAGTTTCTGCAGAGAGAAAGATCTAGACAACGAGTTTATGGTTCACGCCAAATCTGAGACTGTAGAAGAATCAGCTGAAAATGTAGGAATAGAAGAGGAGAAAATCGTCAAGACCCTTATATTCAAAGCTGGAGAAGAGTTTGTAGCAGTTCTCTGTCCGGGAGACAAACGTGTCTCAGAGCAGAAACTTGAGGAAATAACTGGAGAAAATGTCAGGATGGCTAATCCTGATGAAGTAAAGGAAAATACAGGCTATATAATCGGGGGAGTTTCACCTTTCGATCTTAATGTATCTACTTTCATGGAGAGATCGATCCTTGAACATGAAGAAGTGAAACCGGCTGCGGGATCCAGGGTAGTAGGAGTTACCGTAGATCCGGAAGAACTTGAACAGGCTTTAAACGCTAATGTAGCTGAACTAACTTGAGACAGAACAGAGAACAAAATGAAATTATTTTAGGTAAGAAGTAGTTGAAGCTTACAGCGAACTCAAGAGAGAAACTGGAAAGTCCGGAAAAGTGTTTTAACTCTTAGAGCCTGATTCTTCCATAATGAACAGGGAAGAGCGGAAACAGTTAGTTCTACGGAACACAACTGAAATCGTACAGGAGGAAGAACTTGACCAAATTCTTGAGGAGAAAGACAACCCGACAACCTATATCGGATACGAGACCTCAGGTCCGCTCCATCTTGGCCACTGGCTTTCGATCAGAAAGGCGCTCGACATGCAGAAAGCAGGTTTCAATGTCAAGATCCTGTTCGCAGACCTCCACACCTACCTTAACAAGAAAGGTAAAGAAGAATGGATACAGGCGATGACCGAGTACTGGCAGGCAACATTCGAATCACTAGGTCTTGACGCAGAGTTTATCCGTGGAAGGGAGTTCCAGGAAGGCACTGAGTACTTCCACGACATACTTGACCTCTCAAAGGAAACCACGATCAACAGGGGAACCCGATCAATGCAGGAAGTAGCAAGAGGGGATAGAGACTCACAGAGTATATCACAGATTGTCTACCCGCTGATGCAGGCACTTGACATTGAGTACCTTGATGTCGAAATAGCTATTGGGGGAATCGAACAGAGAAAAATCCATATGCTTTCAAGAGAAGTTCTGCCGAAGGTCGGATACAGGAAGCCAACATGCCTCCACCATCCGCTGGTTGTCTCACTTACAGGCGGAGATAAGATGTCTTCCTCCCAGCCGGAGACCATGTTCCCGCTACACGCATCAGAGGAAACCATCAAAGAGAGAATCGAGGACGCTTACTGTCCTCAGGGGGAAACCGAGGAAAACCCGGTTATCCAGGTGGCAAGATTTCATATCTTTGGGGATGATGAGGAACTGGAAATTGAAAGACCTGACGAGTACGGCGGAAACATTCATTATTCAGCTCTGGAAGAGCTTAAGGCGGATTTTGAATCAGAGAAACTTCATCCACAGGATCTGAAAAATGCAGTAGCAGATCATATAGCAGCAAAACTTGAACCGGTTAGAGAAAGATTCAAGGAAGATCCCGATCTACTTGACTGCTTGGAAGATATCGGCCACCAGAAGCCGGATTACCTGGAATGAATTTGAACCGTTCTAGTTAAAAATTTCCTGATTTAATGAATTCTCATGTTAAGCATAAATCTCTTCCGTGAAGAGCCTGAAAGAATCAAGGAATGTGAAATAAAAAGAGGCAACGATCCAGAAAAAGTTGACAAAGTAGTTGAACTTGATAGAGAATGGCGAAACAAGCTTCAGAAACTGGAATCTCTGCAGGAAGAGAGAAATACAGTGGGTGACGAGATCGCGGATCTGAAGCAGTCCGGCGAAGATGCATCGGACAAGATCGAGAGGATGCAGGAGGTCAAGGAGAGAATATCAGAACTTGAAAATGAAGTCGACGAACTGAAGGAAAAGAGAGATACTGTAAGATACAAGGTCGCCAATCTCCTGCATGAAGACGTTCCGGAAGGAGAAGGCGAAGAGAACCTGCTGATGAGCGAGAAAGCTGCCGAAGTCGGTGGAGAAAGAGCATACTACTTGACTACAGAGTTACTCAGACTGAACCAGGCATTGACCAACTTTGCCCTCGACTTCATAAAAGACAGGGGATTCGACCTGCACCAGACACCCTTCATGCTTGAAGAAGATGCGATCAGCGCAGCGGTCGACATGGAAGCATTTGAAGACCAGCTATACCGGGTAAACGAGAACGGAAGGTACCTTATCGCGACCGCGGAACACGCTCTCGCAACTATAAAGAAAGATGAAGTAATCGATGAAGAACTCCCGCTGAAACTTGGAGGTTTCTCAACCAACTTCAGGAGGGAGGCCGGAAAGCATGGAAAACAGACACGAGGACTCTGGAGAGTACACCAGTTCGAGAAAGTGGAACAGTTCATTTTCTCGAAACCGGAAAACCATCTCGAACATCTAGAATCAATGACACAGAACGCAGAAGAAATTATGCAGGAACTAGGCCTTCCATACAGAGTAGTAGATATCTGTGACGGAGATATTGGGGATAAAACTTACAAGCAGTACGATATTGAGGTCTGGAGACCGCCTCTCGGAGAGTACGGCGAAGTCGGTTCATACGGTAGCTGTGTAGAATACCAGACAAACAAACTGGGAACAAAGTTCTTTGAGGACGGGGAAAGGAAAATACCGTATACTATCTACGCAACAGCCTTAGCCAACCCAAGAATCATCACGGCTATAATCGAGAACAACCAGACAGAGAATGGGATCAGGATTCCGGAAGCGTTGAGAGATTATATGGGAGGACAGAAATATCTAGAACTAGAATAATTTATCTGCTTTCATATCTTCAGGTATAAGGTCTTCATCCACTTTTCTAGGTATAAAATCTGTATATTCGAGGTCCTCGTTCTTCACAGTCTCAGCTATCATTTCTTCCTCCTCCTTCATTACAGATTCAAGACTGTTTTCTACGAAATCTTCTGTTTCTGAAGCTTCCCTTATTCTCTGATTATGTATACCTCTAATATCTTTTTGGAATGCCTTATCGCTTCCAACAGCAAAAGGCATTTCATTATCATAGAAAGCAATTATTCTTTCGTCTCCTGAAAGGCCATGGAAAAATTCATCATCAATATCGTATACCCACCTGCCTATACCCCGGTTTACTCCTCTCCATTTTCCAAGCATCTCTGCATCTTCAGGATTTAGACCTGCATCCCATATCTCATCATAGAATGGCCGAATCCCTACTAGTTTGTCATCCTCTGCAAAAAGCATTTTCCAATCAGAAGAAGTGATCTCCGGGATTTCAGTATCTCTTGCTTCATCATACAATCCGTCTACTCCATTAAGAGCTAGAAAGTCTCTTGGCTCATCAACATAGGCAAAATTATCGGGCTTCTCAATCCAGTTACGGCGATCACCTCTAACAGCCGATGCTACTTCTCTGTCGTAAGATGTTTCACCCGTAAATTCCGCATCTGAAACCATTATATTTTCAATTTCTTCATCATAGGGAGTCATTTCTCGCATTACCAGGTTCGGGTTCTCGTTTGAATCATGATCCTCAAGATCTGAATCAAGATAGAACGGAATAATGTTCGGGAATATAAGTGTGGTAAAATCTCCATCATTCAAATCAGTTCTGGGATGTCCTACAAGATCATAATTTTCTCCTTTTTCATCTTCAAGGACAAGCCGATAATTAAAGCTTGTAACATGGTCAAAATAATCATCTTTCATCCTCTCAACTTTTTCCGCAGGAGTAACGGCTTTTCTTCGTCCTTTGCCGTGAGCAGTTGCTCTTGACTCAGAATACTGTTTAACTATTTCAGGATCTAAAGGCTTGTTTGCATACTCTAGAGCTTCATCAAAACCTATTTCCTCCCTTGCTCCATTTGAACTTTCAATATAGAGATCAGCGTCAATCACTGATGAAAGATCAAATCCTGTCATATGTTCACTTTGTGGTAACACATATTTATTTCTTTCCATCTAATAGCTTGCTTCCTCTTTTAAAAGCGAAAAGTATAGGGCTTTCGAATCTCGCATCAGTATCCATATTTTGTTATACGACCATTTAAGTGATTATTCTTCACAAAGTAGATTAAGAATGGAAACCACAGTGATGATCGGGGAGAAGCCGAAAGTTGCTTCTCGACTGGCGAACGCCCTCGGAAACTACTCGACACAGGAGAACAGAGGAGTAAAGAACTATGTTCTTGAGACAGATGACAGAAAGATAATCATAGCCCCCGCAGTAGGGCATATCTTCAATCTTGAGCAGACAGAGGAAGGATGGGACTACCCGGTCTTCGATGTAGAATGGGAACCCATCTTCGAAAACCAGGACTCCGCAGATTATGTAAAGAAATACTACAACAATCTTAAAGACCAGTTAGGGAAGGCCGATACATATATCAACGCGTGCGACTTCGATGTTGAGGGCAGTACAATCGGAGGAACAGTCCTCAGAGAGATGGTTGACGCAGATGAAGAGAGAATCGAGAGGATGAAGTTCTCAACTCTAACCCCTTCCGATCTACAGGAAGCCTTCGACAACCTTGAAGACTTCGACAGAGGCATGACCGAAGCAGGTATCACAAGACACATACTCGACTTCTACTACGGTATCAACGTCTCCCGTGCCCTGATGAAAGCCGTGAGAGCAGCAGACCGGTACAAAACATTAAGCACGGGACGTGTCCAAGGACCAACTCTGAAGATTCTGGCCGATCGGGAAAGGGAAATCCAGGAGTTCGAGCCCGATCCTTACTGGGAGATTTATCTTAACCATTCAGAGTTCACAGCACAATGGGAGGAAGATGAAGACAGGATCTGGGATGAAGAAACTGCGGAGAAAAAGTTCGAGAAAATAAAGGGAGAGAAAGAGGCTGAGGTTACCAAAGTTAAAGTCAACAACTACAAACACAATCCTCCAATCCCATTCAATTTGACCGGGCTGCAGAGCGAAGCTTCTTCCCAGCTAAACATTTCGCCAAAACAGACCCAGAGTATCGCACAGACACTTTACGAAAACGGCCTAATTTCCTATCCGAGAACTGAGTCACAGAAACTGCCTCCTAAGATCGGTTACAAGAATATACTGAACAGTATGAAGGGTCAGGAAGAGTACGATGACCTGGCGAAAAAAGTTCTGAAGAAAGACAAGAAAGATAACCTATACACAACTCAGGGAAAGAAGGAGGATGACGCACACCCTGCGATCTATCCAACCGGTGAATCACCTTCCGGATCATTATCAAAGAAGGAGAGCCAGGTCTATGACTTGATCGTGAAACGATTCTTCGCGGTATTCGGAAAACCGGCGAAAAGAAAATCAATCACATTTACTCTTGATGTCAAAGATGAAGAGTTCAAGGCCAAGTCAAAAATCACAGTGGAGAGAAACTGGTATGATCTCTACGAACCATATGTTAGAGTTGATTCAGCCAAGCTTCCGGAAATGGAAGAAGGACAGAAACTGCCTATAGACAGCTTTGACAAAGAAGAGAAAGAAACTCAGCCTCCTAACCGTTACTCACAGTCAGGTATCGTGAATGAGCTTGAGAGCCGTAACTTGGGAACAAAGGCGACTCGAGCAAAAACTGTAGATCGATTATATGACCGAAATTATATCGAGGAAAAACCGATAGAGGTAACTGATCTAGGTCTTGTAGTTGTCGAAACACTTGAGGATTACAGCCCTGATCTTGTCTCAGAGGGTTTAACCCGGGAATTCGAGGAAAAGATGGAGGCTATCAGAGAGGAGGAAGAGAGCCGTGAAGAGGTTCTCTCCGAGGCTCAGGACAAGTTAATCGATACCCTGACCAGCTTTAAGGAGAAAGAGGGAGAGATCGGAGAGAAACTGGTCGACACGATCGATTCTGAGAGGAAAAGAAGGAGAAGGCTCGGACCATGTCAGGAATGTGAGGATGGAATGCTAAGGATAATCAAGAAAGGAGGTTCCAGCTTCGTAGGTTGCTCAAATTATCCTGACTGCGAGAACACTTACCCGCTTCCTAATAATGGGAATATTAACTCGACCGACCAAGAATGTGAGGAATGCGGTAAACCAATGATCTACGTTGACAGGAAGAAAGGCAAGAACTACCAGATGTGCGTTGATCATGACTGTCCAAGCAAGGACGACTGGTAGATTCCGCCCGGCTTCATCCGGTTTCACCTCTTTCTTCCTCAATCTCTATTTCAATCAAAAGCCGGCCTAGCTCTCTACCTTTCTCCTTCGGGAGTTCTTCCCTATCAAACAGTTTCTCGAACTCCTGTTTTATCTTCTCCTGTCTACTGTTATCGCCGACATCTAATGACTTCTCTTTCTTGTATTCGGAGATTTCCTTGACTACATTCATTCTTCTGGAAACTGCGTCCACTATCTCGGCGTTAACCCTATCAATCTCTCTCCTGTAATCCTCTAAGTTCATATACAGGGGATCATACTCGGTGACTGTTTAATAATTCGAGAATTCCATCATTCGGCCGTGTAATCTGTGGTGTAATCAGAACCGGTAGATGGTACGCCGAACACTTCTTCATCTCCCCGCTCCATTGATTTCTGAACCCCATCATAATCTTCATGAGTATGAGAAACGTCTTTCATAGTCTGGTAGCTCTTACTGCCACCATCTGAAACCGCTCTCTTACCTCTATCAATTTCAGGTTTGAGCGCAGAGAAAACTGAAAATTCGGCATCATCCATAACTGATGGCTCGGGATGATTAGTTTTCATATTTCTCTTTTCAGGCGATGTTAACTCTTCCACAAAATCTTTTAGTTCTCCGGTGCATGGCGCGTAGACCTCTGCTCGTCCTTCATCATATCTAACTTTCACTTCGAATTCCTTGGCTACTTCATCCATATATTCTCTCTGTGTTTGATCCATTGCTAGCTCGGTATATTTTCCTTTCTTTGGATCATTTACTTCGATATCAAAGACATCACTTTCTTCTTCCATGTCTATCTAGACTCCATTTTTTCAGCTGTTTTAACGGGTTTTGAATTCGTGTTGCGTGCGTTTTGGGTGTGTGTTGTGTTTGTCATAGAGTTGTGTTCACCTCGAAATATCGAGAAAACGCAAAAGTGAACACTGCGCTTTTTACAGCAGCAGTGCCAGAATCAAGATGATAAGTGAAATCAGAACAATGCTTTCAGAGTTAGATGAAACTGTTGAAAAATCTGAGAACATAGTTGGAGCTCGATCAGAATCGCCTTTGGAGAACGCATCCAGTCCAAGTAGCTCCATGCTTTCCAAACAATCTCAGATGTTTATAAATAATTCGGCTTCAGAACAGCCCTCTGTTTTTCACAGATTCAAGCCCTTCATCAGTTATCTTGAACTGCGCTGATTTTCCTTCCGGCATCGAACGGTGTTTCTCGATCTCAATCTCCCGAACTGATTTATCGGAATTGGAAAGCTTAAGAAGGCATTTCGACCAGTAACGTGGGACATCGCTGCCTACCAGTTCAATACTGTCTTCGTCAAAACTGCTGTACACCTGATTTGTCACAAGCACAGGAATGTTGTTCTTTCTCGCGATCTTTGAGAGCTGTGATAACTGTTGTGATAATTTCTGGTTGACCTCCTGAACCTGATTTCCCTTTGCTTTTAATCGATACAGCGATACCATAGAGTCGACTATAACTATTCCTGGATCATGTTCCTCTGCTATCTCCTCCAGAGAATTGATTGCCTCCTCCTGCTGTCCGAAATCCAGAGGCTCGTTCAGAACAATTTTCTCCAGCGCCTCCTTTGATGCAATTTGTTTGAATCTCTCTGGAGAAAAGCCTTTCTCTGTATCAATATAGACAACTTTCTCTCCTTTTTCAGCTAGATGCGCTGCTGTCTGAACACAGAAATTAGTCTTTCCTGAACCCGATTCACCGAAGACATTGGTTATTATACCTGTCTCCAACCCTCCATTAAGGAAGGAATTGATTGGTTCGCTGCCGGTCGATATGCGTTTAACTTCCACGCTGAATGATTGCTTCCAAATCTTTTATCTTGAATGGCAAATTAACCGAAGGATTAAAAATAATACAGGCATATTATTTAGATCATGTCAAAGGTTGCTGTCAATGTCGCAGACGAAGAGAAATCGCTGATAGACAAGTTCGTGGAGAAAATTCCTGGTTACAAGAACAGGTCAGATTTCATACGGAAAGCCGTGAGAAACGAGATGAAAAGGGATTACGAAGTTTTGGAAGAAATATCAGGTTCTTGGACAGAAAAAGAAGCGGAAGAGACCGAAAAAAGGATGAGGGAACTGAAAGAAGAGGATATTGAGGCTTCAAAACATGATAATTGATACAAACTTTGTTATAGATCTTCTAAGAGGCAGGAAAGACGCTAGGGAAAAACTTGAAGAACTGAAACAAAAACGAGAGCCATTAATAATTCCTCCTGGCGCAGTTTTTGAACTGAAAGTAGGTAAACCTGGGGACGAAGAAATAGACAAGATTTTAGGCAACCTTTCAAGAGCAGATTTAACTCCAGAAATAGAAAAGGAAGCCGCCATTATAAGAAGAAATCTTGAAGCGGATGGAAAACCTATAAGCTCTATTGACTATCTTGTAGCTGGGACGGCCAGAAACCTGAACGAGAAGCTGTTGAGCCGGGACGCACATTTTGGCAGAGTTGAGAATTTAAGGGTTGAGAGATTCTAATCTCTTTTTTACTCACGTCAACAAAAAAGGGTTTAAATGTTAGAGATACTCCAGTATATATGCCCCGAGAAGAGGAAGCCTCACTGCTGACATATAATACTCATAGAGAGAAGTTTGAGTCCGTGTACGAACGAAACAAGTTTTACCGCGGGCTTTTCGGGTATAAACAGACGGTCAAAAAGAACGGGAAGAAATACGAGTACGAGAAAGACGGCCTTATGGACCAAATACCGAATGCAAGAATCGATGATTCAGTATTCATAATATCAGACGGTAAAGTTCAGAGAGTTGAGAACTACTTTATGGATTGGGGAGAAAAAGTTTCCCACCATATATTCAAGGTACTGATTGAAGACCGAAACATAATAGAACAGTTCAAAGACAAAGAAGACGGATCAGAGGAAGCTAAAACGTGATACTACAATGACAGGCAACAATAACGACGAAACTGTAAAGCTCCGGGTAGGAGAAGTTCCTCCAAACGCACAACAAGATATAGGGAAAGGAATAGTGAGAATCGACTCCAAGGTAATGGAGGAACTCGGAGTTGCAGAAGGCGAGGCAGTCGAAATCGAGGATGGAAGAAAAACAGTAGGAAGAGTAGCAAGGAGCTATCCTGCCGATAAAGGGCTAGGAATCGCGAGAATGGACGGCTACATGAGAAAGAACGCGGGTACATCTCTGGGACAAAAAGTGAATGTAAACAAGGCCAACCTAAAAGAAGCTGAAAAAGTAACTCTAGCGCCAGCAGAAGAAGGCGTAATGATACAGGTACAGAATCCTAATATATTCCAGAGAGCATTGAGAGGAAGAGCAGTAACCAGGGGAGATATAGTTGTGCCCGGAGATTCACAGGATAGAGAGAAATCCTTTTTCGACGATGTATTCGATATGGAAGCTGACCGGTTCAGATTCTCCTTCGGACAGGACACCAAACTAGCTGTGGTTGGAACTAAGCCAAAAGGACCGGTGAAAATCACAGAAAATACTGAGATAGAAGTCAAACAGCAGTCAGTGGAAGACACTGAACAACAAGAAGTCAGGGTTCCGGAGGTAACTTACGAAGACATTGGTGGGCTGGAAAACGAGATCCAGCAGGTTCGGGAAATGATCGAACTACCGTTGAAACATCCTGAAGTATTCCAGCAGCTTGGAATCGATGCACCGCAAGGAGTCCTGCTCCACGGACCTCCAGGAACAGGAAAAACACTGCTAGCGAAAGCAGTGGCGAACGAAGCCGACGCCACATTCATGTCAATCAACGGCCCGGAGATTATGAGCAAGTTTTATGGAGAATCAGAGAAGCAGCTGCGTGAAAAATTTGAGGAAGCTCAGGAAAACTCTCCAGCAATAATTTTCATCGATGAAATTGATGCAATTGCCTCCAAGAGAAGTGAGGTAGGTGGAGAAGTAGAGAGAAGAGTAGTAGCCCAGCTATTATCATTAATGGATGGGCTCGAAGAAAGAGAAAATGTAATAGTCATTGCAGCAACAAACAGGGTTGATGCAGTAGATGAGGCTCTGAGAAGAGGAGGGAGATTCGATAGAGAAATTGAAATCGGCGTACCAAACAGGGAAGGAAGAAAAGAGATTTTCCAGATTCACACCCGGAATATGCCATTAACTGAGAGTGTCGACCTAGAGGAGTTAGCCGATAAAACACACGGATATGTGGGAGCAGACCTCCACGCAGTATGCAAAGAATCAGCGATGAGCGTGCTGAGAAACGTCCTACCTGAGATAGATCTTGACGATGAGATTCCGAGCGAAGTGATGGACAAACTTGTAGTCGATCGTGACGCAATGATGGAAGGAATTAGAAAAGTTCAGCCGAGCGCTATGAGAGAAGTAATGGTAGAACTACCGAAAGTCACTTGGGAAGATGTCGGGGGATTAGACAGCACAAAGGAACAACTTAGGGAGATGGTCGAATGGCCTCAAAGGTATCCTGAAAGATTTGAAAAAATGGGAATCGATGTTCCAAAAGGCATTCTGCTCTACGGACTTCCAGGAACAGGAAAAACACTACTAGCGAAAGCAGTGGCGAACGAAGCCAACGCCAACTTTATCTCAATCAAAGGCCCGGAGCTCCTAAGCAAGTATGTCGGAGAGTCAGAGGAAGCTGTCAGAGAGGTTTTCCAGAAAGCGAGGCAGGTAGCTCCATGCATCCTGTTTATTGATGAAATCGATTCTATAGCCGCCAGAAGAGGTTCAAGGAATGATTCAGGAGTTGGAGACCGGATGGTCAACCAGCTGCTGACAGAGCTTGACGGAATAGAAGATCTTGAAGGAGTAACAGTAATCGCTGCAACAAACAGGCCTGATCTCATTGATCCGGCACTACTGAGACCTGGAAGAATCGACAGGGATATCGAGGTAGAAATTCCGGATCTTGAGGCCAGAAAGAAGATTCTCAAAGTTCATACAGGTGAAATGTCGCTATCAGACGACATCGACATAGAGGATCTAGCAGAAGAGCTTGAGGGATATGTCGGTAGCGATATTGAATCGCTCTGCAGAGAGGCTGCGATGCTCGCACTCAGAAAAGATCCGGAAGCAGAAGAAGTCGAGATTGAGCACTTCGAGGATGCGATGGAGGAGACAAAACCGACAGCAACTGAAGAAAATAGGGAACACTATGAGCAGATGATGCAGAAGATGGATAAGGTTGAGAAGACTGAAGACAGCCCTGACTACTACGCCTGATCTACTTTCACTTCTATTTTAATTTTTCTTTATTTCTTTTTCCAGAGTCACCGGAACCTTATTAACACAAAAGGAAAATGATGAAATATGTCAGAGGAAAATTTTGAATGCAATACCTGCGGAGAAAATTTTGATTCTGAAAGAGGGCTTCATGTCCATGAAAGCCGTTCGCACAACAAAGATGATGAAAAAGAACCTGAAAAGCCTACTTTTGAAATAGGGGTCAGAAAGTTTGGCTTTCTAATGTTTGCGCTGGGGTTGACTACAGGAATGATACTAGGAGGTTTTTTAGTAGGGGTTGGAATGTCCGGATCAGACTTTAACTTTGAGATAGCAGGATCTGACACGGTAACACCGGGTGAACCCAACACCGGAAACAACAATAACGGTAACACAGATTCACAGAACCAGGAGTCAGGAACAGGAGTTGTTTCACTCCAGAACACCGAATATCCATACGGAAACCTGGAAGCCGGAGTAGGATCAGGCGACAAAACTTATGGAAATACTACATTCAGGCTGGAGGGAGAACCTTACATAGGATCTCCTAATGCAGAGGTGACAGCGGTATCGTTCGAGGACTTTGAATGCCCGTTCTGTAAGAGATACAATGAGAATGCATACACGGGAGTAGTGGAAAACTATGTACAGAACGGGGATGTTCAGTACTTCTACAAAAACCTGCCGCTCCAACGTCTACATCCATGGGCAGAACCTTCAGCTCTAGCCTCGGAATGTGCACTAAATCAGGATGCAGAAACTTTCTGGACTTTCAAAAAAGGTTTCTTCGATAACCAGGAAGCTCTTGGAAACGCTCACCAAAACGGTAACTTTGATGAGTCAATGTATAAATGGGCGGAACAGACAGATCTGGACATCGACCAGTTCAGACAGTGCTACGATAACGAAGAGGAGCTTGAAGAAGTTCAACAGGACAAGCAGGAAGGGAACGACAGAGGGGCATCGGCAACTCCAACCATTTTCATCAATGATCAGAAATTAGAGGGAGCTCAGCCTTACTCCCGGTTTGAATCAACGATAGAAGAGCAGTTACAGTAAGATGAATCCAGAAGATTTCTTGAAAGATCTGAAGAAAGGAACTAAATCCGGCTTCAGTTCGGGAAAAAGAGCAGCCCTGACTGTTTCCATTTCTATCCTATTTTTTATCCTGGTGGCTCTCTCCACCAGCATAGGCTATTCAACACAGATGTTTTTAGCAGGTATAGAATACTGGTTGCCTGCCATCTCTTTCACAGTTATCGGCGTCTACTTAAACGGAGGTCTAACAGAAATCATAATTAACCTGGTTTACTCTGTCTCGATTGGAATAATAGTCACCAATACATATATACAGTTCAGAAATACCGGAATTAGAGCGAGAAACTTTTCAGGGATAGCGCCCGGTTTCTTGATCGCCGGATGTACCGGGTGTGGGATAGGCTTGTTGAGTTTGGCGGGTCTAACAGGCGTGGTTGCGGTCTTGCCTTTCCAAGGAACGCTAATCAAACTGGCAGGAATAATACTGTTAATCTATTTTATAGCAGATATCGGAAAACCTGAGCTCTGCACTATCCCTTCCTAGTCGTAACTATATTCTCACCGTCTTCTCCAGCACCGATGAGAACAGTATGTTCTGCCTGTGCAACCGTTCCGCCGTTCTCCTCTTTGAGAATTTCGTAGGAGTTAACAATACCTGACTGAACTAGTTTCTTCATCGCCATCTTCTTTCTACCCGCGTAATTATCTATCCACCGTGTCGTAAATGGTAGACCGTTGAAGTTTTTGATCTGTCCGAGAAGCTTTCTCTCCATTCTCCCTCTAACATTTCTGTCCTGCTCAAGCTTGTAAATGTTGCCGGGCTTGCCGTTCTTAATTTTTCCGGCCCCATCCGTGATGAAAGGTTCGATAGCCACGGCATCGCCTTCTTTGAACTCGTGAGAGGAAGCATTATCCACACAGGGTATCGAAACTCCAGCATGCTGCGTATATCTACCGAGATAATGACCGGTCAAGTTTCTTACAACCTGATAATCATCCGAAACCTGTGATTCTACAAACCGTCCGAACTCCCCAATCGTTTTCCCGGGTTTAAGGAATTGCAATGCCTTCTTCAAAACTTCGTCAACCTCATCAACCATCTGTTTCTCACTATCT
>PXPD01000031.1:0-4648 GCA_003009815.1 Nanohaloarchaea archaeon SW_4_43_9 | reverse complement strand
AGAGCTGTATCCGCTATATAACCTTCTGAGTGAGCTCCTATATCGATTTTGAGAACATCATCTTTTTCCAGCACCTGACTCTTGCTTTGAGAAGGTGTATAATGTGCTGCATGATCATCTATCGACAGGTTAACGGGGAAAGCCGTTTCCAGTCCTTCATCTCTGATCAATCCCTCTATCTCTTCAGCAATTACTCTAAGTTTTGTGCCTGGTCTTGAAGTTTCCCGAGCCTTTTTCCGGGCTTTCTGGACAACACGGCCGGCTTCAACATAGTTTTCTCTTGTTTCTGAATCCATAGATAACAGTTTGACTTGAAAACCTAAAAATAAGTAGGTCTCTAGTTCCCAACCCCAGATTTTCTTGCTGCTCTAGTAACTTCATCTGCAATTTTCATAGCTAGTCTCTTTTCTAAGGTTTCAGGGACTATCTTATCTTTCTCAGGCTTGATGAAATCTCTGATCGCTTCTGAAGCAGCAATTTTCATCTCCTCATTGACTTCAGAGGCCTGAGAGTCAAGTGCCCCTCTAAAGATGCCGGGAAATGCCAATGAGTTATTCACTTGGTTGTCAAAATCGGATCGACCGGTAGCCGTGATGAATGCACCGGCTTCCCGGGCTTTGTCCGGTTTAATTTCCGGTTCCGGGTTAGCTAGTGCGAACACAATTGGGTCATCAGCCATTGCTTCAACCAATTCCTTTGAAACAATTCCGGACGCCGAAAGACCGATGAAGACATCCGCATCTTCCATTGCATCCTCAAGGTTCCCTGATTGCTCAGAAGCCAGCGTTCTACTGGCCAGATCCGCCTTGTATATATTCTCATCATCAGTCCTTAGAATACCGGAAGAATCTACCGGCACAATGTTTTCAGCTCCAGCATTGATTAGAAAGTTTGCTACAGCAATACCTGAAGCCCCTGCACCGGAGATCGCAATTCTGACGTCTTCTATACGCTTACCGGCAATCTTCAGAGCGTTCTTCAGCGCTGCAAGAACTACTATCGCTGTCCCGTGTTGATCATCATGGAAAACCGGTATATCCAGTCTATTCTCCAGCTCTTCTTCAACCTTGAAGCATCTTGGTGCCTTGATGTCCTCCAGGTTGATCGCTCCAAAAGTTGGTGCTTCTCTTTCCACATGTTCGATTATATCTTCGGCAGAATCAGCATTTATGCAGATCGGGAGGCTATCGACTTCCCCGAACTTTTTCATTAGATTCGCTTTACCCTCCATAACCGGCATTGAAGCTTCCGGACCTATATCGCCGAGACCGAGAACTGCCGATCCATCAGAAACAACCGCTACAAGATTTCCTTTAGAAGTATAACTGTAGACCTCTTCTTCATTTTCTGCTATCTCTCTGCATGGCTCGGCTACTCCCGGTGTATAAACCAGATTTAGATCCTCGACACCGTCTATATCGACAGATGTTTCAACAGAAATCTTTCCCGGGCTTTTAGAATGAAGCTCCAACGCCTTCTCTTTATCAACCATATTTTTTCTTATGGACTTGAATAGTAAATAACCTATCATAAGCCTTGAATAGTAAAATGGCATTGAAGCGAGGATTCACAGACTTAACTGTAAATCCGCTGGTACTATCTCTATGATACTCCATCTTGCTCTTGTACTCATCAGATTCAGGTAAATCAATTTTTTGCTATCTAATCCCATTTCTAAGTATCGCAGGGTTAAGATCAATCTCTGTGATTTCTTCATGGTTCAGTGCGAGCTCACCCAGCCGTATTATCGCATCCTTGACCGGTTCAAGATCGTGGTGTTTACCTCTTTTCCCATCAAATATTTCATGGCTTTCAAGCTCTTCTATCATTCTCTCGGCCTCTTTTTCAGGTATTGGGGCTATGCCGAAGCTGACATCGTGGAAAACTTCGATGTAGATTCCTCCGAGTCCGACCATCACCATCGGGCCAAACTGAGGGCCCCTCTTCATCCCTAGCGCTACTTCTAGACCATCCAGCTGTTCCTGCACCTGCACGCCGTTTACTGTGGATTCAGAGGCCTCAATATGTACATTTTTGATAATCTTGTTGAACGCATCTTTTACCTCTTCTTTATTCTCCAGCCCTGTCTTCACTGCCCCGATATCGGTCTTGTGTCTTATATCTGGCGAATCAACCTTTAGAACCACAGGATAACCGACATTTCGTGCCGCTTCAACCGCTGGTAGAGGTGCTTCAGGAACCTCTGTCAACGCCAGATTAAAGTTGTAGGCGGAGAACAGTTTTTCGGCATCCTTATAGCCTTTCATCTCATCCAAGGCTTTCGTGGCTTTCTGTTCATTATATTCAATATCTCGGTAACAGTATTCAGTTTCAAGAAACTCCCTGTAACTGTTCATCCTCTTCAACACTTTGACCGCATCTTTAGGATCCTCAAAATCCGGTATGCTGTTTTCCTCAAGGATTTCAATTCCTTTCTGTACCTCCTGTTCTCCGATAAAACACGCCATAATAGGTTTATCGATCTTTTCTGCTTCTTTGGCTATAGTTTTTGCCGTTTTCTCTATCTCGGTGTTGGCTTGAGGAGTGAGAAGAATCATTATCGAATCAATACTTTCGTCTTTGCCAAGTGTTTCCAGCGCCTCCGCGTATCTCTCATGACCTGCGTCCCCTATCAAATCCAGAGGATTGTGAACTGTGGTTTCCTCAGGCATTGAACTTTCAAGTTCTTGCTTTGACTCTTCAGAAAAACCTGCCAACTTCAACCCTCTCTCAGTTATTTCATCTGTTGTTATAACCCCTGGACCTCCCGCGTTGGTTATGACAGCTACTCTGTCTCCTTCTGGCAGAGGTTGATAGTCGAAAGCTCTTCCAAAATCCAGTAATTCCCTGTTAGACTCTGCTTCAATTATACCTGATTTCCTGAATGCTGCCTTATAGGCTTGGTAGCTTCCTGCAATCGAACCTGTATGTGAGGATGCGGCAGAACTTCCTTTATCTGTTCTGCCTGATTTTACCATTACGGTAGGCTTTCTCCTTGAAGTCTTCTCCGCCTCTTCTATGAAGTTTCTGCCGTTATCTATTCCTTCTGTATAGGATAGTATCACATCTGTTTCATCGTTTCTCCATTTTTCAAGCAGATCTATCTCATCCAGCATTGCCTTGTTCCCTAGAGAGACGAAATGCCGGAAACCGATATGCTCGGCTTTAGCATAGTCCAGTATAGCTGTGCAGAATGCACCGCTCTGGCTCATGAATGAAATTTCTCCTTCTTCCGGCATTTTTGAGGCGAAACTGGCGTTCATCAAGTTTTCTGTATTGATTAATCCAAGTACATTCGGGCCCAGAAGCTGAATATCATTTTTCTCGGCTATTTCAAGGACTTTCTGCTCCCTCTTCTCATTACCTGTCTCTGAGAAGCCAGCGGAGATAATAATAGCTGCATCAACATTCTTCTCAGCGCACTGCATCATTACATCCGGAACTATCTTGCCGGGCACAGATATTACCGCCAGATCTGTTTCCTCGGGAATTTCAGAATATGCCTTTCTTCCCTCTATTTCATCCGCCTTAGGGTTAACCGGGTGAACCACTCCTTCAAAGCTGTGATTCAGATTATCGAATATTTCGTGTCCGGTCTTGCCTTTATGTCTGGAGGCCCCAACTACTGCTATCCTATCCGGGTGGAAGAGGTTTTCTAGCATCAGTTGAAAGTTGTCAGGTGTTGTTATTTAGGTTACCGGCTTTACTGCGAGGTCACAAGATTCCTCCATGTCCGGCACAATTAATTATAGTCGCACAGATTTTCCATCTGCCGACAGGATATTCACCGAAAGGTCGCAAACAACCCTTTATATTCGACAGTAAGGGATTTCTAGATTATAATGTCGCGCGAAAAAGTGTTCTCGGATAGTATAGAAAAAATAGAGGTAATGAACTCAGGTAACAGTCTTGAACTGGAAGAAGGGGAACTGAGAGAGCTTTATAGAAAAATGGTTCTCGCCAGAAAGTTCGATGAAAAAGCATTCTCTCTACAGAGAAGAGGAGAAATGTCAACTTATGCACCGCATAAAGGTCAGGAAGCAGCCCAGATAGGCGCAATATTTGCACTAGAAGACGACGACTGGGTTGTCCCAAGTTTCAGGGAGACAGCAGCTTTCATTATGAGAGGCGCCCCTCTGGACAAAATCTTCCAGAGATGGATGGGAGATGCAAACGGCCAGAAAGATCTATCGGAACTAAATACTTTACCGGTTACAATCCCTGTAGGAACACAAAACCTTCATGCCGCAGGAATTGGAATGGCAATGGAGTTTGAAGAAGACAGTAATGTCGTACTGGGATTCACAGGTGACGGAAGTACTTCTCAAGGAGATTTCCACGAGGCACTGAACTTTTCAGGGGTTTATAGCGCTCATTCAATCTTTTTTGTACAGAACAACCAGTACGCGATATCTATGCCGAGAGAGAAACAGACAAAATCCAAGACAATTGCTCAGAAAGCAATCGCCTATGGAATTGAAGGCTTACAAGTTGATGGAAATGACATTCTAGCTGTGATTAAAGCAGTTAGAGAAGCAAAGGAAAAGGCGAAAAATGGAGAGCCGGTACTGCTCGAAGCCTTGACTTACAGGTTGGAGGATCATACAACCTCTGATGACTCCACAAGATACCGGGACAAGGAAGAGGT
>PXPD01000030.1 GCA_003009815.1 Nanohaloarchaea archaeon SW_4_43_9 | reverse complement strand
AAGCGATGAAGGAGAGATTGAAGAAATCGCAGAAAACATAGTTTACAGTGAGGAGGAAATCGATGGCTCAAAAGTTCATGTACTGAAGAGTAGCGGTCCAGGCGCCCGTTTAGGTAAATACGGTGACGCACTGGAAACCGTTGCTGATGAAAATGATCTTGAAGCAATTATCAGCGTTGATGCGGGAGCAAAGTTTGAAGGAGAGGAAACAGGATCTCTCTCCGAGGGGGTTGGAGTTATGATGGGCGGTCCTGGAGTAGAGAAGTCCAAGATCGAGGATGTAGCGGTTGAACATGATGTTCCGCTCGAAGGAATAATAATTAAACAGTCACCTCCCGAAGCCTCCAAACCTATGAAGAAGGAAATCTATGAGGCGTATAAACCAGCAATTTCGAAGGTCAAGGAAATTGCCTCTGAGTTCGATGGCGAGGTAGCTATTGTAGGAGTTGGTAACACCTGTGGAGCCGGAGATACTAGAGATCAGGTTGCTGGAGTCCACAACAGGCTGAGAAAGTACTGGGAAGAGTACGAAGAAAAGGAAGAAGAGGAGGTCTCCTACATGGGAGTAATGGGTGCGATGCCTTCCGGCGGAGAACAGGCTGAATTACTCCAGGCAAGAGACAACCTGATCTGGAATATGATCAGGTAAAAACTCCTACTTCCTCCCTATGTTCCGCAGGAGTTAAATCAATTTTTCCAGAAACTGTAGATATGGAAGCAACCATCATCCAGAAAAACGATACTCCTACCTCTGGTCAGTTCTACTTTGTATACAGCGGTGAATTGGGAAAAGGCAGTTTTGTCGAATACGAGAACAATGGAAAGGTAATTGGTAGAGTATCAGAGGTTTTCCGGTTAAACGAATACTTTGAAAATGCGGAGAACGTATCGGAATCCGCTGAGGATCTGAAAGAGAAATTCCCTGTTGATGAATGGGAGGTAAGAATTGCCCGCGCCGAAATCATGGGAAAATTCAAAGACAGTATGATTAAAAGGGTTTCATCCTCCCCTTCTCCGGGAAGGGAAATTGATGATGCTGATCCCGAGAGAGTAGAGAAATTTCTGGGACTGGATGAAAACGGCCTTAATCTGGGGGCTGTTCAGCAACAGAGTATAGATGCATCGGTTAATATGACCGATACGCTCCAGAAACACTTTGCAATACTAGCCCAGTCTGGAGCCGGAAAGTCTTACACCACCTCAGTTATGCTGGAGGAAATTCTTGATAGAGAGTATGCGCCGGCAATACTGGCAGTAGATCCACATGGCGACTACACATGCTTTGCCGAGGATGAAAACTACATGCAGGATGTGAAGGTCTTTAATGAGAAAGATATTCAGATTGCAGTTAACTCGCTCTCAGCAGGACAGATAGCATCATTCTTTACAGGTAACTTTTCCGGAGCACAGAGACAGGAACTGGCCAAAGTTTTTTCGGCTCTCAACAGAGGAGAAAATAATGATTTCAGTTTAGAGGATGTTATTACCCGGGTAGAATCCGAGGAAATGAATGAGAAGACAAAATATGCACTTCTCAGAAAATTGAACCAGTTGAAGGCTATGAAGATATTCGGAAAATCGAACAGGCCTTCATCAAAAGACCTTGAACTTGGCAAACTGAATATACTGGATTTAAGCAGTATGATTGATAACCAGAAGAAACAGATTATCACCGCTTTCTTCGGCAAGTACTTCTTCCGCAAGAGGCGAACCGGATCAATTCCTCCATTCTTATATCTTCTGGAAGAGGCTCACAACTTCGCTCCGGAGAAGACGCCGTCTGCATCCAAACATGTGGTAGAGAAGATGGCAAGAGAGGGAAGAAAGTTTAACGCATCAATAGGACTGATCTCCCAGCGGCCGGTAAAGCTCTCCACAACAGCTCTATCCCAGTGTAACACCAAAGTAATTCTCAGGGTCACCAATCCGAACGATCTAGATCATATCAAGACTTCCTCTGAAGGGATAACTTCTTCTGTTGCATCCCAAATACCTGGACTGAAAACAGGAGAGGCGATTGTCATGGGGGAAGCAGTGAACTATCCTACGTTTGTAGATGTAAGGGAGAGAAGATCAAAAGAATCAGATTCTGGAGAAGGACTAGAGGATACACTGAAAGAATGGAAAGAAGAGCAGGAACAGATAGATGAAGATGTAGAAGCATTTATGTAAAATTAGAAACACTGTGAAAGATTTTCAATCTTATTAGAAGGTTATTCCGGACAGAATTGATTAATTCACTTCTTCTACTTCTGTCAGTCCTGTTTCCGTGTTCTTCTTCTCTAGCCTATACAGTTTGCCCGTTGCAGCTGATTCCAGCGCAGGGTCGTGAGTTACTATAAACATCTGTTTCAGGAGATTATCCGAGTTCTGTCTAAGCGTCTCCGCCAGCTTCTCTACAGCTGCCGAATCCATATTGTGCGTGGGTTCGTCCAGCATTAGTAACTGTATCTTCGGCGATATTGTAAAGCTCAATGCCAGTCTCATTACGAGCGCTGCAGAATGCCTTTCTCCGCCTGAGACCTCTGCTTCTGCGGATATCCAGTTATTATCAGAGTCCAGGACCTCGACGAGATAGTCTTCCTCCACATTCAGCCTTATAGAGTAGTAATCGTCATACGGATATATCTGTGTCCAGATATCATCCATCAAATCATTCAACCGGGCGACAAACTTCTGCCTAAGCTCTATCTGTGTCTCCTTCAAGGCGTTTTTGTAGCTGTAGACATAGTCAAGTACCTGATCAAGCTTCTCCACTTCCTTCTTCAGCTCATGTTTTTTCTCAACCTGCGACTGCATCTGCTTCAGGCGTTTCTCTTTTTCCTCAACTATTTCTTTATCCGATTCAAGCTCCTGTTTCTCCGCAGATCTTTTTTCTTTGAGCTTTGAGATTTCCTCTCGCAGAGCCTCAAGCTTTTCCTCGTCGAACTCGATATCTTCAAGCTCCTCAGCTGTTTCTTTAAGTTTCTCTTCGATATGTTCTTTCTTTTCCTCAAGTTCCCCGATTTCCTCCACGGATTCCAGTTGATCTATTTTCTTCCCCAGTTCTTCCAGTTTTTCTTCGGAAAATTCTTCTTCAAGTTTCTCTTCCTTTTCGACGATATCCTGCAGTTTCTCCTTTTTCTCCTCGAGTTCCTCATGTTTCTCTTCAAGTTTCTCTTCAGAGGACTTGTATTCCAGAAGCTTGTCCCTATTCTCTTCAAGTTTCTCCCTTTTTTCATCTTTATCTTCGAGCTCCTGCCTCAGCTCTTTCTCCTTCTGCTTCAGTTCCTGTATCTTCTGCTTTTTCTCCGATACAACGTTT
>PXPD01000029.1:4661-25566 GCA_003009815.1 Nanohaloarchaea archaeon SW_4_43_9 | reverse complement strand
GCCGACGGACTGCTCGTGGCAGGCAAGACAACTGCACCACCAGAGGCTACATCAACTTACTATCACGCAGAAAAAACCATTGAACGCATCGAAGAAGCGGCTGAAGAGGATGAACCATTCTTCCACCGCACGGATTTCCCCGGACCGCACTTTCCATATGTTGTGCCAGAGCCCTACGCATCAATGTACAACCCTGAAAATATCGAACCATGGGAAAACTTTGAGGAGGATTTCGAAGACAAGCCAAGTGTGCAGGAACAGTTCCTACGCTACCGAGGGGTCGAAGATTTCGACTGGGATACATGGAAAAACGTAGTTGCAAAGTATAAGGGCTTTGTAAGCTTTATAGACCATCAGATCGGGCGGATAATGGATGCCGTCGATGAGTACGAACTGGAAGACAGCACAGCAGTAATACACACCGCGGATCACGGTGATATGACCGGAAGCCACCGCCAGTTTAACAAAGGTCCGATGATGTACGAAGAAACCTACAACATACCCTTGATTATGAAATGGCCGGGCGAAATCGAGCCAGGAACCAGCACAGATAGTTTTGCACACCTGCACGATCTCACTGCCACATTTCTGGACATGGCGGATATCAAGATACCGGATGAAATGCAAAGCCAGAGCCTCATGCCAGTGGTGAACGGCGAAGAAACCCGGAAAACAGCATTCGCACAGTATCACGGCGATGAATTCGGGCTTTACTCGCAGAGAATGCTCCGGAAAGGCGACTGGAAGTATATCTACAACGGACCTGATATAGACGAGATGTACAATCTAGAAAATGATCCCGCAGAGCTTGAAAACTTGGTGGAAAGCGATGAAAATATGGAGAAACGAAATGAGCTCAGAAGTATTCTTGCCGATGAAATGGACCGCACTGACGATCCAATCCGGAAATGGGCCGGAGAGATGCTCAACAGATCATCTTCTGAACCAGAAAAAGATAGGCAAGAGATAACGACAAACGAAAGCACCAGCAACATCTAGACTTGAACAAATCTGCGACAGGAACTCGGACTTCAGGACGGCGACGAAGTGGAATTCATTCGGGAAGAGTGATATGGACTCAGCTCCGGCCCGGATTCTTATGATAATTCCCACCAATTGGATTTCATGGAAGAGATACAGCCCGGAATCTTCAGGAAAAACAGCAGTATCTATACTGAAGCCGACTCTGGAGAGTCAGTCTACGGCGAGAAATTTATAACAGAAAATAATCAAAAGTACAGGAAATGGGATCCAAACAGATCCAAGGCAGGAGCAGCGGTTATGAAAGATGTTAATCTCGGAATTAAGAGAGACAGCGAAATCCTCTACCTTGGTGCAGCCTCCGGTACCACGGTTTCACATTTCTCAGATACAGTAACAGAAGGATTCATCTACGCAGTCGAATACTCTGAAACAGTTATCCGGGATCTGTTGGAAGTGGCAGAAGACCGGGAAAATATTGCCCCGATACTGGGGAACGCCCGGAAACCTCAGAATTATTCAGAAATAGTTGAGAAATGTGACATCGTTTTCCAAGATATTTCACAGAGCGATCAGGCGGAGATATTCACAAGGAACTGTGAAAAATACATGAAAGAAGACGGAACAGGACTTCTGGCTGTGAAAGCTAAATCTATTTCGACCTCGGAAGAACCTGAGAAAATATTCGATGATGTCCGAGAGAAAATCGAGGAATATTTCGAGATTCTCGCAGAAACTACCTTAGAACCTTATGAGAAGGATCATCTCCTTCTAAAACTGAAGAAAAAAGAATGAGTTGGTCAGGCTGACAGGGAGGTAACCATATCTCTCAGATTTGGCTTTACCATGTTTTCCCTGAAGCCTCTGGAATCATAGTACTGAGGATGCTGACAGCATTCCCCTCTGCTATCAAGTTTTCTGACCGTGCCAATCACGGTATGTTTACCTGGTAAAACGTTTTCCTCAATACTCTCCCCACAGTTTTCACACACAAATTTTATCATACCCCTTCAGACCTCGTAACTTTCAATTACCGTTACTGGCTTTATAAAGAAGCGAGCAGTTTACCGGTATTCCGGTAGAACTCTTATGAATAAAAACGACCAAAAAACCTTTGAGACAATGAAAAACTGGGAATGCAAAGACTGCGGTCGCCAACTCCAGTCCGAACTGGAGCCTGAAAACTGTCCGTGCGGAAATCAGAACTTGGGAAGCCAGGAACAGCTCAGTATGCTGGAACAGATGATGAAAGATTTCCTCAACCGGGAAAACAAGAACAAGGCAGAAAGCTAGGGATAATCAAGGACTACGAGAAGCCATCTACTCCTTCTTAGCCCATTCATAGCCCTCATCTTCCAGTTTGTGGGCCAGTTCTGGGCCCCCGGACTTAACTATTTCTCCATCAATCATAACATGTACTCTGTCCGGTTCCACATAATCAAGTATTCTCTGGTAATGGGTGATCATCAGCATTCCACGGTCCTCTTCTGCCAGCTTATTAATACCATCTGCCACAACTTCCAATGCATCAATATCAAGACCAGAATCTATTTCGTCCAACATAGCATACTTTGGCTGTAAAACCGCCATCTGAAGGATCTCATTCCTCTTTTTCTCTCCCCCCGAAAATCCTTCGTTCAGGTAGCGCCGTGCGTACTCTTCATCCATGTCAAGGAGTTCAAGCTTCTCCTTCAGAAGATCACGGAAATCATTCTGGGAAATCGGTTCTTCATCTTCTTCCTCTCTTCGAGCGTTGACCGCTTCCTTCAAAAACTCGGCGACGCTGATACCTGAAATTTCAGCGGGGTACTGGAATCCAAGGAAAAGACCCTCTCTTGCTCTCTCATCTGTTTCTTCATCAGTAACATCCTCTCCATCAACCAGAATGCTCCCGGAGTCAATGGTGTATTCCGGATTACCCATCAAGGACTTACAGAGAGTTGACTTACCGGAACCATTCGGACCCATGACAGCATGGATTTCTCCAGGATTAACCTCGAGAGAAATGCCTTTTACAATTTTCTCGTCTTCAACTGATACTTCAAGATCTTTTACTTCTAAGCTCATATAGAGTTATTGAAGCCTAAAGATTCATTAACCCTGACGATTGACAGTTCGAATAGCTTCCTCTGCCGCCTCTATAATCTTCGGCGACTCTATCTGAGAGACTTTCGATCTCATTTCCTCAACTGTCAAGAACTCTGCATCCTTCGCGTCACTTCCCGCTTTAATTTCGCCCTCAGTCTGGTCAAAGCTGACCGTGTAAGCGTTCCCGACAACGTACTTGTCAGGATGCTCAAGATGAATTGTAGTGACAAGTTCCAGCTCTTTCTGATCTGCAGTTAAACTTGTTTCCTCCTTAAGTTCCCTGACAGCGCCTTCCTCCGGCTTCTCATCGAACTCAAGATAACCTGCAGGGTAGCTCCATTCATTTTTATGTGGTTCATTACCCCGCTTTATGAGTAGAACTTCATCTCCTCGCACAACAAAAACGCCTGCCACAGGTACGGAATTACGGTAACGGATCTCAGAGCATTCAGGACAGTAATATCTCTCCCGTTCCTCATGCTTCCTCGACTCCAGTTCTGTCCCGCACTTGTGACAGTAAGCTAGCTCCTTCATACAAGATTATTTTGTAGTCGGAATTTTAAATGAAGAATCGAAAAACCGCTGATGGGAAAGCCGGGAATTGAACCCGGGACCTCTGCGTAACTCGTAAGACGGCTCCAGTGTTTAAACTTTGAACCAATGAAAGATGTTTTAATCATCGGTCGTCTCCGACCTCATCGCTCATAGCTTAGTATGAGCGCAGCGCTCTAACCGCTGAGCTACTTTCCCTGATACATTCAAGTATTTGTTGTTATTTTTATGAAAGCAGTCACTCTCAGAGAATATATCGCAGTCCGTCATAGTTTTGCCAGTCTTTTGTATCTAGGTTGTTCAGTATGTAGTGTTGCCAGATTTCTTTACCCAGTAATGTCTCATCCATGTCATTCATGATGCCACAGTGCAGACAGCCGATATGGTCTGGTGGTCTCTCATAGGTCTCTTTTATTTCGTCTACATCTTCCCAAGCAGGAATTATAGGATTTTCACTTACCCATTTACATTCGTAATGTGAGACTGGTTCATCACGCACAAATTTTCTTATATTGTTTCGTGTTTCTACATCATCGCCTTCTTGTTCCAAAATATGGCGGGCAAGTCTTTCTTCTTCAGTCAGTATTGGTCTACCCGAAGCAGCCATACTAAGAGAAATTCAATGTGAACTCTTAACTGACTACTGGCCGAATGGGTTCGCCCGGATTCGAACCGGGGATCTCCGCCAATTTGTCCATCGAAAATCCAAATGTTTTTCTTATCCTCGAATCTATGCTGAAACTTAGGTTTCGGAGGGTCCAAAAACTCCTCCGGCTTCAGCCTTCGAGAATTCTCGGGTGTCAAGGCGGTGTCATAACCAACTAGACCACGAACCCTAAAGGTTCTATCAAGTAAATCTGGCTTCTTTAGTTAGGCTTATATAATTCGTTTTCCAATTTTAGTTAAGGAGAAGTAAGATGGTTGAATGCGAGAACTGTGGTCGGAACCTGAATGTTGACTCAGTAGAAAAACCAGAGGTAGACTGGGTAAAAGTCGTTTGCAGCGACTGTGGCGAGGTTAGAGATATCTCTATGGTAAGACTTGCTGCAAATAACCTTAACCAAAAATAGTTTCAGGTTCGAAGCAGTTTTAAATCTCCTAGAATCTTCTATTCTTGATTAATTATGGTAAACAAGTGGCATGACTACGAAACCGGGCCTGACGCTCCGGAGAAAATCTACGCTGTAATCGAAAACCCGGCAGGAACGCAGAACAAATACGAGTACGATAAGGACAAAGAGAGCGTGGTACTTGACAGAGTTCTTTACGCATCGATCAACTATCCAGGAGACTACGGCTTTATCCCACGAGCCTACTATGAAGACGGCGATCCGATGGATATCCTGGTTCTCACAACGCACTCCACATTTCCCGGCTGTGTCATCGAGGTAAGACCAGTAGGTATTCTCTACATGGATGACGATGGAGAACAGGACGACAATATTATCGCAGTCCCTACCGAGGATCCTAGGTGGAACAATGTAGAAGATCTGGATGATGTCAACGAGCACAGAAAGAAAGAGATCGCAGAGTTCTTCGCCACCTACAAGAATCTTGAACCAAAGAAAGAAGTAGAGATCGAAGGCTGGGGAGGAAAAGAAGAAGCACATGAGGCAATTGAGAGAAGTCAGGAACTTTACGAGCAGAACTTTTAGTAACCAAGTAATTCCTTCACTTCCTCATATTCTATATTTTTCTTTATCTCCAGCTCTGATCCATCATATACCACTTTATTATACTGAGAATTATTCTCAAGTGAAATATCCTCAACCAATGTGACAGGATTACCCCCTATTGCAAAGTAGCGGTAACCATATATCTCCGCCCTTTTTCTCCTGTCTTCCTTTTCCAGGTAAAGAGCCAGTGCTTTCTCCGCTTTCTCCTTTTCATCTGTCCAGAACACCAGATCCAGATTTTCTAGGTTCACTCATTTTTGTATTGTTGGTACAAATATTTAGCTACCGGTGCTGGAATAACTGGCCAGACCAAACTTCCAGAACTGATACGCGGAAAGGTAAAGGACGGGCCCTGCAATCGGTGTCAGAAGTTTCCAAGTTTCCCAGCCAGGTTTATCGAGTAAAAAAGATGCTGGGAAGAACGATGCAAATCCTAGAGGTATCAAAGTGACCAGCATTACCTGTATAGCCAAGCTGAATATATCGAAAGGATATCTCCTGAAGTCACTTATCCTGAAGAACAACCATATAACGTTCTTTGATTTGCCAGTCCAGAAAGCTGTTGACGCAAAGGCGAGATATATGGCAGCTACAACTAGTACTCCGCTTACAAGAGAGGTTAAACCATAAAAGAACTTTAAAGGCGTCAGAGTAAGACCTAGTGCTGCCGATGAATAAACTATTAAGCCGATATTAGCGATTAGTTTTGGAACGTTGTTGTCCCTGAAGTCATCAGCGTAAATCTGGAAAAGAGGGTTCAAAGGCCTCAAAAGCACCCTATCAAGATTTCCTCTTACAATATATTTTTCTCCAAGCCGATAAATATTGAACAGAAATATATTGTGAATGTATAGAACCGTGCTGCTGAAACCAGCAAGGAAAAGCATCTCTTCAAAGCTCCAACCCTGAAGAGTCTCAACTTTTGTAAAAACCAGGCCCAGGAAAGCCAGTGATACCGCTACATTCACCGTCTGTCCCAGCGCACCCAGAACAAAATCGGACTGATAGACCAGACGTGATTTAAGATACTGTTTCAGGTACGAAAGGTATAGTTTGATGTATTTTTTCATCCGCCCTGCACCGTAATTTTCTTTTTAGCTTTTCTCCATATTAACGCAGAAATGATGACCAGAGTTAGAGTCCAGAACACTTGGATGCACAAAACCCTTACAATTTCTGAGCCAGCTGCGCCCTGGTAAATTCTTATCGGTCCATCGATCATCGAGGGGAAAGGGGTAGAGTAGAATACCGGTTTCAACCATTCCGGTAGAAGATAAAGAGGGAACATTACCCCTGAAAGAAGGCGGGAAAGCGTTGATCTCATCATTCTTAGACTCCAGCCTACTTTGGTCCAGAAAATCGCCATTGAAACAAAGTAGGAAAGAGCCACTACGAGATTTAAAGAAAGAAAAACGCTCAAAAGAAAAGCTAGACCGTTTAATGCCGAAGGGATTCCTATACCCAGAAACATAAGACCAACGATAAACGCCGGTATACTCCTCCCGATAACATTGAATGAGGATTTGCCAAGCTGGTAGAAGTAAACCTGCAGATGTAAGCTAACCGGTCTCTTCAGTTCATTAACTATTGTTCCTTCACGGACTCTTTCCGTAAACCAATCCTCTAAATTAACTGAAGTAGCGTTTGAAACCACCTGCCCAAGCGCTATATAAGCTATTATAGCTGAAAACGGTGATGAAAGCTCACCAGAGATGGAAATCGCTCTCCAGATGTAAAACATGAGAATTAAATAAAAAATAGTGGTTCCTACTGCGGCAACGGCATCTGAACGGTAAATTATACCTTTCCTTAGCCCTATTCTGAAGAACTGCAGATATTTTTTCATTAATCTAGATGCCCTCATTGTAAATCTTCTTTACAACCATTTCGATATCAGGTTCCTTAATCTGGAAGTCGCTGACATCATACTTCTCCAGAACCTCCTTCATAAGCTCTGAGGCAGAAATCTTTTCGCTATCAAATATTACCTCTATCTTTCCATTTACTTTCTCAACTTCCTCTACACCCTCAATCTCAAGTTCAATAACATCCTCGGTCTCTAGAATTATCCTTCGGGAGGTGAACTTGTTTACCAGCTCATTCAGAGTACCGTCGTATATTTTCCTGCCCTCGTCAAGTACGACAATCCTTTCACACAAGTCTTCTATATCGCCTATATCGTGAGTGGTGAGTATTACCGTGATGTTTTTCTCCTCATTCATTTTCCGGATGAAATCTCTGATTCTTTCTTTCACAGCTACATCCAAACCTATTGTCGGCTCATCTAGATAGACAATTTTCGGGTGGTGGAGAAACGCCGCCGCTAACTCGCATCTCATTTTCTGTCCAAGGCTCAGCTTCCTCACCGGCTGATCCCAGAAATCACTAAGCTGAAGAACCTCGTCAAACTCATCAATCCTGGCCTCATAATCTTCGTCAGAAACCTCATAGATCTCCTTCAATAGCTTGAAGGACTCCCTAACTGGTAGATCCCACCAGAGCTGGGTTTTCTGTCCGAATACAACTCCGATATTCATCGCATTTTTCTTCCTTTCTCTATGCGGATTTATCCCATCAACTTCAATTCGTCCTGAAGTAGGTTCGAGAATACCGGTCAGCATTTTGACGGTTGTGGATTTTCCAGCTCCATTGGCTCCGATATATCCTACCATATTCCCTTTCTCAATCTCCAGATCAAGATCTTCTACAGCATTTACTTCATCATAATCTCTTGAGACGAAGGATTTCAGGTATCCGGTTATACCTTCACCTCTCCTGTATATTTTGAATTTCTTGTCTAGGTTTTCTACCTCTATTAAGCTCATACAGAAAAGGGTTCATGCCACTTTTTTATGAAGATTCGTTAGCTGCTCAGCAATATTTTTTATTTGGGCCTATATTTCAGACTCCGAGAATTAAGAGATCTTGTTCACCCGACGTCATTCCTCTACTTTCACCGGCACTCCTTTCTCCTTCAGATGTTCTACCTGTCTTTTGACAAAATCTTCCTCATTACTACCTTTTGTTGCAACAATATAGACCTGTGCGTCGCCAAATGGCCGCATAACTCTGCCAGCTCTCTGGGTCGCCTGTCTTCGGGAACCTCCCTGTCCAGAGGCAATAATTCCTACCTCTGCATCTGGCAGATCCAGTCCTTCATCACCAATTCTCGAGACTATAATTGTCTTGATCTCGTCGTTTCTGAACTTCTCGAAGTAATCCTCTCGATCATCGAAGTCGGTCTCCCCGGAGATAAATGGCAGATCAAATTCCTCAGCTAGTTTCCCTCCTTGTTCAATCCAGTCACAGAAGATGATTGTCTTATCACCTTCATGTTGCTCAAGAAGTGATTCGATTTCAGGGATTTTCGCCGGATTCTTTGAGGCGATGATCGATTTCTTGAAGCCCGATGCCTCGTTGTATTTGTTCCTGTAGAAGTCGTTCTCCCATTCCACCAGTTTGATGTTTACATCCGGTTTCAGAACATACTCCTGTTTAAAGAAACGCGCCCAGTCTCCACCGATTTCCTGGCCGATTAGCGCAAAGATTTCCCTCTCCTTGGAATCTTCTCTCACTGGTGACGCAGATAATCCGATTCTTCTTGTGGACTGAAGTGAAGCCGTCTTCCTGAATAGCTTGGACGGAATATGATGTACTTCATCGAAAACGATCAGTCCCCACTCCTTCCGGAACAGAGAGGTTTTCTCGCCAGCCATATGATACGTGGCCAGTGTTATGTCGCCCATTCGCTTTTCATCGCCGTGGTACTCTCCAATCTGATCCTCGGTGAGTGTTGTCTTGTCAAGCAGTTCTCTTTTCCACTGCCCCACCAGCGACCTCTGAGGCACGAGAATAAGCGTTGGTGCGTCAATTTTAGACATTAAGCCAATTGAAGTAACTGTTTTTCCTGAGCCCGCAGGATTGGCGAGAACAGCTGCCTTTTTCTCGTAAGCCCTTTCTACGTATTCTTTCTGGTAGTCTCTGAGCTCGATTCCCTTCAGATCGCAGCCGATGCTTTCATCTACTTCTCTGAATTTGGAGTTATCTTCTACCGGATAACCCTTCTTCAGGAGCACTTCCTTGATTTTTGCCCTGGACTTTGCTCCCATCGCAATTCTTGATTTTTTATCTGTTAGATCGACAGAAAGGTTCTCCCTTACCTCATCGATACTTCTAGCCCATTCCATTCTCTCTTCATCGGTTGCCTTTAGAGTATGGTATGTTCCCGAATGTTCAATTGAGAAGATTTCCTGTCTTTCATATGTTCTTTCAAGCCAGTTCAAGAAGTTAGGATAGTCTCCAACAATCCGGGTGTACTTCTCTTTCATCTCCTCAAGTGAAAGATCAGAGTTCCAGATATCCATTTGCTTGACCTTGAACTTGTAATGAGCGCCTGAACTCGTATCCATGTGCGCAACTTCCGACATCTCGTTCAGGGTTTCCTCATCCGGATTGGATAGAATTATTTCTCTTTGAGGTTCGAAGAACACCGCCTTTTGATTGCTGACTTCGTTCTGGAGCTCTGCCATCCTTTCTACAAGCTCTTCTTTGGGAAGTTCTTTGAGTTCTTCAGTGTCAATAAAACCGTTTTTATCAGGCATGCCTTGTTAGATAAACCCCAAAATTTAAATCCTTAGTTTGTATGAAGTCTGGAATTTTTGTGCCTCTCTAATAACTGTTAAACCTGAAGAGAATAATATGAGAAAATCCAAAATCGCTATTGAACTCTCAAAACTGAAGGGATTCGAGAACCCGAAGATTTCCCTTGAACAGTATATGACACCGCCAGAACTGGCAGCTGACATCCTCCACAATGCCTACATGCAGGATGATATAAACGGAAAAGAAGTTCTTGATTTAGGAACCGGGACAGGAATACTTGCAATCGGTGCGGCTTTACTTGGGGCAGATGTTACCGCTGTGGAGAAAGATGAAGAAGCTCTGGAGATAGCGAAGGAGAATGCAGAGGAGGCGGAAGTAATGGAGTTTATTGATTTCCATAAATGTGATATTTTGGAGATTAAAGAAGAACATGATACTGTCTTAATGAACCCACCGTTCTCTGTACACTCAGACGAGGGCATGAAGTTCCTGGAAAAAGCTTTCTTTTCCGGCCGGAAGGTTTATTCAGTTATTTACAACGGGAGAAGCAGAGCTATAAAAGATTTTGTGGAAAAATCGCCCCATGAGCTCTTAAACTGCAAAAATTACGAGATATCACTTCCAGCCACCTATGGTTTTCACACCGAGGAGTCAAAAGATGTCAAGGTAGGGGTTTTCATAACCAGTGAAAAAGATTAGGGGTTAGAACAATACTATGGAGCTTGAAGCAGTCGAAAAAGACGACAGAATTCTGATCAACCTAAACCAGAACCATACGGTAGCAAACCTTATCAGGAAGGCGGTCTGGGAGAACGGCGGAGAAGCAGCCTACGATCAAGGGCACCCGCTTGGCGGAGAATCTAACCTTATTGTAGAGGCAGAAAATCCTGAAGAAGTCGTAGAGGACGCAATAGAAACTGCCCGTGAATGGTTCGACGAACTCGAAGACCAGCTTTAAATCCAGAATAATTTTTTCAATGAGATGAAAGAGGGCCTCAGATTTCTTGGTATAGATGACGGCCCTCGAGAGGCCGAGAAGCTTATAGGTGTCTCCTACAGAGGCACAGAGTTTATGGAACAAGCAGGGATCATAGACCAGAAACCGGATACAGGAGATGCTACAGAAGACATAATTGAGCTCTACCACATGTTTGAACAGGATATAGCAGCTGTATTTCTGGACGGCATAAGCTTCAACGGTTTCAATATAGCCGATATCGAAAAAATCTCCGAGGAACTGAACAAACCTGTTATTGCTGTAACCAGCAATCAGCCTGACAAGGATGCAGTAAGAAAAGGATTGGAATCCGCAGACCTGGATCCGAGTATAGTTTCGGAACTGCCGGATACTCACAGCTTTGGAGATGTCTTCATTCAGTTCGCAGGTTGCAGCAAAGAAAAAGCAAAAAGATTTACTGAGAAAGCAACATTACAGGGGAATATTCCGGAGACAGTTAGAGCCGCCGATCTGATAGGCAATGCCTTCCGGAAAAAGGATTGAAATCGTTATAAAAGAAGGCTTGCCGAATAAATTCACATGGATACTCGCAAATCCTGGAATGATCTAAAGGAATCAAAAACGTTCAACGAGTTCTACTTTATAGCGTTGGCCTTGATACTTGCCTTCGGCATAATTCAGACAACCGGGGTAGTTCTTGATACGGAAAAACCTGTCGTCACAGTGGTATCATGTTCAATGTACCCCGAGTACAATGTCGGGGATGTAATACTCGTACAGGGTCAGAGCTTCGAGGAAATTGAAGAAGGAGACGTAGTTGTGTATGATCTACTGAAAACAGACGATCATGTAGAGACGCAGGGAGATAACACCCGTGGACAGCACGATTTCGAGAAAGACGTCAGACCTGGTCAGATATACGGGAAGACAGCTTTGAGTATTCCAAGAGTAGGACTTGTAAAGATTCTGGCAATGGATCTCTTAGGATACTCGGGGGACAAGCCCTTGGATTTTGATAACACTCCTGCATGCCGCAGAGTTTGATTCAGTCCAGAATAGGCAACCCTATTTAAATCTTCAGCAAGTAATTCGTGTCCAACAATGAAGTTCTGTGATGAATGTGGAGGAATGCTTGTCTCAAAGAAAGAAGATGGAGAGTCAAAAATGAAATGCAGGAACTGCGGAGAGTTCCAGGAAGATGTTGAGGCAGATGAGATGAAAGTAACAGAGAAAAAAGAGGAAGACCCTATGGATAGGCTGAACGTCTCATCAGAAGACGATGAAGAAACCACACGACCAACCACTATGAAAGAATGTCCTGAATGTTCAGAAAGTAAGAAAGATGAAAAAGAACACGAATGGTGGATGGAACAGACAAGAAGCTCTGATGAACCACCTACAAGGTTTTACGAATGCACTGAATGCAGAAATGTCCACAAGGTTTACGACTAAAGTCTCTACTCTACCTTTATCTTATCCTTTTCATCCATTGCATCAGCAAGAGCATTCATCGACGCCCTCAAACGAGCCAGTTCATTCTCTACATCCTTCTTATCCTCATAATAGTCTCTTTCATCCAGTTTTTTCTCGAAATCGTACTCCTTGTTATTCCGGTACATGTAAAACTCGTTTTCCAGGTCATCAATACGGTTCTCCAGCTCCCCGATCTCTTCTTTTGAATCCTTTATACTCCTGCGGATATACTTGAATGCGTAGAGGACTTGCTCCAAGTTAACTTCTTTCTCGTTCTGTTTCGCCGAGAACTTCTGCTCCAGCTTCCGGAGACGCCTTTTTATCTCATCTACGTCGTCCTCTTCCAGTCTTTCACGTCTAATAATCTCTCTCAACCGATCCAGTTCATGCTCCTGATAACTCATCTCATCGGTGAGAACCGACTGATAGTTATCTACAACATCCTGAAGGGCTGCGTCAACAGCATTTAGATGGGACTCCAGAGTCGTCACCTGCTCCTCAATCATGTTTAGCTCGGTTTCAAGTTCACCGGTTTCGTCGCCGAAAAGTCCCATGTAACAGTAATAGAGGTTACCGGTATTTGAAACCCTTGATTTTTTACCTTCTTCAGGTACGTCCACGGAATAGTTAAAACATTTAATCAAGATATTTTGAATATGCCAGACGAACATCAGAGAAGAGCGCCAGCAAAGCCGAAAAATATAGAGGAAATCGATCCACAGAGAGATATCAGAGTCCGGGTAGTCGGGACGGTAATCTCAGTGGACGAGGAATCAGTTACCGTGGATGACGGAACCGGTTCTGTAGAAATCTTCATGCAGGAAGAAGATATTGAAGATATTGAGGAAAATAACAAGATTCGAGTTCTTGGACGTGTACTACCCACCCCTGACAGCTTTGAAATACAGGCAGAAATCGTCCACAGTCTTGAAGAAGTGGATATGGAAACCTACAATAGAGTTAAAAAAATTGTTAACACCACTGAATAATAACGGTGAGAGGAATGTTTAAAGCTGAACTAGAAAATGTAGGACTTGTACAGGACTCATTGAAAACCATATCAGATCTGATTTCAGAAGGGCTTTTCCAACTGAAAGAAGATGGAATCCATCTAATCGCAGCAGATCCTGCGATGGTCGCACTTGTAGACTTCAAACTGGAAGAAGATGTATTCGCGGGATACGATCTGGACGAGGAAACCAAGGTAGGACTTAACCTAGAAAACTTTTACTCAATTCTAAGAAGGGCAAACTCGGGCGATACATTAACTTTTGAGGTAAAGGAAGACGAGTCCAAGTTCTACATAACAATGGAGGATTCCTCTACCAGAGACTTTTCACTGCCCATCCTCAACCTTTCAGAGGACGATATCCCATCAACAGACCAGCTGGATTTCGATGTAACAGCAGACCTAGAGACTTCTGTGCTTGAAAGCGCTATCAAGGATGCAATGGTTGTAGGAGACTCGGTGACAGTCTCATCAGACGGAGACTCACTTACAATCGAGGCAGAAGGAGACCAAAGCAACGTTAAGTTCAACATTCAGGAAGGAAGCGAAGGATTAATGGAGATCGAAGGATCACAGTGTAAATCAATGTTCTCACTCGACTATCTTAACTCAATCACAGGTGCCAAAAAACTCAGCGATACACTTCAGTTGAGACTCGGAAACGACTTCCCGATGAGACTCAACTTCGAAGTACCGGAAAAAGCAAGGCTCAGCTTCGTACTCGCACCACGCATCGAAGAAGATTAAAGGTAAAAGATAAATTATGTCAGAGTGGAGCAGTAGATTTCAGGACCTAGAAGATTACGAGAGGGATGCTCTAAGCTATAACTGGAAAGACCTGTACCTCTCAATTCAGGAGACAGATAGAGACTGGGCAAAGATGGAACATCTCAGAGATGAGATCGAGGTTAATGACAAGGAAGGTTTTTCAACAGCTTACAAGGCTTTTACGGAGGTATATAGACCTCCAATTTCTGGATCTGCCCTAGGGATTCACCTTCTAGAAACAGACGAGGAAGGAAATTACACAGGGCTAGATGAATTTTGCAATGCTCTCAGATTAGGGACTCCAACGGAAGAAAGAGAAATAGATATTGATAATATACTTGAGCATTAGGAATAAACCATGAAAGAGAAAGACTGGAAAGAAAAACTATCCGAGGGAGAGTACGAAGTCCTGCGAGAAAAAGGAACTGAAACCAGAGGAACCGGGAAATATCTTGATCAGAAAGAGGATGGAACTTACTGCTGTAAAGCGTGCGGGCAGGAAATATTCGACTCAGATACAAAATTCAGTTCTGGTTCTGGATGGCCAAGTTTTTACGATGCGATTGAAGGATCGGTCGAATTTCGGGAAGATGACCGCCACGGCATGGATAGGACTGAGGTAATATGCTCCAACTGCGATTCACATCTCGGACATGTATTCGACGATGGTCCGGAGCCAACCGGGAAAAGATACTGTATCAACTCGATAGCTCTTGACTTCAAGGAAGAGTAGACTCCTGCTTATTCTCCCGACCACACTTTTACATTTTCGTTTCAATAGATCAACCATGGCGGATGAAGGGAGCAGAGAGAAACCGCAGGACTGGAAAATAAGGCAGTACTACGAACAGAAAGAACTAATTGAGCGCGTAGTTGAAGTTTCTGAATATAGGGAAATCGCTCCAACTTATCCGGAAGGCTACGGAAAAAGACCGGACGCCATCAACTTCCCGGGAGATTTTAAACAGCTAGTTGAAAACGGCGCAGTGGCTTTCCATTCATCGGTAGAGAAATGGAGAAATCCGCTTTTGATCGATAAAGTTAACGACGCTGACAAGCTGAGAGAAGGCTGGGATCTTGTAATAGATATTGACTGTGATTACTCCTTTGAACTTTCCAAAGATACCGCAAAACTGGTTATAGAAGAGTTAAAGGAACACGGAATCGAGAATATAAGCATCAAGTTTTCGGGTAACCGTGGATTCCATATAGGTTTTAGAGGGGAAGCATTTCCGGAGACAATCGGCGGAGACCATATTTCAAAGCATTACCCTGAGCTTCCCCGGGGCATAGTAAATTATGTCAGGGAGAATATTGAGGACGAAATGATACAGCTTGTCAAGGAACATGGATTTGATGAGGAAATGAAAACTGACGGGGGCTTAGATCCTTACCAGGTATCTGATATCGAGAATGACTGGGGTTCACGACATCTTTTCCGAATGCCTTACTCTCTCCATGATGGAAGCTGGCTGGTATCCAAACCTATAGAGATAGGAGACCTGGAGGAATTTGAGAAAAAAGACGCAGAAATAGATAATATCGATTTTAAGACACGGTTTCTCCACGAATACGAGGTTGGGGAGGCGGCGAATCTGGCCGTTCAGGCGATGGACTACATTGAGAAGAGAAGAGAGGAGAAAAAAGAGGAAAGAATAGAGAGATCGGAGAGAGACTTTGAAAGACCTGAGGACGCGATACCGGAGAAGTACTTCCCACCTACTATAAACAATATTCTGGAAGGCCTTGAGGATGGTAGAAAACGTGGATTATTCATACTGATCAACTTTCTGAGAACCGTCGGATACTCCTGGAAGCAGATCGAATCCAAAATCTGGGAGTGGAACGAACGAAATGAGGAAGCGCTCGCCGATACCTACATTAAAACCCAGTTGAGATGGCATAGACGGCGGGATGAGGATGTACCTCCTCCCAACTACAACTCCAATGGTTATTACAAGGACATGCAAGTATACGAGGGAGACCACATTGAAGAGCAGGCAGCGAACCCTGTCAGCTATGCTTTCCGACAAGCAAATAAGAGAGACTCGGAAAGCAAGAAAGGTGAGAACAACGATGAGAAGGAGACAATGGAGTGCCCCTACTGCGGCAAGGAATACGAGATGGAGAGCTACTACAGGAAACACGTCCAGAAATGCCAGGAAGATGACAAGGTCAAAAAGCTGTAGCAGTCCAGATAAAAAGTTTAAAGTCAAACTTTGAACTAGGAGAATGGAAGACGAAGCACTGACCTTCAGCGATTTAAGAAAAATACAGAAGACAGAGAAAAGACAGGATAAGCTATCCGAACTAGAAGACAACTTTCTTCTGAGAGTCTCCAAGTACATTGAAAGAAAAGAAGGGGTAGACAACAGAGAATACAAGAACGCAAAGAGAGTTTTCGAGAAAATAATCGGGCTCCGACAGGAAAAGATAGTCAAAAACGCCAAAATATCTGTGAAGTCTGATATTAAAAGCAGCAAATTAAATCTTCTTCCCCGAGAACAGGAATTCTTCCGCGATATCAAGGAAAGATTCAAAGAATACTCCGCCAGTATTGATGAAGTTGTCGAAAGCGATTCAGATAAAGTTGAAACTCCTGAGATTGAGGAAGAACCTGAGATAGAGATGGAGGAAAATGAAGAAACAAATGACAAGAATCTAGATGAAACTGAAACATCTACAGAGGAAGGATACGAGAAAGTGGAAATCATATCGGAGGTACCAGAGTTCATGGGGACTGATCTTGAATCCTACGGACCTTTTGAAGAAGGGGAGAAAGCTGAACTGCCTGAAGAGAACGCGGATATACTGGTTAACAGAGGGAACGCAGAAAAGGTGGAAAACTAGAATGGTAGAAAAAGTATACGCGCTAGGGGGATCAGTTTTAACAGAGAACCTGGATAAACTGGATCAGTACCAGAACGCATTCGATTCAGAGAAGCAGAAAATTATAGTTACAGGCGCCGGTAAACTGAAGGAAAACATTCTTGCAGCAGAAGAACACGGGAACCAGGCAGAACTCGACCTCATTGGAATAGAAGCTACGAGGTTGAACGCAAAAACATTGGCAACAGCGCTCGATGCATATCCTGAGATCCCGGAGACAGTGGAGGAAGTTCGAAAAGTAGCAGAAACAGGAGAAGATACTGTTATGGGTGGTTTAGTCCCTGGCTACTCGACAGATGCAGTCGCGGCAACGGTTGCAGAACTTTTTGAGGCCAAACTAATCATCGCGACAAGTGTAGACGGAGTTTACACCGAAGATCCTGAAGAACAGGAGGCGGAAAAAATAGAAGAAACGACAGTATCTGAGCTTAGGGAGCTGACAGAAGGCAATAAATCAGCCGGAACACACGACTTGATAGACTCTACAGCACTCGACATAATCGAAAGATCTAGTATCAGAACGCAAATAGTTCTGGGAACGCCTGAAAACCTGAAATCCTCTGAACTCAACGGTTCAAGAATCCTGGAAAAAGGTTAGGAAGTCCTTTTAAAGTTTAACCGCGCCAGTGATGAATATGGTTAAGATTCCAAAAGAACAGAGAAGATACTGCCCAAACTGCGATAAGCATACAGAGCAGACACTCAAAGAACCAACTGACAGAAGCGACGGCCCCTTTAAGAAAAAATTCAGGAAGAGACAGAGAAAGGTAGATAACGGATACGGATCATTCCCATATGAGAACCCTGCAATCAGAAGCAGAGGAAGAAAGAACCCGACCTCGGAGAAGAAAGATCTCGAGTTTAACTGCAAGGAATGCGGCAAGAGCTATAAAAGACAAAACCCGATCAGGACTTCAAAACTTGAGATTGAACGGTGATTAAATAGATGGCCAGAGATTTCTACAGAGTAAAATGCAGCGAATGCGGTAACGAACAGAAGATCTTCTCACATGCATCAACAAAAGTTGAATGTCTGGTGTGCAGCGAAGAACTCGCAACCTCTACCGGCGGAAAGGCAGAAGTAAACGGAGAAATAGCAGAAGAACTTAAAGCAGAGTAAGTATTCTCTTTCCCTCAACAACCGAACCCATCTTCTAACACGATCAAATTCTCCAGATTGATACGTAAACAGTACAAGATTTTTCCAGTAAATATTGCCAAAATACGGAGAGATGCAGAAGTAGAGACTTAATTCATCTTTTAAAGCTCACTTTCCATTTTTTGGTTATGAGATGGTACAAAGATAGACCCGAAGTCGGAGATTTCGTGGTCATAACTATAACTGATGCTGATAAGAACTCGGCTTACGCAGACCTTGACGAATACGATGATGTTTCTGGACTGATCCACATATCCGAGGTCTCACGTTCATGGGTACAGGATGTCAGCAAGGAGATTTCAGAAGGAGAGAAAACGGTCGCACAGGTAGTTGAAAATGAAGATGATACAGTGGATCTCTCGCTGAAAAGAGTTAACGAGAACCAGAAAAGAGACGCGATGTCTCGCTTGAATAAGGAGAAAAAGGCGGACAGCTTCGTGGAGGAGCTGGGAGAAAAACTTGATATTTCAAAAGACGGAGCATATGAAGAAATAGCATTCGAGCTCCAGAAAGAGTTCGGCTCGGCCTTCCACGGCTTCGAAATTGCGGTAGGAAAGGAGGAAAAGCTACGGGAAATGTTCGATGAAGAGACAGTTGATGCAATAAAAGAAGTCGCCAAGGAAAACATCAACCTGAAACAGGAAAAACTTGAGGGGGAGATTAAACTCGAGTTTCATCAAGGTGATGGGGTGGACCGGATAAAAGATACATTCAAGGAGTTTGAAGCCATCGATATAAAGTATGTGTCAGCACCGAAATACTCTGCAACTGCATGGGGAAGAAACCAGGAACTGGCCAAGAAAAGGATGGATAAAGCTGTTGAAGAGTTCAGGGAAAAAGCCGAAGAACTGGGCGGCAAATTCGAATTCTCGAAGGCGTGAGTTCTCCCATGATTAAAAAATGTCCAGAATGTAACTCCTACACATTGAAGCAGGAGCACTGCACAGATACAGAACCTGCAAGACCGCCAAAATTCTCTTACCCGGATAGATATGGAGAATATAGGCGGAAAACCAAAAAACAGATGGAAGACCAGAATTGATGTGATCAAAAAGAATGACAGTTAGACTTGACATGGAAAAAGAATTAGACACAGAAAACCCGGTATTCATAGAAGGACTTGCAGGAATAGGTCATATAGGTAAAACTACAGTAGCGTACCTCGCAGACCACCTTGAAGCAGACAAGGTCGGTGAACTTTACTCTCATCACTTCCCACCATACACGATTGTAAAGGACAACAAGACAGTAGACCTCCTTAAAAACAATATCTACCAGCTTAAAAGAGATGATGCGCGCGATCTAGTACTGATTGAAGGAAATGCACAGGCATCAACACCTCAGGGACATTACGAAGTCGCGGCGAAGATAATGGAGCTTGTAGACGAGGCAAAAGCCTCAGAAATCATAACAATCGGGGGATATGGAACAGGAGATGTAGTAGAAGAGCCTGATGTCTTCGGCGCCGTAACAACTGAGAAAGTCAAAGACGAATACTCAGAACACGGAATCAACATGGATCATGATGTAGGGCAAATAGTCGGAGCATCCGGACTTATCCTTGGAATTGGTCACGAGAGAGATTACCCTGGAATCTGTCTGCTTGGAGAAACCCCAGGATTCCTCCTAAGCGATCCAAAGGCAACCGAGGCCGTGCTACAGTCAATCGAGAAAATCCTGGATCTCGATATAGATTATTCAGAACTGGATGAAAAAGTAAAAGAGTCACAGGAAGTCCTTAAAAAGCTTCAGAACCTGAAAGGGAAACAGGGTCAGGATCAAGAAAACCAGGGCCAGCAAGATCTCGGCTACATTGGCTGACCCCAAAAAGTGATACTAAAAATGAACTACACAAGATACGAAAAGGCAAGAGTACTTGGAGCAAGAACCCTCCAGCTAGCACAGGGAGCACCAGCATTCGTAGATGCAGAAGAAGGCGAGAAACCACTAAAAACAGCGAGAAAGGAAATGGAAGAAGGCAAACTCCCGATCACAGTCAAGAGCAACTAACCTACCCAGTATTTCTCTTTTTTACCGGTTCTTCACCCGGCCAGATTTTAAACAAGAACAGCTAATTCTACTTTATGGAAATCAAGTCTCTGAAACTCAGGCAGATAATTGACTCACGTACAAAACCTACCGTGGAAGCGGAAATCAACTCCAGCTACGGAAAAGCGCCTTCCGGAGCTTCAACCGGGAGATACGAAGCAGAGGCATTTGTTCCGGAACATCTCGACGGAACTGAAGAGCTTCTCTCAGAGCTTGAAGGAAAAAACCTGACACAGGAAGAGTTTGATAACAAGCTCAGAGAACTTGATGATACAGACAAGTTCTCTCGAGTCGGATCGGCCGCAGTCGCCTCAAGCTTTGCATTCAAGAACGCAGACGGATTCCAGAGAGGTAAAAAATTCCCGCTACCGCTCAGCAATGTGATCGGCGGCGGAGAACACGGAGGGAATACCACGATACAGGAATTCCTCGTACTACCTGTGAACGCTGAAACATTTCCCGAGGCAATCAAGACCAACACCGCGATCTACCAGGAACTGAAGGAAAGATACTCACAGAAAGTGATGGGAATGAACGATGAAGGCGCACTAGTAACCTCGATGGATGACGAGGAAACACTGAAGGCGCTGAAAAAAGTAGCCGACAAACACAACGCGAGGATCGGACTGGATATCGCAGCCTCTGAATTCTACAGCCGAGAAACTGAAAAATATAACCTGCCTTCGATAAGGCAAAAGTTC
>PXPD01000029.1:0-4600 GCA_003009815.1 Nanohaloarchaea archaeon SW_4_43_9 | reverse complement strand
AGGAGCTGATCGACGAGTTCGACCTGGTTTATGTCGAGGATCCGTTCCATGAGGATGATTTCAGAAACCACGCCCGGTTAACATTGAAGAATCCTGAAATAATGATAACCGGGGACGACCTCTTTGTGACACAGAAAGAGAGGTTAAAGGAAGGAATAGAGAACCGCGCAGGAAACGCACTGATAGTCAAACCAAACCAAGTAGGAACAGTAACAGATGCCAGGGAAACAGTAGAACTTGCAAAGGAGAACAACTACATCCCTGTCATCTCACACCGATCAGGTGAGACCTGTGACTCAACGATCTCAGACCTCGCACTGGAGTGGGAAACGCCTGTCATCAAAGCCGGAATCTCAGATATTAGAATCGCAAAACTGAACACTCTCCTGAGGAGCTGGGACAAGATGGAGAACCCGGAACTGAACAGTTTCTAGCAGATCAAACCCTTATTTAATATTTGGTCTTCAACTCTGCGGTTATGAACGAAACAATAACTTTTTCTGGTTACGCAGGAAATCAGGTGATTTTCAAGTGAGTGACGAAGAAGAGCTACTGATAGACCGTGAAAAATACCTTTCACACGGAGTACATATCGGAACACAGACAAAACACAGCGACATGGAGGAATACATCTTCCACGTCAAAAAGAACCAGCTATCAGTAATCGACCTTAACCAGACAGACGAAAGGATAAGAAGTGCAGCAGGATTTCTTTCAAAATATAATCCGGGAGAAATTCTAGTTGTTGGAAGAAAAGAAGCATCAAGAATGCCTCTAGAAGCTTTCTCAGAGGAAACAGGCGCAGAAGTAATTGCAGGAAGATTCATGCCGGGAACACTGACAAACCCGAACTCCGACGACTTCATGGAACCCGAAGTAGTTATAGTCACAGACCCAGAAGAAGACGCCCAGGCAATCGATGAAGCAGTCGATGCAAAAATACCTGTGATAGCTCTCGCAGACTCAGGAAACAGTCTGGATAACATTGATCTTGTAATACCAGCAAACAACAAGGCGGAGAACTCGATCGGTCTCGTATACTACCTGCTTGCAAAACAGCTACAGGAAGAGAACGGACAAAAAATCGAACTCAACCTTTCAGACTTCCGGCCCGAAACCGAAGAAACTGAAGAAAAGGAATAAAATGCATTTTCTCCTTCTGATAGGCTCAACCCGGGACGGAAGAAAGACCGTCCACGCAGCCGAGTTCCTTGAAGAGAAACTAAAAGAAGCAGGGCATCAACCCGAAATCTTCGATCTAAAGGAGAAAGAAATCCCGTTTCTCAACAACCGGACCTATTCTGATGAAGGGGAGGCACCAGAGAACGCAAAACTTCTCAGTGAAAAAATCAGGGAAACAGACTGCCTGGTGATAATCACCCCGGAGTACAACCACTCAATCCCTGGAGTACTCAAAAACGCATTGGACCATCTTTACCCAGAATACGATAATAAACCATTCAGTTACATAACAACATCCGCTGGAGGATTCGGCGGTGTCAGAGGTCTATCCCATCTCCATGATATAACCTTGGCAGTTAATGGTAAGCCCGGACCTAACCTCCCCATCTCCGGTATAAGAGATGTATTCTCAGCAGACGGAGAACTACAGGATGAAAGCTATCGCTCCCGAGTTGAGGACTACATAAAAGATGTAGAAGAACACGTAGAAGAGCTTAACTAGCGGAACTACCGGTTCAGCTCCCGACTTCTGTTTTTAAATAAACCTCCTATTCCGGTTACATGATAGCCCACATAGATATGGATGCGTTTTTCGCCAGCTGTGAAGAACTTCGAAGACCGGAACTGAAGAAAAAACCTGTTGTGATATGTATATATACCCGGAACAAGAGCTCAGGAGCAGTATCAACATGTGACTATCAGGCACGGGAACTCGGAATAGACTCAGGAATGGCACTGAGAGAAGCTAAGGACAAAGCAACGGACGAAACAGTATTTCTTGAGGCAGACCATGATTTCTACCGCAGAAAATCGGAGGAACTGCTGGCAATCCTAAGCTCTTTCACAAGCAAAATACAGAAGACCAGCATCGACGAGGCCTACTTCAGACTTGGAGGAGATGAAGTTGAAAAAGCAAAAAAGATCAAAGCAAGAGTAGAATCACTTGGACTGACTGCATCAATAGGTATAGCTCCTAACAAGTTCCTAGCGAAACTGGCTTCAGGCGATGACAAACCTGACGGACTAAAAAAAGTAGGTAAAGACAGCAAAAAGGATTTTCTGTCCGAAAAAGATATAATCGATCTTCACGGTGTAGGAAGCAAAACTGAGAAAAAACTGGAAGAAGCCGGGATAGAGACTGTAGAGGACTTAAGAGAGGTCAATAACACTATACTGGCACAGAAGTTTGGTAGAGAGAAAGCCGCTTCACTGAAGAGGAAAGCCATAGGTAAAGGCTCCAGAAAACTAGAATCAGGAGAACAGAAACAGATTTCCAAGATCAAAACTATGGAGAGAAACTCCAGAAGCCACCGGTATATAATGAAGGAGATAAAACAGCTTGCCGGAGAACTGGATAAAAGAATAAAGTCGAAGCAAAAAGCCTTCAGAAAGATAACTATTATAGGTATAGACACCGAGCTTAACCAGTACACCCGATCCACAAAAATAGACACCGCGGAATCAAAGAAAGAACTCATCAACCACTCTGACAGATTGATTAGAAGACTGATAGAAGAAGAAAACGCCTCATTACGTAGAATCGGCCTAAGAGTCTCCGACCTTGTCGACAGGAATACACAAATGACTTTACAGAAATTCTGAAAACCTATTATACCCGAATATTTAAACCCGGTCAGACCAAATCTGTAACAAGACTATGTTCGGTATAGGAGGAGACGACAAGGACAAACTAAAGGAAAATATGGAGGATATCAAGCAGATGGTTAACAGCAGTACACCGGATCAGCAACCTCCACAGAAACAGCAAAAAGAAACTGATGAACTAGGGGAAGATTTCCCACAGGGATTTGAAGAAGATAATAGCTCTCCGGACCAAAACATCAACCAGACACAGTCTTTCTCCCAAGACCCGGACCAGACCGAACAGAATGACCTGTCAAAGCCGTCCGAAAAATCTTTTGAGGAAAGGTTCCAGACTGAGGAAAAATCGGACGCTCCTACACAAAAACCGGACCAACAGCAAAACAAAAAACAGCATAACGAAGATGCTCCGGAAAAAGGAGTAAAAGCCTTTGATTCACCACCACAGAACCAGGAAAACAGTAGCAACGAGCGAAACACACCACCGCAAGCACAGAGATCGCAACCTCAACATGACCAGGACAGGTCGGCGAATTCAACAGCAAAAAATAACTTAGACTCAAGGCTAAACGATTCTATCCCTGAACCTGCGGAGACAAAGCAGATAGATGTACCGGAAATCGATAAAGGCACACTATTTATCAGGAGGCAGAAATTCGAATCAGCCAAAAATATGATACGGGAGATGAGATATCTCTCCCGGGAGATAGAGGATGTCGTGAATCAGCTAGAGAGAGGTATAGAGGAAGATCGGGCAACCGAGAAGGAGGCAAAAGAACTCCTCCATAGCCTCGAACAGGATAGATCAGGTGTCAAGAACATAATTTCCCAGCAGAACAGCAACCAGCAGGAGTGACAAGATGAACGATCTGGATCAGGAAGAGTTAATTGAAATGCTGGAAGAGTACAGGGACGCAAACTCAGGAGTAAAACTGATCAGACTTCTCAAACACCAACTTGTGAGAGAAATGCAGCAGATGGAGGTAAAAACCGATAAACAGAGACATGAACTCAACCTCATAATCCGAGATCTTGAAGAAGAACTTGACTACATTGAATCCGATAAACTCTCCGAATTTGACCCGGAAAGACAGTAAATACCAAGCAGCCCTGCCCTCTCACATATACAACTACAATCCCTATAAAAAAGTTTCAAACTATTCTACACCATAAGCCTTGATGACCCAAGGTTGCGAAAGGTGTTAACAAATAATGGCATTCCAAAAATTCGAACCATCAGATTCACTAGCAGAGAAAACCTACAACGCTATCGAAAAAGCAGACGACACAGGTAAGGTCGTAATCGGTACTAACGAAGTAACGAAAGCGATCGAGAGAAATGAAGCAGACCTGATTGTAATTGCTTCAGATGTATCACCTGAAGAGATTGTCATGCATCTACCGGCAATGGCGGAAGAGAAAGATATTACATACACATTCGTCCCTGACAAAGAAGAACTTGGATTAGCAGCAGGTATCAATGTACAGAGCGCTGCAGTCGCAATTACTTCAGTCGGACAGGCTGAAGATCAGGTAGACGACATAAGACTAAAAGCAAGAGAACTTCTCGACAAAGACGAAGAGTGAGTAATTCATGATTCTCCAAAACCTGAAAGCAAAAACTGAGAGCCGCCCTGTGCGGATTCAAGAAAACCGGTAAGGTGGTTTTCGGATGGTAGCAGCTAAAGTAGTTGAAGTGATCGGGGATCAGGGACACAGAGGAGTCCGAAAAATCCGGTGCAGAATAATTGAAGGAAGCGAAGAAGGTAAAATTCTTGTAAGAAATGCCCGTGGACCTATTAGAGAAGATGACGTG
>PXPD01000028.1 GCA_003009815.1 Nanohaloarchaea archaeon SW_4_43_9 | reverse complement strand
CGCTGGCAGGAGTAGCACAGGCAGACCGTTACTACGAAGGTATGAGAAAGCCTTTCGGAAGACCGATTGGCAGAGCAGCACTAGTAGATGATGATCAGACTATCATGAGAGTTAAAGTAGAAGACGGAGACGAGCAGGAGGCAAGGAAAGCCCTAGAAAGAGCAAACCACAAAATGCCTGTCAGCTGTAGAGTCAAGATCGAAGAATAGAATTTTTTGTCCCCTAATTATTAATTTCTCCAGTTTCCAGTATACTGCATGGTTGAATGGAAAGGCCATCTAGAAGGAGATGTTGGACAGAAGGCGAGAATGCTTGACAGGGCTGAGAACTTTCAGGTACCTAATTTCTTCGTTATAACCTCGGAAGAACTCGAACAGATTTTTGAAAACGGTACATCCGCTGAACAGATACTTAATGCCAGTATCGGTTCAGATCATCGGAAGGAAATCAAGGATGCATACAAGGATATAGGGATGAGCTCCGAGGTCAGAAACTCGACAGGAAAAGCTAAAAACCTTGTCGGAGGACAGAGAAATAACCAGTTTGTATCGATCAGGGTATCGAATAAACAGGCGCATGCCAAATACAAGTTAAATGTCGGCTCGTCGGATCTTTTTGAAGCTTTGAAAGATGTAGCCGGGTCTTACTACGAGAACACCGGTGAAATGCCGTCTATAATTGTACAGAAAATGATTGAATCTGAGTACTCCGGTTCAGCTATGACAGGAGACGGGGAGACCCCAGGACTTGTCGAAGTTGTTGAAGGACTTGGTACCTCCCTAGAGGAAGGAGAGAACCGGCCCTACTTTTACACCCTTGACTCCGGAGAAATTGACTCGAAGAAGCCGGAGGAACACAGAAAGATCACCCGGAACCCTATGAACGGAGAGGAGAGACAGAAAAAGGTTGAACCAGAGATGCCGTTTGAGGGTTCAGAGATCAAAGAACTGCTTGGAAAACTTGACAGACAGGATATTAATGCCAAGTTTGCTTACAAACGAGGAGATTTCTATATTGTGGATGTATGGAAAGAAAAGCCACGTTACGAAGTACTGAAAAATCCTGAGATACAGGGATTGAAGGTATCAGAAGGCGATATCAGCGGAACTGTTGGCCAGGAAATTACTTATTCGGAAACTACCTTGTCACCGGAGAAGTATAGAAAACATCTTGTAACTGGAGCGGGAGGATACACCAGCAGAGATGCTGAAAAAGCCCGGGAAGAGGGCAAAACAGCTGTATTCAGCTTTGCTGAAAAACTTGAAAACGGGCAGAGAATCAATATGAAGGAGCAAAAAAGTGGTCGAAAGGAAAAAAGACAGGCCAGAATGGACGGTGGAACCAAAGACAGTTTTCCATTCAGTCGAGATAGCAAGGACTCCAGAGATACGAAAGCGATAACCGGAGATACTACTAATTCACCGGTCGCCACGGAAATTCTACCTCTTAATCCTAGAAACGGTAGAGGAGTGTTTACTTCGCCGCCATATGGAGATGGCTACGTTCTCAGTGATAAGGCTACAGGAGAAAATCAGTTCTCCAGAAAAAACTATGTTGACACAGCCGAACAGGCCTTTGTGTTCGATGGAGATAACTTAATGCTGGATGTAAGAAAGCTGGGAAGAGAAAGCAAAGAAATGATCAAGTATCTGGATGCCGAGAAAAAAGTCCTTATTGTAAATCAGCCGAAAATCGATGTCTTGAAAGAGGCAGTAGTAAAAGGTTACGATGCAGTTTCATGTGAGAAACGTTTCATAGATGATTTGGAGAGAAAAGTTCAAAGAGCAGAAAAGAAGTTCATGCTGGAGAAAATTCGGGAAATTGATTCTAACTAAAAAAGTTTACCGCACATTCTTCTAACATGACTGGAGCTCAAAAACAGGAAAGAGAACAGTACAACTACGAGACCTTTGAAGAAGTTCTTGAGGAACTGGATGGAAAAGACTACGATAAGATCGGCCTACAGGGCCCTGATGGTATCAAACCGCAGATAATTGACTTCGCATCGGACCTAGAGGATGAAGGATTTGAAACAGTTATAGTTGGAGCCTCGACTTTTGGCGCATGTGGAATTGCTGATGAAAAAGTGAACAGAATGGGTGCTGATGCCCTGGTTCACGTTGGCCATACACGGTTTCTGCACCCTGAGAAAGCGGATATGAAAGACTATGATGTATACTATCTCCCATACAGGGAGAATCGTGACCTTATGAGCGTGCTTGAAGAAAATTATGATGAAATCAATGAGGATGAGACGTTGGGACTTGTCGGTGTTACCCAGTATATGGATAGAGCGGAAAAGGCTCGAGACTTCCTAGAAAGCAAGGGTTTCGAAGTGGTTGAAGGTAAGACCGGGCTTCGAACCTCAGAGCCTGGACAGGTACTGGGATGTGACGCGGGCGCCGCCCACAATATCGCTCATAAAGTAGATGCTTTCGTCTTTCTCGGTTCTGGACATTTCCATCCTTCACAGGTATCGGAGGCTGGAAAGAAAGTATATGTCGTAGATCCATACGAAAAGCATATCTGGATCGAACCAGCTAATTCGCTTGATGACGAGATGCAGGCAGAATACGCCAGAGTTCTCAAGCACAAGGACAAGCAAAAATGGGGTATTGTAACCTCCTCAAAGAAAGGACAGAACTACATGAAAGCCGTCGAGATCGCAAAAGAGAAACTTGAGGAACACGGCAAAGATGTCTATGTATTTGTCGAGGATAGAATTTTCGAAGCAGACTATAGAGGATTCGGAATCGATATCTATGTCAACTGTGCATGTCCACGTATGACCAAGGACTGGCAGGACCTTGCATTTGTCTCCCCTAGAGCGCTGAAAGTTCTGGATGATGACTTTGGAGAGGAATAGAGCTGAAATGACCAGAGGATTTATTTACTGGGGTCCACATCCGGTAGACTACTGAGAGAGGGAAACTTTCTGGCTTGAGAGCTATGTCCAGTAGTTTTTATCAAGTAGTTCCTTTCTGTCCTCAATTTTTTCTTTCTCTCTAATCATTCTCCTGATCTCTTCCTGCCCTCTAGTAAATCCTATCATTACAGCACCGACAAGTCTTTTACCATTAAAGAATAATCTCCTGTAGTGATCTTCTTCACTGTACTTTCTTGATAGAGATTTTCCGGTCCAATCGCCGATCGCCAAAAACTGTGCATTGAAATGTCCGACACCGTAAGTGTTCACATAGTCGAACTCTTTTTCTGATCCAACCATGTTTTTCCCGGCGGTTTCTCCCATTTTCTCGCTGTGATCCCAAGAACCGTTCACTGTCCTGCGCTCGAAAACCGGAGAGCTGTACTCCACCATGTTTCCAGCCGCGTAGATGTCTTGATCCGATGTTTGAAGAAACTTGTCAGTCTTGATCATTTGAGAGCTGTTTTTCTCGACGTCTACAAATCCTGAGTTCGCTTCTTGGCCGATAGCTGCAGCAACAGAGTCTAAGTCCTTTATTTCTTCTCCAGAATCGAGAACTATTTCTCGAACTTCTTCCTCGCCCTTAAAGTCTACTGCTTCGGTTTCTGTCATTACTTTAACTCCTTTTTCCCCCAGTTTACGGTGGATTATCCCAGCACCTTCC